>JAVMKH010000187.1:0-47707 GCA_031732935.1 Candidatus Contendibacter sp.
CGGGCTTGGTCGTGCCTTCCATGATGCCGGCGATTTCCCGGAACTGCCGGCGCACTTCGAGCACCACCGCGCCAGCGGCGCGACCGACCGCTTCCATCGCCATCGCCCCGAACAGGAAGGGGATCATGCCGCCGATGAACAGGCCGATGATCACCACCGGGTCAGTCAGCGAGAAATCGACCTTGACGTGGGCCAAATCCAGCTTGTGCTCGAAGTCGGCGAACAGCACCAGGGCCGCCAGGCCAGCCGAGCCGATGGCGTAACCCTTGGTCACCGCCTTGGTGGTGTTACCCACCGCGTCCAGCGGATCGGTGATGCCGCGAATCTTCTCGTCCATTTCCGCCATTTCGGCGATGCCGCCGGCGTTGTCGGTGATCGGCCCGTAGGCGTCGAGGGCGACGATGATGCCGGCCATCGACAGCATGGCGGTGGCGGCGATGGCGATGCCGTACAAACCCGCCCAGGAGTAGGTCAGGCCGATGCTCAGGCACACCGCGAGCACGGGGAGCGCGGTCGCCTTCATCGACACGGCCAGGCCGGCGATGATGTTAGTGGCGTGGCCGGTGGTGCAGGCCTCCGCCAGTTTGCGCACCGGGCTGTACTCGGTGGCGGTGTAGTACTCGGTGAGGACCACCATGGCAGCGGTCAGGCCCAGCCCCACCAGCGCCGAACCCCAAAGGCCCAGCGTGTGTCCGCCCCCCATCAACAAGAAGATGACCGGGAGGAAAACCGCGGCGGAAATCCCGCCGGCCACCGCCAAGCCACGATACAGGGCGTTCATGATCTTCTCGCCTTCCCGGGCCTTGACGAAGCCGCAGCCGATGATCGAGGCGATGATCGACACGCCGCCCATCACCAGCGGCAGGATGACGGCGTTCTTGATTAAATCTCCGGTGAACATCAGGCTGCCCACCAGCATGGTGGCGATGATGGTCACGGCGTAGGTCTCGAACAGGTCGGCGGCCATGCCGGCGCAGTCACCGACATTGTCGCCCACGTTGTCGGCGATCACCGCCGGATTGCGTGGATCGTCCTCGGGGATACCGGCCTCGACCTTGCCGACCAAGTCGGCGCCGACGTCCGCGCCCTTGGTGAAGATGCCGCCGCCCAGACGAGCGAAGATCGAGATCAGCGAGCTGCCGAAGGCCAGCCCGACCAGCGGGCCGAGATCGGGAACCGCGCCAAACCCGCCCAGTAGCCCATAATAGCCGGCCACGCCGAGCAGGCCGAGACCGACCACCAGCATCCCAGTGATCGCGCCGCCCCGAAAGGCGACTTCCAGCGCCGCGTTCAATCCTCCGTGGGCGGCCTGGGCGGTGCGAACGTTGGCGCGCACCGAGACATACATCCCGATGTAGCCGGCCACGCCGGAGCAGACCGCGCCGATCACGAAGCCGATGGCCGACAGCACGCCCAAGGTAATCAGGATGATGACGCCGACAACCGCGCCGACGATGGCGATGGTGGTGTACTGCCGGTTCAGGTAGGCGCGGGCGCCTTCCTGGACAGCGGCGGCGATTTCCTGCATCCGGGCATTGCCGGCATCCTTGGCCAGGATCCACTGTATCGACTGATAACCGTAATACAGAGCCCAAGCGGCGCAGACCAACGCTAAGATCAAGCCTAACGTTGCCATGATGTGAACCCTCCCTGCGATGCGAATCCTCCAGCCTGTGGATAAATGAACCGCATGGTTCCTCCTCGTTGTAGTTAGGGGTTGGGGGTTGAGATAGTTGGTTTTTTTACAGCCTCTAAGCCCGCATGCGCTGGAATGTTGGTATGACCTCGAACTCCTCGGGAAGGTGGTGACCGACGTCCACTTTGTCCAGAATCATGGCGGCGACCTTTGATGCGGCGGTTAAGACATGAAAGAGTGCCTATACTACCGCGAAGGTCGAACGCTTGACAGCCACGCCCCCGCAATCGCCGCGCGTGGAGGGCGGACGGAACCGCTTCGGCCCCCGTGGATTTTCGCTGAAATTCTAATGTTTTTCCGCCAAAATTTTTTATAGAGTGCAATCGCTATGAGAATTGTTCTGCTAGGTGCCCCCGGTTCGGGCAAGGGCACGCAAACCGACGCCATCATTGCCCGCCATGGGGTCTCCACGGTCGCCACCGGCGATCTGCTGCGCGCCGAGGTGGCCGCTGGCACCGAACTGGGGCGGCGAGCAAAGCCCTACATGGATGCGGGCGAACTGGTGCCCTTCGACATCGTTCTGGGCATGATCGAGAATGGTCTGAAAACCCTGGCCGTGACCAATCCCAAGGGATTCATGATGGATGGCTTCCCGCGCGATCTGGCCCAGGCCGAGGCGCTGGACAAACTGTTGGCCAAGATCAACCAACCACTCGATCTGGTGCTGTTCTTCGAGGTCGATTACGAGGAGATCGTCAAGCGTTTGCTAGGACGCGGCCGCGCCGACGACAACGAGGAGACCATCCGCAACCGGCTGCGGGTCTTCGAGGAAAAGACCGCGCCGCTGATCGACTATTACACCCGGAAGGGCCTGCTGCGCACCGTCAAGGGAACCGGGACCATCGAGGAAATCGGCGCTCGTGTCCGCGCCGTGCTCGACGAGATCGCTTGAATTCATTCAACCTCTGGTTGGCGCGGACCCTTTGCGCCCGTGCCAACCAGAGGTGGCGGCTTTCGGTCACGCGCTTTAGCTTTTAGAGACTCTTGAAAGCGCGTTGACCAGCCATCAAGGCGAGCCGCCCATCTTGAATCAGGCAATTCGCAAGCCATATGTCGATTGCCTGATCGTCTTTATGCTGCACTGCAATATAAACTAAGCTATAATGCCGCTCGCAATTTTCATGTGGAGCGGTCATGTCGAAACAGCATCCCATCATCGCGATCACCGGATCGTCCGGGGCCGGCACCTCGACGGTGCGGGTGGCGATGGAACACATTTTCCGGCGAGACGGTTTCAAGGCCGCCATCATCGAGGGCGATAGCTTCCATCGCTATGATCGACTGGAAATGCAGCGGCAAGTCGAGCGCGCGCTTCGGGAAGGCCGTAACCTGAGCCACTTTGGTCCCGAGGGCAATTTGTTCGACCGACTGGAGGCGCTGTTCATGGAATACAGCGAGCGCGGCGGCGGACTGCGGCGCTATTATCTACACGACCGCGAAACCGCGGCCCGCCACGGCCAGAAACCAGGGGCCTTCACGCCCTGGGAACCGGTGCCACCCGATACCGACCTGCTGTTCTACGAAGGATTGCATGGCGGCGTCGTCACCGACAAGGTCAACGTCGCCCGCTACGTGGACCTGCTGATCGGGGTGGTGCCCATCGTCAATCTGGAATGGATTCAAAAGGTTCACCGTGACACCGCCGAGCGGGGTTACAGCCAGGAGGCGGTGATCGAGAATATCCTGCGGCGAATGTACGACTACACCCATTACATCGTGCCCCAGTTCTCGTTGACCGACATCAACTTTCAGCGGGTGCCGACGGTGGATACCTCCAATCCCTTCACCGCCCGCGATATTCCCACCCTGGACGAAAGTTTCGTGGTGATTCGATTCAAAAGCGCCAAGCAGAAAATTCAGCCAGATTTTCACTATCTGCTCAGCATGATCCACGACTCCTTCATGTCGCGGCCCAACACCCTGGTGGTACCGGGGGGCAAGATGGGATTCGCCATGGAGCTGATCCTGCAACCGCTGATCGAGCGATTGGCCCGTCGGGAGCACTGAAACGCGCTACGAGGCCACGGCGCGGCGGTTCGCTGCCGACACGGTGATGACGGCGATGCCCGTCAGGGTCAGGATACCTCCCAGCACCAGCTTCCAGGTCAACACGTCGCCCCACAGCAGCACGCCGAAAACCACCGCCAGCACCGGCGCCAGCAGCATCAGCGGAGTGGTGACGCTGACCGGATAGCGGCCGAGCAGGTGGTAGACGATGCCGTGACCGACCAGGGACGCGCCCAGGGCCGAATAGACCGGAGCAGCCAGTTCCAGCACGGTCGCGGTGCGGATGGCGGTCCACTGATCGTGCTCAAACAGCAGCGACAGCAGTGACAGCGCCGCGGTGGCGCACAACGCGATCCAGGCTTGCAGCGCGAACACGCCCACCCCACGCAATTGCCGCATCTGGATGGTGGCGACCGCCATGGCCACCGCGCCAGCCACGATCAGCAGCAAGGCGTCAAGGTGCCGCAGGACGATGGGATCGAAACCGATCACCAGCACGCCGCCGAAGGCTGAGGCGATGCCGGCCAATCGCCGCCCGTCCAGGGTTTCCCCCAGCCAGACCACCGCCAGCAGCGCCGAGAACGGGACGTACAACTGGCTGGCGATGGCGACCGAGGCAATATCACCGCTGGCTTCCAACCCGGCGAACACCAGGCTGAAATGTAGCACGCCCTGCACCAGGGCGATACCGAGCACGCCGCGCATCCGGCCCGGCAGCCAGCGCAGGAACGGCAGCAACACCAGCAGCAGCACGGCGAAGCGCAGCGCCGTGAATAGGAACGGTCGGAAATGGGTTACGCCGGCCTTGCCAGCGACGAAGTTGAACGCCCAGGCGGCGTTGGCCAGCAGCGCCAGCAACAGATCGCCCGGTTTCAGGCCCGGTGGGGCGCCGCCGCCGGACGGCTTCAGGCTTCCTCCCGCCGCCGCCAGGCATCCAGCGCCCGCAAGAAGCGGGCGTCCAGCGCCGCCTCCGCCTCGGCGGGCAGCGCCCCGGTCAGGCACCAGTGCTCCTGTAGCCGGCGGGGATCGTAGATTGCGTCGCTCCTGACGGCGGCACCGGCTAGCGACGCCGACAGCCGGGCGACCTGATATTCCATCCGCAACGCGGCGAACTCGGGCGGTGATTCCACCCCAGCGACGATTTCCATGCACACGCACCAGATGCGCTTGCGTTCCAGGTTGTGTTCCAGGCCGGCGCGCGCCGCCGATGCTGGAGCGGGATCGGCATCGCTCAGGGCCTGAACCACAGCGGTAAAGCGTTGCCGCATCGGTTCCAGCAATGCCGCTGGCAGTTCCGGAAGGGTTTCCCAGGTCTCACGCGCCTCGACCAGCATGGCCTCCCTGTCGGCGGCTGGGTCAGCGAGCAGAGCTTCCAAGCGGGCGCACAGCCTGGCCCGCTGGTGCAAGTGCTGGAAAGCTTCCCGAACCTTGGTTCGACGCAGGGCTTGCTCGTGATGGGCGAATTGACGCACGGCGGCTTCAAACCGCTGGTCAAGCGCGCGCTGCTCGGCCTTGGGAACTGAACCCACCGCTTCCCATTCGTGCTGGATGGCTTGCAACCGAGCGCGTGCTTCGGCCAGTTGCTCGGGACCAGCGGCAGCCAGTGCCTCGATTTCCGCGCACAGATCCTGCTTGCGCCGCAGATGGTCCTGTCGCTCGCTATCGGCACTCTGCTGCTCGGCCTGACGGCGGGCGAATACCTGGTCGCAGAGCGCGCGGAACTCTTTCCAGAGCGCCTGTTCCTGCCGGGGCAGGGCCTGCACGGTGGGATGCCATTCCGCTTGTGCTTTCTTGGCGGCTTCGATGGCGGCGCGCAGGTCGGCGCCCTCCGCCCGGGTCCGCACTTGCTGAATGAGTTGTCGACGCCGCTGAAGCTCGCGGTCGCGCTCAGCGTCGAGGCGGTCGTCCAACTGGCGCAGAACCCGCTGGAATCGGCGGTCCAGGGTCTTGCGGTCGGCGCGGTTGACAGGCCCGAGCTTGTACCACTGTTCCTGGGCGCGGCGGCGTAGCCGGTCGGCCTCGCGCCAGTCCACCCGCTGCCAGTCGGTGGTGGTTTCGAACTGCTCCAACTGCGCGCACAACGCCTGTTTGTCTTCAAGATTCCGCCGCCGCTCCTGGGCCTGGGCCTCAAAGTAGGCCTGACAGGGCGCGTAGGCGCGCTCGCAGGCGGCATTGAAGCGTTTCCACAACGTCTTGGGCGCGGCCCCTTCTTGATGGTCCAGCGCCTTCCAGGCTTCGCGGACCTGTTGGATACGCTGGGCGATCTCGGTCGGTTCGGCTGCCAGGTCGATCAGACTTTCGGCGGTGGCGCACAATTGTTCCCGGGCCTGGTGGGTACCCCAGCGGCGCCAATCGCGCAGTTCGCCGAGACGGCCCGCGCAGGCTTGCAACCGTTCCTCAATTCCCGCCATCTGCGCCCGACTCAGGCCGATGTTGTGCTTGAGCCGATGGCGAACTTGGTCCTGAAGCTGAGTGGCCTGTTGTAACTCACCATCCTCGGCCGCCGTTTCAAGCTGCCCCGTCAGTTCCTGCAATTCCCGCCATTCCTGGTCGCGCTGCTGAACCTGCCGTTGCAGGCGGGCGCGTAATTGGTCGAGCAGGCTGTCGAAGCGGCTTTGCAGTTCCAGGGTCAGGGCGTGCGCCTCGGGACGCTCCAAGCCCTCCCAACGCTGGCGCAACTGTTTAAGGTCGTGCTCGTGAACCGCGCTGGGTTGTTGAAGCAGGGCCTCGCCCTGTCGCAGCACGTCGCGCAAGCGCTCGGCGCGGGCGTGGTTGCGGTGCAGGACGCGGTCCTGGTCGCGGATATCCTGCTCCATCTGCCGAAATCGCTCGTTCAGCCGCCGGCCCTCGGCATCCTGGGGAGGGCCGCAATGAGTCCAGGCCATCGGGGCCTCGTGGGTGGCATATTGAACCGCCACGTCGAGTTCGGCGCTTGGTTCGGCCGCTTGGCGCAGCCGTTCCAGCAAGGCGTCTAGCGTCGCAATCAACTCCAACCGCTGGCCGCGGCGACTGGCGCTGGCTTGGCGCTCGGCCAGAAAACGGGCGCGCGCCTGGACATAGCGTTCTCGCAGTTCGGGCGACGCGGTGGCTTCTTGGTCACGCCACTCCTGTTCCAGCCGAGGAAATCGCCCGGCGTTGCTTCCGCTCTCGCCGTCCCAGCGCAGGCTCTCCATCTCGACGCACAACCGCTCGCCGTGAACGGCGCGCGCCTGTTCGGCCGCCAAAGCGTCCAGGCGATCTCGCGCCCGGCGGTGCAGCCGCTTGTCGCGGTTGCGACTGTGGCGAGCAACCTGGTCGAGCAGTTCGGGATCGTGGACCCGCTCCAGCGCGGCCAGCCGCACGTCCGGATGATAGTCCCCCATTGCGATTCCAGCCAAGGCCGGTTCGGCGTCGATTCGCTCCAGCAGGGCCAACCGCAGTTCCGGTTCGGCGGCATGGCGCAACAGGTAGTCCACCAGATCGGCGTCCGGCTCGCGCCGCAGTCGCTCCAAACGATCGGCCAGCGTCAGGCCACCGGCGATTTGTCCCGCCACCAGGGCGCGATAACGTTCCTCGGCGCTGGCGCGCACGCCAGCATCGCTATCCTCACGGGCGATGAGCCGTAACAGGTCGAGATCGCCGAGGCGTTCCAACACGGCGCGACGCACGCCCGGGTCGGGATCCTGCCGGGCCAGTTCGCGCAGCGTTGGGTCGGTGACTTCCAGCTCCCGCAAGGCCTGTTTACGGGTTTCGGGATCGGCGTGTTGCCACTTGGGCTTGAGGAAGCGGCTCAGGATCATGGGATGGCTGCGAGGTTCTGGATATGGTTTGGCTCCGCCGGTCGCGGCGAAACGCGCCGTCGGATCGGAAGTACATCGATGGATTACTCTATCATAGCGGTGGAGCGGGGGGTGGTCGGGCCGTTGGCTGAACGAGACTGGATAAAACACCGCTTAGGGTGTTTACACTAGTTTTCGTCGCTAGGATGAAAATCATGATTCATTCATGGCAATTGCCCAGAAGGAGTACGACATGAGCAATGATACCGAAAAACAGGCGCCCGAATCCGTGGCGCATCAACTTAGAGCCGCGGTGGACAAGGCCCAGGAAGAAGCGGGCAAGGTGATGGATTCGCTGGTCAAGGAAGGCGGGAAATTGCGCGATCAGACGCTGAGACTGGCCGGAGAAAAAGTTGAGGAAGTGAAGGAGCGGGTGGATGAGGTGCGCGGCATGGTCGAGGGCGTCAAAACCAGAGCGGTCGATACGCTAGACAACTTGGAGCAACTGTTTGAGGAGCGAGTGGCTCGCGCCCTGAAACGGCTGGGCGTGCCGACCCGCGACGATTTGCAGGGCATCGCCAAGCGCCTTGAAGCGATGAACGACCTGATTCGGGGGTTGGCCGAGGATCAACGGGCCGCTGGCTTGGCCACCCCGCCGGCGGAGAAGGACGATCTGAAGCTGATCAGCGGAATCGGTCCGGTATTGGAAGGCAAGCTCAATGGCGTGGGCATCAATACTTACCAGCAGATCGTGGCGCTGACCGACGACGAGATCGAGCGGCTTGAATCGGAGGTGATCAACCTCAGCGGCCGCATTCACCGTGACGACTGGATCGGTCAGGCCAAGAGTTTGTACCTTAAGCAGTACGGCAAGCCCCTCTGAACGAACGAAGGGGTGAGGTAACGGGGCCGCCTCGGACCGCAAGGCCGGATGGCCCCCTGCATTCGTTGGGATGGGCTCAGGCGTTAAGGTCAGGAATCAGTTTACTTTCCAGATGGGCGATCATGTCCTTGAGCAGGAGCTTGCGTTTTTTCAGCCGCTTCAGTTCCAGCTCGTCAACCAAAGGATCCTTGGCAAGGCGGGCGATGACGTCATCGAGATCGCGATGCTCAAGGCGCAGCTCGACAAGCCGGTGTCGGTAATGTTCGATGTCACGGGTCTCCATGGTGGGAGGTCTCCAGGGAATGGCGGGCGGTGCGGGTCGGCGGGCTGGGAACGGGAAGCGCCAGCCCGCGGGTTGAACGATAACGATCGAGGCAGCCGGGGAGTTTAGTCCCCTGCCCCGCGTCCGGCAAGGAATGAACTTGGCGCGGCCCAGTCCGATTTCGGGTAAAGTCTTCCGCCGCGCGGGCAGTTCCCGTAAGGAATGACAACGATGACGGCGGGCAGGAAACAGACCATCCATTTCAACAAGCTTCAAAAGCGTCTGCGGCGGAACGTGGGCCGCGCCATTCAGGATTTCAATATGATCGAGGACGGCGACCGAGTGATGGTCTGCCTGTCCGGCGGTAAGGATTCCTTCGTCCTGCTCGATATTCTGCGTAATCTCCAGGCGCGAGCGCCGGTGCGGTTTGACCTGGTGGCGGTCAATCTTGACCAGAAGCAGCCCGGCTTTCCCGAACACGTCCTGCCGGATTATCTGCGGAGCATCGGTATTCCCTTTCACATTATCGAGCAGGACACTTACCGCATCGTCCAGCGGGTGATTCCCGCCGGCAAGACCACCTGCGGGCTGTGTTCGCGGCTGCGGCGCGGAATCCTCTACACCTTCGCCGCCGAGCACGGCATGACCCGGATCGCGTTGGGCCATCACCGCGACGACATTCTGGAAACCCTGTTCCTGAACCTGTTCCACGGCGGCAAGCTCAAGGCCATGCCGCCGAAGTTGCTCAGCGACGACGGCCGTCATGTGGTGATCCGGCCGCTGGCCTACTGTCGGGAGCGCGATCTCGCCGCCTATGCCGAGGCGCGGCAATTTCCGATCATCCCCTGCAACCTGTGCGGTTCGCAGCCGAACCTGCAACGGCAGGCGATCAAGGCCATGCTGCGGCAATGGGAAAAGCAGTTTCCGGGCCGGGTGGAAAATCTCTTCGCCGCGCTCCAGAACGTGGCCCCCTCACATCTGGCCGATGCCCGGCTGTTTGATTTCGCTGGACTCGGTTCCCACACGGGTGGTCAAGCCCCGGCCTGGTTGCCCGGCGGAGGCGATGAGGCGGAAGACGCGGACGCGGAGGAAGTTATCGAGCCAGTGTTCGCCGTGCCGCTGGCGGAGATCAGGGTATCCATCCCACCAGTCCAGCGGGTTTGACGCTGTTTGAAATTCGTTGTTATCGTTGATTCTTTTCCTAAAATTTACCAGGAGGATATCACGGCATGAAAAAGCAACTATTGACCTTGGTCGCGGCGGTCGGTTTGGCGCTGGGCGGCGGGATGGTCCAGGCGGCGGACACGGTCAAGATTGGCCTGATGGCGCCACTGACCGGGTCCTGGGCCAGCGAAGGGCAAGGCATGAAGAAGATCGTCGATCTGCTGGCCGAACAGCAGAACGCCAAGGGCGGCGTGCTGGGTAAGAAGATCGAGGTGGTGACCGAAGACGATGGCGGCGATCCGCGTACTGCCTCGCTGGCGGCGCAACGGCTGACCACCAAGGGCGTGGTGGTGGCGGTCGGCACCTACGGCTCCGCCGTGACCGAAGCCAGCCAGAACATCTACGACGAGGCCGGCATTCCCCAGATCGCCAATGGTTCGACCGCGATCCGTCTGACTGAAAAGGGCTTCAAGAAATTCTTCCGCACCGCGCCGCGCGACGATGAGCAGGGCCGCATGGCGGTGCAAACCATCGAAAAACTGGGTTTCAAGAAAGTCGCCATCCTGCACGACAGCAGCGCCTATGCTAAAGGTTTGGCGGATGAGGCCAATGCCCTGCTGAAGAAAAAAGGGACGGAAGTGGTGTTCTTCGACGCGCTAACACCCAAGGAAAGTGACTATACCGCCATTCTGACCAAGCTGAAGAGCGCCAACCCGGACGTGGTGTTGTTCACCGGCTATTATCCGGAAGCTGGCCTGCTGCTGAAGCAGAAGAAAGGGATGAATTGGAACGTGCCGTTCATCGGTGGCGACGCGAATAACAATGCCGATCTAATCAAGATCGCCGGCAAGGCGGCCGAGAGCTTCTATTTCCTCAGTCCGCCGCAACCGCAAGACCTGGATACGCCCGACGCCAAGGCGTTCCTGGTCGATTACCAGAAAAAATACAATGAGTTGCCGCCATCGATCTGGGCGGTGCTGGCCGGTGACGGGTTCCGGGTGATGGTGGCGGGCATCGCGGGCGCCAAATCCACCGACGGTGCCAGGATCGCCGAGTATCTGCACAAGGATCTGAAGAATTTCTCCGGGCTGAGTGGCCCGATTGCCTTCGACGCCAAGGGTGACCGCGAAGGCGAGGTGTATCGGGTCTACAAGGTGGATGCCGAAGGCAAGTTCGTGATGCAGAAGCTATAAGGCAGTTTGGCGGCTTTCTTTCCCGCCGGGAGAGAGCCGCCGCAACAGTGCGGGTTGATCATGCTGACTTACAAGGCGATGTACAAGTTCGTGGATGGCGGCGTTCATGCCGAGGTGCTGGATTTTCCCGGGGCGATGACCTGCGCCGAAACGTTACCTGAGGCAAGGCGATTGCTGGCCAGCGCCCTGGTGGACATGGCGGAGACTGGCCTGTTATTGGGTGAGTCCTTGCCGCGCCCGGATTTGACTCTTACCAATCCTGAAGCGGATATTGAAGAACCCATCTATCTGCTGTTGACGGCGGCTTCCCGCGTCAATGTGACGCCAGGGGAAACGGTTGCCGCATGAAACGCCGTGATCTCTTGCTTCATCTGCGTCAACAGGGTTGCCAGTTGTTGCGGGAAGGTGGCGAGCACTCCATCTGGGAAAATCCGGCCAATTATCGTCGTACCGCCATTCCCCGCCATCGTGAGATCACCGAATTCACGGCGGCGAGCATTTGCCGGCAACTCGGTCTTCTTCTCCCCCAGTCTGAATCCCAGCGACCTTATGGAAGAATTCCTCCAGCAACTCACCAACGGTCTCGCCGTCGGCGGCATCTACGCCCTGATCGCTCTGGGCTACACCATGGTGTATGGCGTGCTCAAGCTGATCAACTTCGCTCATGGCGATCTATTCACCTACGGCGCCTATCTCGGCCTGACCCTGCTGACCTCGCTGGCGTTGACCGACCGGGTAGGATTCGCCCTGGGCGTGCTGGTGCTGGTGCTGATGGTGATGGGGTTGGTGGCGATTCTGGGCGCGATTCTGGAACGGGCCGCCTATCGCCCCCTGCGCGAATCGCCGCGACTGTCGGCGGTGGTGTCGGCGCTGGGCGCGTCGATCTTCCTGCAAAACACTCTGATGCTGATCTACGGCGCGCGTTTCCAGGTCTATCCCGATGACATCCTGCCCGCCGCCACGCTCGATTTTTTCGGCCTGTACATTCCGTTGATGCGAGTGCTGATCGTGCTGGCCTCGGTGGCGATGATGATCTCTCTGTATCTGTTTATCCAGAAGACCCGTATCGGCACGGCGATTCGCGCGGCGGCGATTGACCAGGGCGCGGCGCGGTTGATGGGCATCGACGTGAACCGGGTGATCCTGCTGGTGTTTCTGCTGGGACCGGCGCTGGGCGGGGCGGCGGGGCTGATGGTGGGCCTGTACTACGGTCAGGTCAATTTCACCATGGGCTGGGTTTATGGCATGAAGGCGTTCACCGCCGCGATTCTGGGCGGTATCGGCAATATCCCCGGCGCGATGGTGGGCGGCCTGCTGCTGGGGGTGATCGAAGCGCTGGGCGCGGCTTATGTTTCCATCGCCTGGAAGGACGCCATCGCGTTTTGCGTGTTGATCCTGATTCTGATCGTTCGACCCACCGGATTGCTGGGCGAGCGGGTGGCGGACAAGATTTGAGGCGAACGGCGAAAGGGAAAAGAGATGAACCGGTTTAAGCCATTCGTCGTTGCGCTGCTTGCCGGTCTGCTGCCGTTCGCGCCACTGTTTCTCAATACCTATCAGGTGGACGTGCTCAACAGTATTGGCCTGTACGCGCTGCTGGCGCTGAGCCTGAATCTGATCCTGGGCGAGGCCGGGCTGTTCAACATGGGCCACGCCGCGTTCTACGCGATGGGGGCCTATACCGCCGCCATCCTCAACACCCGCTATCAGATTCCGATTTTGTGGACGCTGCCGCTGAGCGGGTTGGTCGCTGGGCTGTTCGCGCTGGCGGTGGCGCGGCCCGTCGTGCATCTGCGCGGTGATTATCTGTTGATCGTCACCATCGGCGTCGGCGAAATCGTCCGCATCGCCCTGGTCAACGACGTGTTCGGCATCACCGGCGGCGCCAACGGTATCTTCGGCATCAGCCGCCCCCGACTGTTCGGCTGGGTCATCCGCCGCCCGGAAGAGTTTTTTTATCTGATCTGGGGCTTCGTCGCGCTGACCATTTTCCTGTTCCTGCGACTCAAGCAGTCGCGGTTCGGGCGGGCGCTCAACTACCTGCGCGAGGACGAGGTGGCGGCGGAGGGCAGCGGGATCAACACCGACTATTACAAACTGGCGGCGTTCGGCCTGGGCGCCGCCTGGGCCGGGATGGCCGGAACGCTCTTTGCCGCCAAGATGACCATCATCTCGCCAGAGTCGTTCAGCTTCTGGGAGTCGGTGGTGCTGTTCATGATCGTCATTCTCGGCGGAGCGGGGAGCATTCCCGGCGTGTTGCTGGCGGCGTTTCTGGTGGTGGGTCTGCCGGAACTGTTCCGCGAACTGGCTGGCGCCCGGATGCTGGTGTTCGGGCTGGTGATGATGGTGATGATGGTAATCCGTCCGCAAGGCTTGCTGCCGACGCGGGACCGGCGCTTTTCACTGGCTGCGCCATTTAGGGAAACGAAGCGATAAACGGCGCGCTTTCCCGCAACTCAAAGATTTATCCAGGGGATTGACCCCAAACCCGCCGTCGAGCGTTTATGGTTATACCGATCCGTTGCATTTTCTGGAGACGATAACCCATGAACCGAACCCGATGGCTGTATTCGCTGGGCGTCCTGCTGGTACTCGGCGCCGGGCCACTGGACGCGCTAGCCCGGATCAAGCTCACCACCCTGCCAGTGCGCGAACGGGTGGAAATCCAGCTCGATCATCCCCAGATCGCCCTGGTCGAGGAGGAGCGCATCGTTCCCCTGGTCAAGGGTGTCAACCAGGTGGATTTCTCCTGGGCCAACACCCGCATCGATCCCGACACCCTGGTATTGCGCATTCTGCCGCCGCTCGCCGATCAACCGCTGGACGCCAAGGTGCTGTCGGTCAGCTATCCGCCCAACGAAACCGCGCTGGTCTGGGCGGTTGCCGCCAGCGCCTCCGGCGCGGCGCGAGTACGAATCAGCTACGTATTGGGTGGGCTGAGCAAGGATTTCCATTACCGCGCCGTGGCTGACCGCGACGAGAAGACCCTAAATCTGGCGCAATTTCTGCGGATCAACAACAACGCCAACGAAGCCTACGACGCCGCCAAGTTCTGGGCCGGCGTCGGCGAGCGGTTCGACAAGCCGCTGGGTCTGAACGAAACCAAGGAGGTGCAAGTCGGTCGCTTCGCCAGCGTGCCGGTGCGCAAGACCTACACCACCCATCCCGTGGAGTTCGGCTATCTCGACCGCGCTCAGGACAAGCTCAACGTACCGATGCACTACGTGGTCAAGAACGCCGGCGGCGCGCTCGGCAAGGAACCGTTGCCGGAAGGCAAGGCCCGCATCTTCCAGGACGACGGCAAGGGTGGCGCGGCGTTCCTGGGCGAGGATCGCGGCAAGTTCACCGCGCCCGACGACGAACTTAAGCTGTATCTGGGCCTGGCCCGCGACATCGCGGTGCGGCGCACCGTGGACCGCAACGAGCGCCAGCGCATCGCCGGCAATCTGTACCGCTACGACGTGACCCTGAAATACGAGATCGAGAACTTCAAGGACACGCCGGTCACGCTCGACATCACTGAGAGCGTCCGCCAGATTCGCGACCAGATTCGCGGCGACAGCGGCCGCGACCCGGAGTGGCAATTAGGCGACGGCAGTTTGCGCAGCCCCGATCCCGAAAAGAGCGACGCCGACAAACTGCTGTTTCACGTCGATCTACCGGCTCGCCCCGCCGACGGCCAAGCGCAAAAGCAGATTCATACCCTGCGGCTAACCCTGAATAACGAGTGGTGAGCGCCATGACTTCCAACCTGACTGTTCGTTGGTTGCTGTGCCTGTTTGGGTTGCTGCTGCCGTTGGCGCTGCCGGCCCGCAACGTCGATCTCGCCACCGTACCCGAACGGCGGACGGTGCAACTGACCATCTACAACTCCGAGGATTTGACCCTGGTCCGGGAAAGCCGGGTGGTGACCTTCAAACAGGGCGTCAACCCTCTGCAATTTTCCTGGGCCAACACCCTGATCGATCCCACCTCGGTGGAGCTGAAATTCCGTGAACCGAAAACCGGCCTGGAAATGTTGGACACCACGTTCCCGCACGACAAGCCGCAGATGTTGTACTGGAACGTGCAAAGCGACGCCAATCGCGAGGCGACCATCGAAATCAGCTATTTCACCTCCGGCATTTCGTGGGCGGCGGACTATGTCGCTATCGCCGACGCCGACGAGAAGACGTTGCGGCTGGAAAGCTTCGTGCGAGTCGACAATCGTTCCGGCGAGGATTACGAAAACGCCCAGGTGCGGCTGGTGGTGGGCACCATCAACCTGGTG
Organism: Candidatus Contendibacter sp.; assembly: GCA_031732935.1. Classification (GTDB taxonomy): domain Bacteria; phylum Pseudomonadota; class Gammaproteobacteria; order Competibacterales; family Competibacteraceae; genus Contendibacter. The sequence goes on from JAVMKH010000187.1 coordinate 15,234, forward strand.
GAGAAAATCGCCGAACTGGCGAAAGTACCGGTCGGGCGAGTGAAGGAAGAACTTGGGCGGGAGGAATACCGAGATCTGCGCCAGAAAGCGGCCCGCAAGATGATGGCCCCCCCCGCGCCCGCGCCCGCATCGATGGCGGTGGCTGGAGCCGCCTATGACAGGGTGGCGGAAATGGAAGCGCCCAAGGAAATCATCAAGGAAGGGTTGAGCGAGTATTTCATTTACACCATCGAAGGCACCGAAACCGTGCCCAACGGCTGGGCTAAGCGGTTGCGCAGTTTCGAGGCGGCCAGCGTACCGATGACGGTCGAATACCGCTATCGGCCGCGCGAGTACGGCGAGCAACTGACGCGGCTGTATTTGCTAAGGAATGACGCGGCCTCGAAACTGGGCACCACGCCGCTGCCGGATGGAATGCTGCGGGTGTTCCGCGCCAACCGTGACGGCTTGAGCTATCTGGCGGCGCAAAATCTGAAATATGTCCCCATCGGCGACAAGATCGAACTGAACCTGGGTTCCGACCCGGCGGTGGTGTTCGAACTGCTCAGGCAAAAGGTCTACCGCGACAACCTCTGGTTCCAGATCAGGGGCGGCAATCTCTACCGCAAGCTGGGCGAGGATGGGTTCAAGCTGGAACTGGACAGTCAGGTCGCCGGCTGGGACGAGCATACGGTGTATCGGCAGAAAATCCGCAACTACACCCGCAAACCCATCAACGTGCAAATCCGCCGCGAATACGCGGGCGATGTCGTGTTCCGCAGCCGGCTGAATCCGACCCTGCACGATTTCCAGACCGTGCGGTTTGAGACCTCGATTCCCGCCGGCGGTAAAGCGGAGCTGGATTATGAGGTTATCGCCCGGATGGGCTACAACCAAAAGCAGAACCGGGTGGAATTGCAGACCGGCGATGTCAAACCCTGAATCGACGCGCGCATCGCCGCCCAGCCTTCAGGGAGTGATTCCCTGGGTGGCGAAATCCAGCGCGTCGTCAAGCCGGTCGTTGCCCCAGAACATTTCACCGCGCACAAAAAAGGTCGGAGCGCCGAAAATCCCCAGCGCTTGCGCCGCCTCGGTGCTCTCTCGAAGCTTGAGTTTGTTGGGCTCCGACTGCGCCCGCGTGATGATCTCGACCGCCGGAAGCCCGAGATCGGTCAATACCTGGCTGACCGCTTCGGGGGTGTGGATGTCCTGATCGTCGACGAAATTTCGCCGCATGATTTGCCGGCAATAATCGCCGATCCACGGCTGGTCGACACCGATCAGCGCCACCCGCAGGGGCAACACCGAGAGTCGGGGAAACGCGGTCGGCCGCCGCCACGGCACGTCGTACTTCGCGCACTGGCGGATCATATCCTTCCACATGTATGCCCCCATCGCCGGTTGCACAATGAAGGGCGAGGTAGCCCAACCTAGCGCCTTGAAGATGGGGCCGAGCAGGAAAGGCTTCCAAATCACCCGAACGTTGCGCCCGGCCGCTTCCCGCTCAATGCGCATGACGCTGATATGGCTGTAGTTACTGGCGAAATCGAACCAGAAGTCGATATCGGCCACCGGGGCGATGGCTTGAGAGGTTGGTGTAACCACTGAATGATCCTCCAATAATCTGAACGGCGGCAATGAGTGCTGTCGTCGCTTGCGACCTCAGTCACCGATGATACCACCAGCCTCTACGCCCATGCTTACCAGGGGCCACGCCGCAAGGGCAAGCCATCTCCCCCACCCACGATCTCTGGATCGCCGCCACCACCTTCCAGTACGGCTTCGCGGTCTTCACCACGACCGACATCTCACCGAAATCGACAGCTTGCTAACCGGGCAAAGGTTAACGGATTTTCTACCCTGAACCGCCGCTCCGCTGTCACGAGAATGGTTCGGATGCTATGCTGTTTGCTGGACACGATTGAAAGGAACCCAACCATGAGCCAGCAACACCTCGTCGATGATCTTAAACAACACATTGCCAGCGGACATGTTGTCGTGGTAGTCGGCACCGGCGTATCGGTTGCCACCTGCGAGAACCAACAGGTGGAAGGATTTCAGGTCGCTACGTGGACGGGGCTGCTGAAGCACGGCGTTCATTTTTGCCAGCACACCGAAAGCGTTTTGGAAGCGGACGAGGCGCAACTGTTGGAAATGCAGATCAATCTCGGCAAGACCGATTTTCTGATTTCCGCCGCCGAATTCGTCACCGAGCGTCTATGCGGCAAGAGACCCGGCGCATTCCGTCGCTGGCTGAAGGATTCGGTCGGCAAGCTTGCGCCGACACAACCGGACATCATCCAAACGCTGGCGAGTTGGCCAATCACGCTGGCGACGCTGAACTATGATCGTCTGATCGGAGCGGTTACGAGCCGCCAGCCGATCACTTGGCAAGACCGCGATAAGATCGAAGATGTTCTACGTTACGGCGGCGATGCGGTCATCCACCTTCACGGCTATTTCGATCAGCCGGATTCCGTCATCCTCGGTCTATCGTCCTATGCCAAGGTGGCCAACGACCCACACACCCAGGCGGTTTTGCAACTGTTCACGCTGGATCGCACGTTGTTGTTCGTGGGGTGCGGCGGCACCTTCCAAGACCCGAATTTCAGCCGGCTGATCGAATGGGGACGGGAGGCACTTAAGGATTCCACCACGCGGCATTTCGTCTTATGTCAGGAGAGCGAGAAAGCCAAATTCGTGAAACTTCAGGAAACGGCCCCGTGGCTTTACCCCATCGTGTTCGGGGCGAAGCACGAAGATTTGCTGCCCTTCCTGCGTAGCTTGGCGCCCGCCGCGACGCCCAGCCATCCGCACGGACCGCCGCCCAAACCGCCGCCGCTCAATCTCACCGTTTACGCCAAGGCCGTGCGCGACCGTTACGCCAAGCTCAAACTGGAATCGCTGTATTCCGACGGTTGTTATTACCAGTTGGAATTGCGGCGAGTGTTCGTGCCGCAGCACGTCCGCGAGTGTCAGGAATATTTGCCGCAAGTTCTGGAATTACCCAAGGAGCATTTACGCCGCCTGCGGGAAGCAGACCAGATCGAGAACGGCGAGTTGGATGTTGAAAGAATTCAAGAGCTGCGCCGACGCTATCTCGAACAGACGCCCCGCAACGCACTGGAATTGGTGGGCGACCCTGCTTTGCCGAAAGTGGTCATTTTGGGTGACCCCGGCGCGGGCAAATCCTGTTTACTTCAAGCGTTGACTTTGCACTGGGCCGAACAACCTGAACTTGAAAGGCGGCGTCTGGATTTACCGTTGTTGATCGAATTACGCGCTTACGCGCAAGCCCGCGAACGCGATCACATCAACGGCTTCCTCGATTTTTGGCAGCGAAGTCCGTTGGCGCTCTGTCAGCTTGATTCACAAGGATTGCGCGAACTGCTGGAAACGGGTCGAGCGCAGGTGTTCTTCGATGGATTGGACGAAGTGTTCGATCCTGCATCGCGCGAGGAAGTGGCGAACGTTATTCAGCATTTCGCCAATGATTTTCCCCGCGTTCGCATCGTCATCACCTCGCGGGTCATCGGCTATAAGGGCGAGAGTTTCCGCAGTGCCGATTTTCGCCATTTCATGCTCCAGGAATTGGACGATGACCAAATCACGACCTTCCTGGACAAGTGGCATAGCGATACTTATCGTCCCACGGAAACCGCTGAGCGCGACGAAAAACATGTACGTCTGATCCGCGCCATCACGGATTCGCGTTCCATCCGTGAATTGGCGGGTAATCCGCTTTTATTGACCATGATGGCAATTCTCAACCGCCATCGCGATTTACCCCGCGACCGGGCGGAGCTTTACGAGGAATGCTCCAAACTGCTGCTACAACAGTGGAAAGTTGAAGACGCTTTGCGCGCTGATCCCGATTTAGCGGCGGATGCTTTGGCGATTGGGCTGCGAGAAAAGCAAGACATACTCCGCCGCCTTGCGCGCGCCATGCAGACCGGCACGAACGGACCGCTGGGAAATTTGATCGCGACCGACCGACTGGAAACGATCATCGAGGACGCGGTGAAGTCGCTGGTGAAAGGCAATCCGCGCGCTGTCGCCCGTGCCCTGATTCGTCACCTGCGCGAGCGCAATTTCATCCTCTGCTTTGCGGGTGGCGATTCCTATGCGTTTGTCCACCGCACTTTCCTTGAATATTTTTGCGCTGACGATTTGCGCGTGCGCTTCGAGCACGAAAAGAGCATCGACGCGGACTATCTCGAAATACAGGTATTTGGCCCTCATTGGCCGGACGAAACTTGGCATGAAGTGTTGTGTCTCGTGGCGGGAATGATTCATCCAAATACGTTGGCAAATATTTTGGAGTACTTGTTGGCGCAATCAGATTCGGAGCAACCCTGTCAACATATCTTTCTTGCCGCCCGCTGTGTGGGTGAAGTACGCAAGGGTTCTGATCTAGGCGGAATCACTGACATCGTGAAACAGCGACTCGCTGAGCTTGTCAAATTTGATTTTCGTTATTCCTACGAATCTGAAGACGATAAGATTTCTTTTATTCATACTCAGGCAGTCACGCTATTGGCCAATATTTGGCGTACAGATTCTGAGGTGCGTGACTGGCTTAAAGTCTGCGCCCAGACCGACGAGCACGAAGACGTGCGATGGGCGGCGGTGGAAGCGCTGGTGCAGGGCTGGAAGGACGACCCCGACACCTTGCCATGGCTTAAAGCCCGCGCCCAGATCGACGAGAACGAACTTGTGCGGGCGGCGGCAGTAGTGAAAACGCTGGCGCAGGGCTGGAAAGACGACCCCGACACCTTGCCATGGCTCAAAACCCGCGCCCAGACCGACGAGAACGGGAGCGTGCGGCGGATAGCAGCGCAAACACTGGCGCAAGGCTGGAAGGACGACCCCGACACTTTACCGTGGCTCAAAGCCTATGCCCAGACCGACAAGAACGAATTCGTGCGGCAAGCGGCGGTGCAAGCGCTGGCGCGGGGCTGGAAGGACGATCCTGATATCTTGCCGTGGCTCAAAGCCCGCGCCCAGACCGACAAGAATGAATTCGTGCGGCAAGCGGCGGTGCAAGCGCTGGCGCGGGGCTGGAAAGACCACCCCGACACTTTGCCATGGCTCAAAACCCGCGCCCAGACTGATAAGCACGGGAGCGTGCGGCGGGCGGCAGTCCAAGAACTGGCGCGGGGCTGGAAGGACGATCCCGACACTATGGCTTGGCTGGAAACTCTCGCTCCACTTGGCAAGACGTGAGATAAGTTTCAGCGTAATCGTCGAACCGAACCGTGATCCCGTACAAGCAGTCTCATCTCAAAAAACTGTTTAACGCTTGACGCGCAACCATGATTTTGCGCATGATTAGTCAATCTTTGAACATGGAGGGCGCAATCATGGCGCGAACAGTGAGCGACGCGGAATTGGCGGCGCGAATTCGCCGGCAAAACCGGGAAGGAAGCCAGCGGCGGCGTGAAAAACAGCGGGCTCAAGGCAAGGTGCAGCTCGGCGGCCTATGGATACCGGCCCCCACCAAGCAACGCCTGGAAACCTTGGCGGCGAACGCTGGGATGCCCTTGTCGGAAGTCGTGGCGCTGGCGATCGAGCGCCTGGACAGCGCCGAGGTCGACGCGACCGCGCACCTGATGAGTTCACCCACCAACGCAGCGCGATTGATGGAAGCAATCCACGATCATCGCGCAGGGCGGAACATGCGGGCACGGGAATTACCGCCCGATGCTGATTAGGTTCCATCCGCGCGGCTGGGAGGATTATCTATACTGGCAACAGACCGACAAGGCCATCGCGCGCAAGATCAATCAACTGATTCGGGATATTCAGCGAGAACCGTTCGGCGGTATTGGTAAACCGGAACCGCTTCAGCACCATTTCAGCGGCTATTGGTCACGCCGGATTACCGACGAACATCGGCTGGTTTATGCCGTGGCGGGCGATACCCTGGACATTCTGCAATGCCGGTATCACTACTGACGCCAGAAATCGAACATCCATGGCGCGCCAATCAGGCGCGGGGTTATCACGCCTACTTCCCCACCCGCAACAACCCGCCCAGTCCATGCTGTTCCAGAAAGGCGTTGGCGCGGTCGCGGATGGCAGTGGCGCTGTCGAGGTCGACCACCTCGGCTAAGAGCGTCTGAGCCTCGCAATAGGGAATGCTGCGGATCAACCACTTGATCTTGAGCAGGCTACCGAGGTTCATGCTCAGGCTGTCCACCCCCATCGCCATCAGCAGCAGAGCGCCCGCCGGATCGCCGGCCATTTCGCCACAGACGCCGATCGGCCGACCCGCTGCCCGTACCTGCTCGACCACATGGCGGGTCGCCGCCAGCACCACCGGATGCAGGGAATCGTACAACTTGGCCACCCGGTCGTTGTTGCGATCCACCGCCAAGAGATACTGCGTCAGATCGTTGCTGCCGATGGAAGCGAAATCCACCATGCGGATCAGCTTCTCGATCTGGTAGACCGCTGACGGCACCTCCACCATGATCCCCACCCGCGGCGTCCTGACCACCACCCCGTCCTCGGCCAGCTCCGCCTGGGCCTCGCGCAATAGCTCCAGCGCCTCGCGCAATTCGCCGATACCGCTGATCATCGGCAACAGGATCGACAGATTCGGATGGGTGGTTCCCGCGCGCAGCATCGCCCGCAACTGAGTTTTGAACAGATCGGGTTGATCCAGGCTGATGCGGATGCCGCGCCAGCCCAGAAACGGGTTCTGCTCTTCGATCGGGAAATACGGCAAGGGCTTGTCGCCACCGATATCCAAGGTGCGCAACACCACGGGATGCGGCTCCATCATCCGCAACACCCGGCAATACAGGGTGGTCTGTTCCTCCTCGCCGGGGAAGCGGTCGCGCAGAAAGAAATGCAGCTCCGACCGATACAGTCCCACGCCTTGCACCCCGCTATCACGGGCGGCGGCGATATCGGCGAACAAGCCGGAATTGGCGTGCAATTCCAACCGATGACCGTCCAGAGTTTCCGCCGGAAGATCGCGTAGATGCTGCAAATCGCGCGACAGCTCAACCTCGTCGGCGATCAGCTTCAGGTATTCCTGGCGCAACGCTGGGCTGGGCTGGATGCAGACTCGCACGGTGTAGCCATCCACCACCACTTCCCGCCCGTTCAACCGACCCGGCGGCAGATTGCTGACCCCGAACACCGCCGGCACCCCCAGGCCGCGCGCCAGCAGGGCGACGTGCGAAGCGCCGGTGCCCCGCACCGACACCAGACCCTTGAGATTCTCCGGCGGCACGTCCAGCAACTGGGAAACGCTGATTTCCTCGCCCATCAGAATGGTGTGATCGGGATAATGACGGTTGATCGCCTGCGCCTCCTGCAAGCGATTCAGCAAGCGCTGGCCAAGATCGAGAATGTCGGCGGAGCGCTCGCGCAGGTAGGGATCGTCCATTTCGGTGAAGATGTTGGCGTATTCCAGCACCGTGGCGCGCAGCGCGCCCGGCGCCCAGTTGCCGGCGTAAATCCGCTCCAGCGTGCCGTTCACCAGACTGTCGCTGCCCAGCAGCAGCGCGTAGGCATCGAACAGCGCCCGGTCACCCGCCGACAGCAAAAGACGCATCCGCTCGCTGAGCCGTTGCAACTCGGCCAGCTCCGCCGCCACCGCCTGCCGGAACCGCGAGGCCTCGGCCTCCGGATTCTCGATGTCCTTGTCCGGAACTCGATCCAGCGCGGTGGCCGGAAACACCACCACCGCCTCGCCGATCGCCAAGCCGCGCGCGCTGGCCACGCCTTCCAAAAACAAGGTGTCCATCAGCGCATCGCCGCTCAGCCGGTCCAACGCCTGGCGGATTTCCGCCTGATTGATGCAGCCGGCCAGTTGCGCGGCCAAAGTCACCAGGAACGATTCCTCGTCGGCGGTGTACTTGCGCTGCTCGCGCTGCTGCGCCGCCAGCACGCCCAGTACCTTGCGCCGCCGGATGATCGGCACGCCGATAAAACCGTGGAACGGGGCCTCGCCGGTGGCGGCGATGTAACGGAAGGCGGGATGGGCGGGCGCGTCATCGACATTGACCAGCTCGGCCCGGCTGGCGGCCAGCCCGATCAGTCCCTGCCCCAGCTTCAACCGCACCTTGCCGACCGCGCCCGGCCGCAGGCCATCGGTGGCCATCAGCACGTGTTCGCCGCGCACGGCGTCGGTCATGTACACCGAGCACACGTCGGTGTGAATGGCGGTCTTGACCTCGGCCACGATCACGCCAAGCGCCTCGTGCAGATCGCGGGCGGCATTGATGTCCTGGATGATGCGCCGCAAGATATCCAGCATGGAACCAGCCTCGGCTGAAGACGACAATGGGTGGGGGCAGCACTCAGCGCCGGGAAACCCGACGCGAGCGCGGTGTCGGTGGCTGGGGAACGCGCGGCCCATCCAGGGTCGATGTCACCGTCGCCGCTTCCCGAGTCGGCGTGGTGACCACTGCCATGGGTTTGAGGATTCCATCGCGTCGCGCCGCCACGACCATGCGGGTAATGACCGGATGCGAATAGGCCTCCGCTGCTCGGCGCAGAGGCAAGACGGATGGGGGTTTGACCGCCGCTCCGGGGCGCGCCGGCTCCAGTTCCCGTGGGTGGGAGACCGAACGGGTGGCTTCCATGGCGATCTCCATGGCCGCCGCAGCCACCTCCACGGCCATCTCCAGCGTCCGAACCGGCGTCGGCAGGCCGTCGAACCCGGAGTCCCGCCGGGTGGGTCGCTCGGGTGCCTCGTCGCGACGCTGGGCGGGAAACGAACGCTTCGGCAGGCGGAGGGGAGGCAACAACGGCGCCAGTTCGCGCAGGGCGCGCCAATACACATTGCGCTTGAAGGGCACCACGGCCCGCAACGGATACCAGTAGTCCACCCACTGCCAGTGATCGAATTCGGGGTGCCCGGAGGAATCCAGACGCACCGCATCCTCCTCGCCCAACATCCGTAGCAGGAACCAAACCTGCTTCTGGCCGATACAGGTTGGCTGGTTACCCCGGCGGATCAAGCGCTTGGGGAGGCGATAGCGCAACCAGCCCTTGGTGCAGCCGATCACCTCGACATGCTCCGGCCGCAAGCCAACCTCCTCGGCCAGTTCACGAAACATGGCCTGCTCGGGCGACTCATCCCGCCGAATGCCGCCTTGGGGAAACTGCCAGGAATGCTGGCCAATTCGCCTCGCCCAGAACAAGCGGCCATCGGCATTGCACAGGATGATGCCGACGTTTGGTCGATAACCCTCCGAATCGATCACAATGAAAACCAGTGTATTGCAATAAATGGTTCACTATTTTTTCATAACGAACCACGTTTCGCCATGGTGGTGACGCGAACCGCCCATCGTCAGCCAACCGCGCCGAAACGGGCTATCATTTAGCCTGACCGTCCATTCAGCCTTGGCCGCCCTCCCCGATTCGAGGCTCGGGTCGTCGCAAGAACCGCCATCCCCAGCCGGCTGTCCCAAGGAGTTTCCCATGCGCCTTTCGTTGTCGCTGTTTGCCCTGTTGGCGCTCCTGCTGTCCGCCAGCACCCACGCTTTCGAGGATACGCCGCTCGCCGTGGCGGCGGCCCAGTATCAGCAACTGATCCGCGACGGTCGCGCCGCCGCCGGCCAGTCGCCGGACGCCCTGTTGCAACAGGCCAGCCAGCAGGCGGCCCGCAAGGACTGGGCCGCCGCCATCGCCAGTCAGGAAACCGCCATCGCGGCGGGCGCCGATCCGGTGGGGGCATGGCTGGGCCTAAGTCAGCTCTGGCAAAGCCGGACCGACCAGAGTCAGAATCAGGATCGAGAGCGCGCCCAGGAACGGACCCGACAGGCCGCCTGGAACGCCTATCAGGCGGCGCGCGCCCCGTTCGAGCGCGCCCGCGCCCTGTTCCGGCTGGGCGAACTGTACGACCGCGCCAAGGAACCCAAGCAGGCCCTCGCCGCCTTCCGCGCGGGGCTGGAACTGGAGGACAACCCCCGGATCGCCAAGCGCTATCAAGAGCTGGCCGATGCCCACGCCTTCCAGATCAAGGGCGTGGAAGTCGAATCGGACAGCGCCACCCCGAAAATCTGCCTTCAGTTCTCCGATGACCTCGCTAAGGACCGCCAGGTTCATTACGAGGATTATCTGGTCGTCGAACCGGCCATCCAGCCGGCGGTCAGCGCCCAGAGCCAGCAATTGTGCGTGGAGGGCGTCCGCCACGGCCAGAGCTACACGATCAAGGCCCGCGCCGGCATTCCGTCGGCGGCGGGCGAAAAGACGCGCGCCACCCAGGATTTCACCGCCAAGGTCGAGGATCGCAAGCCGACCTTGGGCTTTCGCGGGACCGCCTACGTGTTGCCCAAGGCCAGCGGCCAGCAGTTGCCGTTGATCAGCGTCAACCTGGATCAGGCGCGGGTGCGGGTGTTGCGCGTCAACGACCGCAATCTACTGCAACAAATCCTGGATCGCCGCCTGAGCAACCCGCTGGACGGTTACGACATCAACCGGGTCGCCAAGAATTCCGGCGAACTGCTGTGGGAGGGAACCCTGACCCTGGCCAGCGGCGAGCGCAATCAGGACGTCACCACCGCCATTCCCGTCAACGAAATCCTGCTCGACCCGCAACCGGGCATCTACATCGTGGCCGCCGAACCGGTCAAGGAAGACCCGGACAGCTACGAAAGCCGAGCCACGCAATGGCTGGTGGTCTCCGACATCGGTTTGTTCACGATGCGTGGTAACGACGGGCTGCACGTCTTCGCCCGCTCGCTGGCCACCGCCAAGCCGCTGGCCGGCCTCGACCTGCGGTTGTACGCCCGCAACAACGGCGAACTGGGCAAGGCGGTCACCGACAGCAAGGGTTACGTCCGTCTCGATCCCGGTCTACTGCGCGGCGGTGGCGGGCGGGAGCCGGCGTTGCTGATGGCCTACGGCAACGGCGACTATAACTTTCTCGATCTGACCAAGCCGGCCTTCGATCTCAGCGACCGGGGCGTCGAGGGTCGGGCCGCGCCGGGGGCGGTGGACGCCTTCCTTTACACCGAGCGCGGGGTCTATCGGCCCGGCGAAACGGTGGAATTGATGGTCCTGGTCCGCGACAGCCGCGGCTACGCCCTGCCGGACGCGCCACTGACCCTCAAGCTGTTCCGTCCCGACGAGGTGGAAGCCGGGCAGCCGAAACCGGGCCAGCCGGCGCTGGGCGGCTACCATGTCCAACTGCCGCTGGCGCTGAATGCCCGTACCGGAACCTGGACGGTCAAAGCCTACGCCGACCCCAAGGGCGAGCCGGTGGGGCAAGCCAGCTTCCAGGTCGAGGATTTCGTGCCCCAGCGGCTGAAACTGGAGCTGAGCTCCACTGCGCCGGTGCTGAAACTGGGCGAGCCAGCAATGGTGGACATCAATGGCCGTTTCTTGTACGGCGCGCCGGCGGCCAATCTCAAGACCGAGGCCGAGGTGGTGCTGAACGAAGATCCCAACCCCTACCCCACCTTCCCTGGCTATCGCTTCGGGCTGGCGCAGGACAGTTGGACCGCCAAACGCTTCCCGCTGGCGCTGGCCGGCACCGACGCCCAAGGCAAGGCCCAGGCGCAGGTGACGTTAAGCGAGACGCCCGACACCAGCCGGCCGTTGCAGGCGCGGGTGCGGGTGTCGTTGTTCGAGCCCGGCGGCCGGCCGGTCACCCGCAGTCTGAATCTACCTTACCGCGCCCAACCATTTGCCATCGGCATCAAACCGCGCTTCGGCGACGATGGCGTTCCCCTGGGCCAGGAGGCTGGCTTCGACGTGATCGCCCTCGATCCGCTGGGTCAGCCACTGGCGAAAAGCGGGCTGCGGGCCGACCTGGTGCGCGAGGATCATCAATATTATTGGTACTACGGCGAAAACCGCTGGGACTACAAGCTGGTGATCCGCGACAGCGCGCCGGTCACCAGTCGAACCCTCAGCGTCGCCGCCGGCCAGCCGGCCGCGTTCGTTCACCGCATCGCGGAATGGGGTAATTACCGGCTGGACGTGATTGACCCTGGCAGCGGCGTCGCCTCCAGCGTGCGCTTCACCGTGGGCTGGTTCGAAACCCCGGGCGAGAATACCGACACGCCGGACCAGATGAAGGTGACGCTGGATCAGCCACGCTACCAGGCGGGTCAGACCGCCAAGGTCTTCGTCCGGGCGCCGTTCGCCGGCGAGGTGCTGTTGAACGTGGTCGGTGACCGGCTGTGGCTCAGCAAGACCGTCAGCGCCCCGGCGGAGGGGACCACGGTGGAGTTGCCCATTCCCGCCGAATGGGGACCGGGGGTGTACGTCGCCGCCACCGCCTTCCGCCCAGCGGACAACGCCACCCAGCGCGGGCCAGGGCGAGCCATCGGCGTCGCCTGGGTCGGGCTAGACCCCGGGCCGCGCACCCTGAACGTCGCGCTGACCGCGCCGACCGAGTGGAAACCGCGCCAGACCGTGGATCTGCCGGTGACGGTGACCGGCCTCGACGCCGGTCAGCCGGCGTATGTGACCGTGGCGGCGGTGGACGAAGGCATTTTGCAACTGACCGATTTCGCCAGCCCGGACCCGACGCGTTACTTCCTCGGCAAGCGCCGGCTGGGGATGCAACTGCTCGATCTGTACGGCAAGCTGATCGAAGCCGGCGGCCGACCGGGCCAACTCAAGGTCGGCGGCGACGCCGACAGCCGGCAACTGGACGGCTCCGGGGTGCGCACGGTGAAAACCCTGGCGCTGTTCTCCGGGCCGGTGGCGCTGGACCCCAGCGGCCAGGCGAAAATTCCGCTGGTCCTGCCCGATTTCAACGGCCAACTGCGGCTGATGGCGGTGGCCTGGGACCGTAACCGGCTGGGTCGGGCCGAGGCCGCGCCGCTGGTGCGCGACCCGCTGGTGGCCCGCGTCTACCTGCCGCGCTTCCTGGCGCCGGAGGATGAGAGCCGGGTCACCGTGACCGTGCAGAATCTGAGCGCCCCGCCCGGCGAATACCACATCCGCCTGAGCGCCGACGGGGCGGCGGCGGTGACCGAACCAGCGGCGTTCACCTTCACCGTGGCCGATTCCGCCACCCAAAATTCCGAGAGCCGAACCTTTACGCTGCGCGGGCGGCAACCCGGCGTCGGCCAAGTGCGCTTGCATCTGGACGGGCCGAACGGTTTCCAACTGGTGCGCGAATCCGAAATCGGCGTACGCCCGGCCCAGGCGATTACGACCAGCCGTACCGCCAAGCGCCTGAATCCCAACGAGTCGCTGCGAATCGGCGACGAGTTGCTGCGGGACTATCTGCCCAGCACCGGCCAGGCCCGGCTGAGCTTCAGCAGCCGGCCCAATCTCAACGTGCCCGAACTGCTGGCGGAATTGGATCGCTACCCCTACGGCTGCCTCGAGCAGACCACCAGCCGCGCCCTCCCCTTGCTGTACTTCAACCAGGTGGCCGAGGTCTGGGTCGGCCAGAACGCGACCGAGGCGGGGTTGCGGGCACGAGTGCAGGAGGCGATTCAGCGTATCCTGACCTTGCAGGACGCCAGCGGTGGTTTCGGGTTGTGGAGTCCCGACAGCAATGTCGAAAATTGGCTGTCGGCCTACGCCATGGACTTTCTGGTCCGCGCCCGGCAGGAGCAATACCTGGTCCCGGAATCGGCGTATCGGCACGGCCTGAAGTATTTACAGGAACAGTTGAACACCGATGAGTTTGGCGAAGCGCAACTCGGCTGGCGGGCTTACGCCCTGTACGTGCTGGCGCGAGTACAGCAGGCGGCCATCGGCGATTTGCGTTATCTGCACGATAACCATCTGCAAAAAATGCCCAACGCGCTGGCCCAGGCGCAACTGGGCGCGGCGCTAGCCCGCTACGGCGAGCTGGACCGGGCCAAGGAGGCGTTCACCGCCGCCTTGAAACGGTCGGGCCGGGGCGAGGGGCGCGATTATGGCAGTCCGCTGCGCGACCGGGCCGCGCTGTTGACGCTGCTGGTCGAAACGGGGCTACTGCCGGAGCAGGTGCCGCCACTGGCCGAGCAAGTGGCCGCCGAGTTCAACCAGCGCCGCTACGCCAGCACCCAGGAGCAAGCCTGGCTGTTGCTGGCGGCCCAGGCGCTACTGAAACAGCCCGGTCGGACCCAGTTGGCGGTCGACGGCCAGACGACCACCGCCGATCCGTTCTACCTGACGCCGACAGCGGCGCAACGAGCCAAGGGGTTGACTTTGACCAATCAGGGTGCGCAGCCCGCCTGGTACACCCTGAACCTGAGCGGCGTGCCGGTTGCGCAGCAGCCACCGGCGCGGGAAGGCTTCACCCTCAGTCGACGCTATTACACTCGCGCCGGCAAGGACGTGGACCCGACCCAGCTTCACCAGAACGACTTGCTGGTGGTGGTCATCACCGGCGAGGCGCAAGGCCGCGAGGAGCAGCAGGCACTGGTGGTGGATCTCTTGCCAGCGGGATTGGAAATCGAAAACGCTCGGCTGGCGCACAACGCCTCGACCACCGAAATCGCCTGGCTGCCGGATCTGACCGAAACTCTGCATACTGAATTTCGCGATGACCGCTTCGTGGCGGCGCTGGATTTCGAGGCCGGCGGTGAGCGCAAATTCACCTTGGCCTATCTGGTGCGGGCAGTCACACCGGGCGTCTACCGGCAACCGGCGGTGTACGTGGAGGATATGTACAAGCCGTGGCAATTCGGGCGCGGGGCGATGGGCACGGTGAAGGTGGAGTGACAGGGCAATGAACCCGGACGAACTCCTCGCCGAACTGGCCCAGGGCGAAAGCCAGCATCGGGAATTCAAGCGCCAGCTTGATAACCCGGAAAGCGTGGCCGGCGAAATCGTCGCCTTCGCCAACAGCGAGGGAGGCCGTCTGTATCTTGGCGTGGCCGACGACGGTTCCGTCGTCGGCTTGCCGGACAGCGCCGCGGTTTTCCAGTCCCTGACCCATCTGTGCCGGGATCGCTGCATTCCCCCGGTCAGCCCGGTATTGGAGCAGCATGTCATCGCCGGCCACGAGATTATCACGCTGACGGTCATGCCGGCCTTGAATCGGTCGAAGCCGTACCGCACCGCCGGGGGTCGGTTTTATCTGCGGGTCGGCCGGGACAAGCAGGACGCCACCGGACGGGAACTGGTGCGGATCGCCCAGGCGGCGGGTGAATTGCATTACGACGAAAGTCCGGTCTGGGGGACGACGCTGAACGACCTGTCGCGGGAAGCGTTCGCCGCTTATCACGAGGCGCAGTTTGGTCTGCCGCTGGCGGAACAACTGGAACAGAGCCGGCTGCCGCTGGCATCGTTGCTGCGCCATCTGCGCTTGGCGGAAGCCGTGGATGGCGAGTGGTTGCCGACGGTGGCGGGTTTGCTGATGTTCGGCGCCGAACCGCAACGGTTCATGCCGCAAAGCCGGTTGTCGGCGGTGGCCTTCGCCGGTCCGGACGAAGACACCGACATCCTGGACCGGCGCGAGATCGTCGGGCGGCTGCCGACGATCATCGACGACGCCCGGCTGTTTCTGGAGCGCAACATTCGCCAGCCGGCGCGAGAACTAGGATTCCGGCGCGAGGACATCCTGTTGTACGACCGCAAGGCGCTGGGCGAGGCGGTGGTCAACGCCGTCGCCCACCGGGACTACAGCCTGAGCGGTTCGCAAATCCGGCTGTTCGTGTTCCCGGACCGCGTGGAGGTGCGCAGTCCGGGGCGGTTGCCAAATTCGGTGACGCTGGACCATATCCGGCTGGGCGTCCATGCCGAGCGCAATCGGCGACTGGCGACGCTGTTGACGCAACTGGGCTACATGAGCGCCATCGGCACCGGCATCCCGCGCCTGATCATCCGCCTGTCGCGGTTGCTGTCGGGGCGGGAGCCGGAGTTCGAGTTGGTCGGGGAAGAGTTGCGGGTCAGAATCTGGGCCAGGCCGGAACCCCGGTAGCGTGCGCCCTGCGCAATCTTCATTCCCACGCCGCCAGATCGGCCCGCAAAATGCGCGCCCGCCGCAGGATCGCTTCCCGCTTGAGACTGAACAGCACCATTCCCACCGTGATCGCCGTTCCCAGCCCCAGCAGGATCAGCGCCCGGCTCAGGGCCTGCTCGGGATAGAAGCGGATCAGTTGTCCGGCGACGTTCAACACCAGAAACGCCACGCCGGCGTAGAGAAAGGCGCGAATGCGCAGGGCGACGCCCGCGACGACGCCCAGCAGCGCCAGCCCCAGCGCCAGCACGAACACGCTCAACTCTGGTCGCAGGAACACGTCCAGCCCCGCCCCGGCGTAGAGCGCGCTCAAGGCCGCCAGCCGCGCGCCATTCAGCACATTCGGACGCAGTTCCCGCCGATGCAGATGCAGCAGCGCCAGCACCGACGCCGCCGCTGGCACGATGTAGAACTGCCACAATCCATGGCGCTCCGCCCACAGTGGCGCCCAGAGGTAGATGGCCCCGTTCAACGCCAGCACGCCCAGGTACAACGGCCAGGGATTGCGCAGCGCGCTGGCCAGCGACAGATACAGCACGGCGGCGGCCAGCAGGGTTCCCCCCGTCCAGACCGAGGCGAGTTGCCATGGCGCGGTCGCCAGCGCCAGCAGCGGCAACCCCAGGGCCAGCCGGTACAACGGCGGCGAACCGGTGAACTGATGCAGGAGGAAGGCGACGTAGCCCGCCGCCATGACCGCGACGGTATCGCCGACCGCGAACGGCGCCAGGCCCAGCGCCAGCAGTCGCCCATAACCCGCCAGCAACCCCAGCATCAGGGCAGTCGCGTAAACCCAGTTCGGCTCGTCCGGCCGCCGCCAAGCGCGCGTCAGCGTCAAACCCGCCAGCATCAACAACGCCGCGCTGGCCGCCAACGGATCGGCGGGGATGCCGAAGCGCCATGGCGACAGCCTCCAGCCGGCCAGGTGCGCCGCCACCGCGCCACCGTGCAATCCCAGCCAGAGGGCGCTCAGCGCCAGCAACCAGGGAATCCGTCCGGCGACCACCGATTCCAGGTCGTACAGCCGACTGAACCGCTCCGAATCCGCTGCGGGATCGGTGCCGTCCAATCGGGCCACCAGCCGTCGCCGAACCGCCATCGACGCCAGCAGCAACAACACCGTTTGCGCGGCGTACCAGGGCGCCAATCCGATCAGCGGCGTCCAGGCGAACGCTGCCGCGCCCGTCAGCCAGACCGTGTAACTACTGGCCAGCGCTAAGGCCAGTCCGGCATTCAACCAGAACGGCCGCCCCTGCCACCAGCCCCGCGCCAGCGTCGCCACCGCCAGCACGAGCAGGGTTGCGGTGCAAACCGTCCAGTGGGAATCAGCCACCAACGGCAGCAGGACCAGGCTCGCCGCCGGCAGCAGGTTCAGCCACCCATCCAGCGCCGAACGCCAGACTTCCTGGTGACGCGGTCCGTACCGCCACGTCAGCAACAGCGCGCCATCCCACAGCGCCACCGCCAACGGCAATCCAATCAGCGGCGCGCCCAAGTCCAGCAAGGCGGCTAGCATCGTCGCGCCCAGCGCCGTCAACAGCACATGCGCGGTCAAGGGCGCTGGCCGCAGCCGGAAAGCATGGCCCGCCGTCGCCGCCAACAGCAGCGCCAGCCCGGTCAATGCCCAGGCCGACCGTTCCAGCCGGAACGCGCCATCCCACAGCAGGCCGCCGGCTTCCATCAACAGGAATCGCGCCAACAACAGGATCAGCACGGCGAACGGTATCCAAAACAACGGCGACTCCAGATCGGCTTGTCGCCAACGTAACCCGCGCGCCAGTCGCTGGCTGTGCCGTCGCCACAGCGGAACCAGCAGGAACAGCAGGTTCAATTCGGCCACGGCGACGACACACCCTCGGATCGTCGCGGCTTGGCCCTGACCGCGGCCCCACCAACTCCATTCCAGCGCGCCGCTGGCCAGCAAGCCGCTCGCCGTCAGCGCCGCCACCGCCAGCCAGGCCATGCCGGGCCATGCGGTATTGCGCAGCAGGAGAAACAGATACAGCGCCAGCACGGCTAGCAGGGCAGCGGGCGACAGCGCGCCAGCCAACACGCCGACGACTCCACCGCCCCCCACGCTCGCCAAGCCCAACAGAGGCCACAACGCCGGGTCCACCGCCCAACCTGGCCAGCGGGCATTCCAGCGCGGCAGCAGCAGATTGCCGCCACTCCAAAGCGCGTAACCCCACACGATAGCCAGCCACGCACTCTCCCGCGCGTTGCAACCCACCCAGTCCGCCAAGCTACCGACCAGGACGCTCAGCAACACCGGCAAGCCCAAACCGCGCCAGTCGGCGGCGTTCGGCCAAGGCCGCGTCACTGGGAACAAAGCAACGCAGAGCAGCGCCAACAGGACTGGCAGGCGCGGATCGGTCGCTAGGAATCCCAGCGGCACGGTGCCGGCCAGCGCCAAGCCGTAGAGCACACTGCTGGTCACGGCCAACGGTGTGCGCCAGTACGCCACCGGCGCGGCCCATTTCGCTTCCAACCCAATCGCCGCCGTCGCCAACACCCCGCTCAAAAGGACATTCAGCAACGGTGGCCCCAGGCTGAACGGCGCGGTCGGCGCCAGCCAGTCGCCGCTCAGCCAGACGCCGAGTGTTAGCGTGACCAACGCCGCGTAGGCGCAGGGTGTGGACCGATTCTCCCAACTGGCCAGCACGAACAGCCACAGACTCAACGCCAGGGCCGGCCACAATTCCAGCGCCGGCCATCCCAACCCCGCCAGCGCCGGACTGGCCGCCACGGCCGCCGTCGCGACCAGCAGTGCGCCCCCGCGTAGGCTCTCCTGGACCTGCTGGCGACCGCCCACCCCGCCAGGCGTGGTGAAACCCAGCATCCGCGCCGTTCGCCAAACCGACCGTCGGGCCAGTGCCGCGACGCCCAACCGCCAGACCAGCAGCGCGTACAGCACCGCCGCCGTGCTCAGCCATGGCGGCGTCCACCCGGCCCGGTCCAGACCGACCAGCAACCCCGCCAGACCGAGCAGCATCGGCAACGCCGCCCAGCGGAACTGCCGGAAATGACCGATGAGCAGCAATCCGGTCAGCGTCGCCACGCCCGCCGACCACGGCCATGACCAGACCATTCCACCGCCTACTAACCACCGCTGGCCGAGATGGATCAGTCCGACCAGCCACAATAAACCCATCACCTGTTCCAGCGGCGCGCGAACCAGGACAGCGAACGTGGGCGGAGTCGATGCCTCATCCTCCGCGCTTTCCAGCAGCGCCCGGCGGACGCGCAAGGGCCGATCCAGCCACCACAGCAGCGCCCACAACGCCAGTACCCCGGTGAACTCGCCTAGACCGGTGCTCGGTCCGGGAAACCAGCCACGCTTGATCAACACACCAATGCCACCAGCGCACGCCAGCACCCCATAAAACAATGCTTGCTGGCGCAACCCCCAACTCAGCCATAGCCACAGCCCGCCCGCCAGCGTCAGCAGCAGGATCGGTTCCCACCGCCCCAGCAGCATCGGCCACGACGCCAACCCGCCCAGGATCAGCGCCAGCATCACGTTCACCAACCCGCTGGCGACGAATATGGTCCGGCTGATCGGCGCTTGCCGGCGGTCGTGCAGACCTAATGTGGTCCACAGCGCCGCCAGCGCCAGCAAACCGAAAGCGGTTCGCAGGGGCCAACCGAACGGCAGCCAGTCCGGCGCGTAACTGGCCGCCGCCATGGCCATAACCACCACGCCGACATCGGCCCAGGCCCAGCGTGGATCGGCTTCCGGCAACGCCAGCGCCAGCCGGACCGCGTAATAAGCCAGCAACGCCGCCGTCGCGGCGGTGGCGAAGCCGAGCCCGCCCGGCGTGGCCCAGACCAGACTCCACGCTGCCAGACCAGGCAACAGCAATCCAAAGGCAACCAGACATTGCCAGGCGATGGCGCGCGAACGGGAAATGGCCCAGCGGTGGAACCCTAGCAGCGCCAACAGGCCCGGCAGACTGGCGAGTTCGTGCCAGGCCGGCGGCAACGGCTTCAGAATGCCGTAGCCGTACAGGCCGGCCACGCAGCCGAACAGCAGATACAGCGGCGGCAAGGTCCGGTAGCGCCAAGTCACCCAGCCATACAGCACCGCGCCCAGCGCCAGCGTCAAAATGGCCGTCGGCGGGGTCTGGATCGCCACCGCGACCGCCACCACCGACAGGCCGTAGAGCGCGAAACTGAACCGGGACAGGAAGGCGTATTTGTGGACCCAGTCCTTGAACGCGGCGTCCACCGTGAACAGCAACCCGCACAGCGCCATCAGGAACGGTCCGGCGTAGCCCGTCGGCAACGGCTCCGGCCACAGCCAGGTCAGATGGACGAACGAGACCGCCGCCGTGTAGACCAGCAGGCCGGCGGCGTAGTACGTGATCAACCAGCGATCCACGAACAACCGCCGCAGCCACTCGCCGGCGAAGCTCCGCAGGCCGTAACCGAGCACGCCCAACAATACGCCATGCAACACCGCCAGCACGGGCCAGCCCGGCGTGATCGCCCCCAGCGGCGCGGCCAGTTGCACCGCCGCCAGCGCCGTCAACAGCCACGGATAGCGTCCCATCAGCACTCGATCCATCAGGCCGCTGACCAGGATGGCGGCCCAGGCAAACGCCACCAGCGCCCCGGCCACGACGACCAGGCTGACGATCAGCAATAAGCCGTTACCCGCGCTGGCGCTGGCCAAGCGCACCGCGACCGCCAGATCGAGCGGCGCCAACAACATCCCCAGCGCCAACAACATGCTGCCAGCGACCACCAATTCCGGGCGTTCGCGACGGAATCGATAGCCAGCCCAGATCAGGAATGCAGTAGCACTGAGCAGGCTAGCGAACACCACCAGCGCATTGACGAAGCCCGTGGTGTTGGCGATCAAGAACAGCGCGCCGGCCACGAAACAGAACCCGCCGATGAACCAGCCGATGTTCTGCGCCAGAAACGGCGCGATCAGTTTGGGCCAGCCGGACAGCGCGCGCAGCGCCTTTTCCAATGGACTGGGCGCGGCGGGCCGCCAGTCGGCGGCGGGAACCGCTTGCTCCCAGACCGACTCTGGCGCCGGTGACGATTCGACCGGCGCGCGGCGGCGGGCTGGAACCGACGCCGGTGGCGGCAATGGCGGTTGGGATTCCGCTGGCGCGGTTGGCGCTTCCGACGGTTCCAACGCAGCCTCCCCTCGCCCGCTGGCGGGAGAGGGGCCGGGGGTGAGGGCTCTCTGCTCCCCTCGCCCGCTGACGGGAGAGGGGCCAGGGGTGAGGGCTCTCTGCTCCCCTCGCCCGCTGGCGGGAGAGGGGCCGGGGGTGAGGGTGGCGGGTTGCCAGGGCGGCGGTCCCGGCGGCGTCTCCACCCCTTGCGCCAACAAGCTCCAAGCCAACATGCGCCGAAGCCGCCAAGCTTCGCCATCCGGGGATACGCCGCCTTTGCGCAGATGTCGTTCCCACAACCGATCCAGGTCATCGCTCAGTTGCCGGTGGCGCTCCGGCTCCAGCGCGCCCGCATCGACCAGCCGTCGCAATTCCAGCCGCAACAGCAACAGATTTTCTAGATCGGCTGGCCCGTAGCGACCACCGCCGCCCAAGGACGGCGTGGGATGAATCGGTAGAGGTTCATGGAGCGGCTCCGGGACACTCCGGGCGACCGACCGTTGCCGCAATTCACGCACCTGGCGGCGCGCGACGACGAGCGCGATCAGCAGGATGATCGGCGAAATCAGCCACGCCAGCGCCAGAAATCCCAGCATCACCCATTCCACGACCCGCCCTCCCTCCGCCGAATTTCACTCCACCGTCGATCAGGCCGACTGTTCCTTGTGAATTTCCTTTTTGAGGACCGCCAATTCCGCCTCGACCTCGGCGTCCACTTCCATCTTCAAAAACTCGCGCTCCACTGGACTGTAGTCACCGTACACCTCGGCGCGCGCCTCCATCCGCGCTTCCATCTCCCCGACCTTGTCCGCCATGCGCCCAAACGAGTTGTTGAGATCGAGCCCCGTCTGAAATCGGTCGGTCACCCGGTCCATTTGCTCGCGCGCCTGGGCGGCCCGCTGTCGCGCCACCAGGCTGCTCTTCTTCAGTCGCGCCTCTTCCAGCTTGTTTTCCAGCGCCCGCAACTGCGCCTTGAGCCGTTCGCTGGTGCGGCGGGACGATTCCCAGGACGCTTGCAAACCAGCGACAACGTCGTCGTGTTCCTTCTTGCGCGCCAGCGCTTCGCGCGCCAGCGCCTCGTTGCCGGTTTCCAGCGCCCGCCGCGCCCGGTTGTACCAGTCCTCGGCCTGTCGGCGCTGGCTGTCCAGTTCCTTGGCCAGTTGCTTCTCGCTGGCCAGGGCGTCGATCACGCCTTCGCGGGCGCTGTTGACGTTCTCCTCCATCTCCCGGATGAGCTGCTTGACCATCCGTTCCGGGTCTTCGACCCGATCCACCAGATCGTTCAGATTGGCGGTCAGTACATCGCTGATGCGTTTGAACAAACTGGCCATGGGGCACCTCCTCGATCGTTCGTGGCCGTGGCAAGGATGATGTCAGTATAGTCGGGAAAAATTCTCTTGAGCAGTGTTTAATTAAAGTTCCCCAGTATTTTCTCGAAATTCACGCCCGTTCGCGGCAACGCCACCATATCGTACAAGCAACTTGTTCAAATCCTTGATGAACTGTGCGTCAGAGCATGGGGTTTTCCGAATGTACCCCGCGCACCCCAGCCTTGTCCGAAAAGGAGAGCCCCATGGCCACCGTGAATTCCATGAATACCCCCGGCGAGCGCGTTGCCATCGTCGCCGGCCTGCGCACCCCGTTCGCCCGGCAACTGACCGCCTACAAAGACCTGAACGCCATCGAACTCGGCATCATCGTCACCAACGAACTGCTCAACCGAATCCATCTGGACCCCGCTTTGATCGAGCGGATGGTCTACGGCTGCGTCGGCCTGATTCCCGAAGCGCCCAACGTCGCCCGCGAAGTGCTGCTCGGCGCCGGCATGAATCCGCGCACCGACGCCTACACCGTCACCCGCGCCTGCGCCACCAGCTTCCAATCCGCCGTGGACATCGCCCAGGCCATCCTGCTGGGCGAGATCGAAATCGGTCTGGCCGGCGGCTGCGATTCCACCTCGGTGTTGCCGATCCAGACCTCGAAAAAACTGTCGCGGGCATTGATCCACTCCACCAAGGCCAAGACTTTGGGCGACAAGTTGGCGCTGTTCAAGGAAATCCGCCCCGCCGACCTGATTCCGGTCTCGCCGGCGGTCAAGGATTACTCGACCAACCTGGGCATGGGCGACATCGCCGAGCAGATGGCCAAGAACCACGGCATCGGCCGCGAGGAACAAGATCGCTTCACCCTGCGCTCGCATCAACTCGCCCAACAGGCCTGGGATGCGGGCAAGCTGGACGGCGAGGTGATGCGCGTCTTCGTCCCGCCGTTCAAGGACGCCATCGAACGCGACAACAACATTCGCGGCGACTCCACCCTGGAGCAACTGGCCAAGTTGAAGCCGGCCTTCGACCACAGGCACGGCACCGTGACCGCCGCCAATTCCACCCCGCTGACCGACGGCGCCTCTTCCATGATCCTGATGAAGGAACAACGAGCCCGGCAACTGGGGTTCGAGCCGCTGGGCTTCATCCGCTCCTACGCCTTCGCCGCCATCGACCCGTTCAACGACGGACTGATGGGGCCGTCCCATGCCACGCCCATCGCCCTCGACCGGGCCGGAATCAAACTGAGCGACCTGACGCTGCTCGACATTCACGAAGCTTTCGCCGCCCAAACCCTGGCCAATCTGAAGAACTGGCCGTCGCGGAAATTCGCCCAGGAACAACTGGGTCGGGACGAACCCATCGGCGAGGTGGACCCGGACAAACTCAACGTGCTGGGCGGTTCGCTCGCCTACGGTCACCCGTTCGCCGCCACCGGCGGGCGGATGATCATGCAGATGGTGAACGAGTTGCGCCGGCGCGGCGGCGGCTTGGGGCTGGCGACGGCTTGCGCCGCTGGCGGTCTGGGCGTGGCCCTGGTGCTGGAAGTGGCGTAATCGAGAGGAGGCCAACCATGACAACCGAACTGAAGCTGACCGTTTTTCAACTCGCCACGCGCGAGGACGGCATCGCCGTGGTCACCATCGACCTGCCCGGCGAAAGTCAGAACACGCTCAAGGCCGAGTTCATCCACGAGGCCAACGCCCTGCTCGACCGGCTGGAGCAGGACGCCAATGTCCAAGGCGTGGTGTTCATCAGCGGCAAGCCCGGCTCGTTCATCGCCGGGGCCGACATCCACATGCTGAAAGCCTGCCAGACCGCCGTCGAGGCGACGGCACTGTCCAAAGCGGGCCAGCGCTTCTTCGACCGGCTGGAAAATTTCAAGGCTCCGGTGGTCGCGGCCATCGACGGCGCCTGCCTGGGTGGTGGCTTGGAACTGGCGCTGGCCTGTCACGGCCGGGTCTGCACCGACAACCCGAAAACCGCGCTGGGCCTGCCGGAGGTGATGCTGGGCGTGCTGCCGGGCAGCGGCGGCACCCAGCGCCTGCCCCGGCTGATCGGCATTCCCACCGCCCTGGACCTGATGCTGACCGGCAAGCACCTGAACGCCCGCAAGGCGCAACGGCTGGGGCTAGTGGACGATGTCGCGCCAGCCACCATCTTGTTGCAAGCCGCGCTGGACCTGATGAAAAAGCTCCAGCACAACCGCGCCGCCACCCGCAAGACCGGCGGCCTGTTCTCGGTCAAGGGCCTGACCAAGCTGGCGCTGGAGGACAACCCGCTGGGCCGGCGCGTCCTGTTCCAGAAAGCCCGCGAGCAGGTGCTGAGCAAGACCAAGGGGAGTTATCCCGCTCCCTTGCGCATCATCGATTGCGTGGAAATCGGGGCGGGCCAGGGCTTCAAGCAGGGCCTGGAAGCGGAAGCCGTGGCCTTCGGCGAACTGGCGGTGACGCCTCAGGCGCGGCAGTTGATGAACCTGTACTTCGCCACCACCGCGATGAAGAAGGATACCGGCGTCACCGACGCCAGCGTGCAACCGCGCCCGGTCCGCAAGATCGGCGTACTGGGCGCGGGCCTGATGGGCGCGGGCATCGCCTATGTCACCACCAACAAGGCCCGCGTTCCGGTGCGGCTCAAGGACAAGGAGCCGGCGGGCCTGAATCGCGGCCTGGCCTATATTGACCGGCTGATTCAAAAGCGAGTGCAGCGGCGCTCGATCGCCCCGTTCGAGGCCGGTCAGGAGCGGCATCGCGTCACCCCCACCCTGGATTTCTCCGGGTTCCACAACGTGGACCTAGTCATCGAAGCGGTGTTCGAGGACATCAAGCTCAAGCATCAAATGATCGCCGACGTGGAGGCGAACTGCCCGCCGACCACCATTTTCGCCACCAACACCTCCTCGATTCCCATCGTCAAAATCGCCGAGGCGGCGCAGCGGCCAGAAAACGTCATCGGCATGCACTATTTCTCGCCGGTCGAGAAGATGCCGCTGCTGGAAATCATCGCCACCCCGAAAACCGCGCCGGAGGTTATCGCCACGACGGTCGAATTCGGCCGCAAGCAGGGCAAGACCGTGATCGTGGTTCAGGACGGCGCCGGGTTCTACGTCAATCGCATCCTCGCTCCGTACATGAACGAAGCGGGCTATCTGCTGGCTGAGGGCGTGGCGGTGGACGCCATCGATCAGGCGCTGGTGCAATTCGGCTTCCCGGTCGGGCCGTTCATGCTGCTGGACGAAGTCGGCATCGATGTCGGCTCCAAGGTCGGGCCGATCCTGTACGATGCCTTTGGCGAGCGGATGAAACCAGCGGGTGTCGCCGACAAGCTGCTGGCCAACGGCCGTCTAGGGCGCAAGAGCAAGAAGGGCTTTTACCGTTACGAAGGCGTTAAGAAGGGCGGGAAACCGGTGGACAAGACCGTCTACGGCGTCCTCGGCGTAAGCGGCGATAAGACCCTGGACCCGAAGGAGATCGTCGAACGCTGCGTGCTGATGATGTTGAACGAGGCGGCGCGGTGCTGGGACGAAGGGTTGATCCGCGGCCCGCGCGACGGCGACATCGGCGCGGTGTTCGGCATCGGCTTCCCGCCGTTCCTCGGCGGCCCGTTCCGCTACGCCGACCGTCTCGGCATCGCCGAACTGGTGGCTAAACTGGAGCAGTATCGCCAGCGGCTAGGCGAACGCTTCGCCCCGGCGGAGATTCTGTCGCGCATGACGAAGGAAAAGCGGACCTTCCACGCGGATTGACCGTCGCCGCGACCCTTCCTCTTCGCAGGAGGGAGGGCGTGGGGCACAATGGCCTTGGGCCACCGAACCGCCGAGGCAGCGCCATGAACCCGCAACTTAAACCCCGTTTGACCCCTGAAGACTATCTCGCCATCGAACGCGGCGCCGAGTACAAGAGCGAATATTTCAATGGCGAAATCTTCGCCATGACCGGCGCCAGCGAGCCGCATAACGCCATCGTCGTCAATACGACGATCCAGTTGGGCAACCAGCTTAAAAAGCGTCCTTGCAGGCTTTACGCCAATGACCTGCGCGTCAAGGTCAGCCCGACCGGTTTGTACACCTACCCGGACCTGGTGGTGGTCTGCGGCAAAGGACAGTTCGAAGACACCCATCTCGACACCTTGCTGAACCCGACACTCATCATCGAAGTATTGTCGGACTCGACCGAAGCCTACGACCGGGGCCGTAAATTCGAGCATTACCGCCATCTGGACTCGCTGGTCGAATACGTCCTGATCGCTCAACACCGGTCGCATGTCGAATCCTACCGGCGGCAACCGGATCACCAATGGCTGCTCACCGAATGCAACGGCCTTGATGGGACGCTGCGCTTGCAATCCATCGACTGCGATCTGGCGCTGGCGGAGGTCTACGCCAAGGTGGAACTTGGCGAGGATGCGCTGGATTGAACGAATTCTCATAACCCCATTGCGGTTTAAGTTGGTTTACAGGAAAATACGAACCATTCTCATTTGATGGTTTTCTCATATGACCATGGTGCGCCTTTCCGAACTGGCGATGGGCCAGCAGGGTATCATCGAAGACATGGACGCCGAGGAGCCTTTCCGTCAACGGCTGCAAGCCCTGGGGTTTCGCGTCGGCAAGGAAGTACGCCCTATCCGCCAGGCCCTGTTCGGCGGGCCGCTTCAGGTCCGGGTCGGCAGCGTCAACGTCATACTGCGCCGTAACGACGCCGCGTTGATCCACGTCTGGGCCGAGCGTTGAAACGCATCGCCTTGTTGGGGATGCCCAACACTGGCAAATCCACCTTTTTCAACCGCTTGACCGGGGCTAGCGCCCGCATCGGCAACTGGCCCGGCATCACCGTGGATCTGCTGAGCGCGAAGATTCTACTCGGCGCGGAGATGGTCGAGGTGGTGGACCTGCCGGGCCTCTACGATCTGCACGGCTTCGCCGAGGACGAGCAGGTGGTGCGGCGGTTCCTGCAAAACAACCCGGTCGACCTCCTCTGCCTCATCCTCAACGCCACCCAGATCGACCAGCAATTGCCGCTGACCTTGCAACTGTGCCGCTTGGGACTGCCGGCGGTGGCGGTGCTGAACATGGCCGACGAGGCGGAACGGCTGGGCATCCGCTTCGATACCGGGGCGCTGGCGGCCGGACTGGGCTGTCCGGTTTGCCACGTCAGCGCCAAGTACGGTCAGGGCTTCCCGGAAACCCGCGATACCCTGCGCCGGGTTCTGGGCCAATATCCACCCACCGATCTCCAGGCGTTGCAAGCCGATTTCGCCGCCGACGAGGCCCTGATCGCGGAAGCGGAAAAGCTGCTGGCGCGGTCGGTGACGATACCGCGCATCCTGGAGCACGACTTGACCGAGCGGATCGATCGGATCGTTCTGCATCCGCTATTGGGCATTCCGCTGTTCCTCATCGCCTTGTTTGTGCTGTTCCAGGCGGTCTATACGCTGGGCGGACCGCTGCAAGACGGCATGGCCTGGCTGCTGACCGAATTCCGTGATCTAGCCCTGGCGCCCCTGCGAGCGATTCTACCCGGCTGGCTGTACGGTCTGCTGGTGGAAGGACTGTACGACGGGCTGGGCACGGTCGCTTCGTTCGTGCCGATCATCGTGCTGTTCTTTCTCGGCATGGCGCTGGTCGAGGACAGCGGCTATCTGTCGCGCATCGCCTTCCTGATGGACGCGCTGATGGCGAAGCTGGGCCTGGATGGACGCGGCTTCGTGATGCTGTTGATGGGCTTCGGCTGCAACGTGCCAGCCCTGATGGGCACCCGGGTGATGCGGTCGCGGGGACTGCGCCTGCTGACCATGCTGATCATCCCCTTCTCGCTGTGCTCGGCCCGCTTGCAGGTGTTCGTCTTCCTGACCACCGCGCTGTTTTCGCCCGCTCAAGCGCCCGTGGTCCTGTTCGCACTGTATGTTCTGAGTTTCCTGACCGCGTTCGCCACCGCCTTGTTGTTCAAGAGCCGGATCGGCGCCGCCACCGAACCCTTGCTGATCGAACTGCCGCCCTACCGCCTGCCGACGCTCGGGCAGGTGGCGCTGCGCGCCTGGCACGAGGTTCACCATTTTCTCAGCCGCGCCAGCCGCTTCATCATCGCCGGCGTGGTCATGATCTGGTTGCTGACGCACCTACCGCCGGGCGCGACGGCTGGCGGTCCCGACACCCTGGCGGGGCTGTTCGGTGGTTGGCTGGAACCGCTGCTGCGACCCATCGGCATCGACCAGCGGATGGCGGTGGTGCTGTTGTTCGGTTTCGTCGCCAAGGAGATCGTGCTGGGGGCGATGGCGGTGGTCTACGGACTGGAAGGCGACGCCTTGGCGCAATTGATGGCCCAGCAAATGGATTGGGCGCAGGCGTTCAGCTTCATGCTGTTCACGCTGCTCTACACGCCCTGTCTGTCCACGGTGGCGACCCTGCGTGGCGAATCAAGGAGCCTTGCCTTCACCGGCTTCAGCATCGCCTGGTCGCTGGCGCTGGCCTGGCTGGTCAGCCTGGTGTTCTATCAGGGCGCGCGGCTGTTGGGTTTTTGAGCGCCACTCAACAATTGAAGAAATACGCCAGCGCATCCCGTAACCGCGCGTCCTCGGCGGCCAGGCCGGGATGATCGAAATGGCCGGCTTGCAACATGAACAGTTCCCGATGACCCGCCAGTGCGTTGTAAATGGCGAACTGGCCAGGCGGTGGTACCGCCGGGTCGAAGCGGGCGGCGGCGACGTGCATCGGAATGCGCAGATGGCGGGCCGCGACCGCCGCGTCGAAATAACGCAGCGTCTCCAGCGCCCGACCGGTCTGTCGTTGATAGGCCCGCACCGCCTCGCCGCTGCCGACACAGGGACAGTTCAACCGCAAGGGATGATGGCCGAAACTGGGCACGTTCAGGTGGGCGCGGTGAAAGCGTTCGTCCCACGGCAGGGCCAGCGCCCCCACCCCGCCGCCGAAGCTGATGCCCAGATACTCCAGCCGCCGCGCCGCCATCGGAAACAACTCCAGCAAGGCCGAGGCGGCGCACCACACGGTATCCGCCGCGCAGCCGCCGAGGATGTAGGTTTCGCGCTGGCGAATTCCGTGCAGCACATGGCGGAGGGGATTGCTGGAAAAATCTGGTCGGGCGCTGCGGGAGATGCCGCGCGCGCAAGGAAACAGCAGCGCCGCCCGTTTGAACGGCAAATGAAAATCCGGCCCCTCCCGTCCACCGTAACCGTGGCCGACGATCACGCCGCGCTCGATGGGTTGATCGCGAGGTCGGGTCAGCCAGCCGCCGATCCGGACCCCATCCACCGAAGTGAACGCCACCTCGAATACCTGGATTCGCGGTTGTGGGCTGGCGATTTCCCGCACCATCGGCGCGACCGCTATCTGGCGGGCCTGGGCGTGGAGATCGCGCCAGAACAGCGCGAAATCCTCCGGCTCTTCCGGCGCGGCAACCGCCAACAGCGCATCGAGATCGTGGCCATGGCAGGGATCGAATGGATAATCGTGAAGGAACATGACGCGATCAGGAACTAAACTTGGGTCATAGCATGACAACAGACATTTTATGTTGTTCACGGCTTGGAGACTGCTTCAAGCTTGGGTTAGACTCAAAAAGTAGCAGTGCCGGCAAGATGTAACGTCGTGTGTTGGAATTCACCAAGCATTTACGAGGAGTGATTCATGCCGAAGAAAAAAGAGCCGACCGAAACCCCGGTCAAGAAAGCACCCAGCAAGACCGCCAAGCAGGCTGAAGGCGCGGCCCCGGCGCAAAAGGCGATGCCGCTGCCAGTGGAACCCGCCAAGGCTGAACCCGCGCCGACGCCCGCCAAGGCCGAAAAACCCACCACCCCCGCCCCCGCCAAGGTCGAGTCCACCCCCGCCCCCGCCAAGGTTGAGCCCGCTCCCGCTCCGGCCAAGGCTGAAAAGCCCACCACCCCCGCCAAGGTTGGGCCTGCCCCCGCTCCGGCCAAGGCTGAAAAGCCCACCGCGCCCGCCAAGGCCGAGAAACCCGCCGCGTCAGAATCGGTGGTCACTGTCGTGGTCGCCAAATACGACGTCGGTCATGGTAACAACATGTTCATTCGCGGCGAAGGCGCGGGCCTCAATTGGGAATCCGGCATCCAGATGGAAAATGCCGGTAACGACGTGTGGGTGTGGACGACGAACGAATTGAAGGAAGGTGCCGTGTCGTTCAAGTTCCTGATCAACGACGCGGGTTGGTCCACCGGGGACAACATGGCCGCCCCGGCGGGCGAAACCACTACGCTCTATCCCGCCTTTTGAAAGACTGCGCGAACTCCCCTCTCTCCCAGCGGGAGAGAGGGCGCGGATCGTTCACAGTCCCTGTTGCCACAACCGCTCGAATTCCCGCCGCGACCGCGTCACGCAATCCTCGATGGCCACGCCAGCGAAGTAATTGCCGGTCAGCGCCAGGCGATTCCCAGCCAGCGCTCGATCCACGACGTTCACCCAGTCGCCATGCCCGACCCGCAACGCGGGCAATCGATTGACCCGACTGACCACGTTCCCGGCATCGAGCGTATCGCGCGGCGCGTTCAACACCTGGGTGATGCGGTTCAATTTCCCCTCCTCGTCCAAAACGCCGGGCCGGAAATGGAAGGTAAATCCCCGATGGCGGGCATCCGGCGCGGTATCGCGCGACACCACCGAATAGAACGTCTCGTTCCGGCCGATCAATCCCGCCACGAGCGGCAATGACCCTCGATCGGCGGGCAGCGCCACACCGACCGATTCCACCGTGGCGGTTCGAATCCGCGCCAGAGCGGCGGCCAGTTCCGGGAACTCCGCCCGCAACAACTCGGCCGCGACCGCCACCGGCGTCGCCAGGCACAGAGCGCGGGCGGCATACTCGCCCTGATCGGTGCGGACCCCAAAATCCTCGCCCGCGCGCCAGACCTCCCGCGCCGCCTGACCAAATTCGATGGGAATATCCGGCTGCCCGGCCAGAATATCCGCGACGGTTTGCAACCCACCAGGCAGGGTAAAGCCGCGCGGCACGTCCTTGCGGCGGGGCCGGGGCCGAAACAGGCAGTCGGCGGGAAACTCGGCGGCCGGCTGGCAAATCACCGCGTCGAAGGCTGGCTCGAACACCGCCGCGTAATTGCGCGGGCCGACGATGCGACCGTAATACTCGGCGACGCTGTGGCCCGCCTTCTTCGCCCTCAACAGGCGGAACGGGGCCAACAGCAGTTCCGAAAAATTCAATTGGGAAGGAATGCTCCTGACCGCCCCGTCGGCCAACAGCCGAAAGCCAACCTTGGCGCGAGGTTGTAGCCGGTCGAGCGCCCGAACCGACTCCAGGATGGCCAGCAGATTGCCGTAGGAATTGAAGCCACTGTGCGCGCCCAGTTCCAGCCAAAACCCGTCCAGCGCCCCGCCGAAGCGATGCGAGCACAGACAGCCGCCCGGCCGCTGGTCCGCTTCCAGTACTCGCACGCGCCAGCCCGCGCGGGCGGCGTCATGAGCCATGCTCAGGCCGCTGATGCCGGCGCCGATAATCAACAGATCGTGGTCGGCCATGACGAATCCCTTGGAGTGACAACAGGCAGTGATTCTCGACAAGGGCGGCGGAACGGTCAAGTCAGCCAAACCGTGCTAGGTTCGCCGGCCCGATTTTGCCTAGGCTTGAAGGGTTTACCACCCCAACCTCAAAGGAAGCGTCATGAACATCACCTCCTATTTCGCCAAGGACCTGTTCCAGGGCAAGACCGTGTTCATCACCGGCGGCAGCAGCGGCATCAATCTCGGCATCGCCCGCAATTTCGCGGCGGTCGGGGCGAATCTGGGCATCGTCGGTCGCGCCCAGGAGAAGCTCGACGCGGCGGGCGCGGAACTGCGGGCGCTTGGCGCGCGGGTCTCGACTCATTCCGCCGACGTGCGCGACTATCCGGCGCTGGAAGGCGCGATGCAACGCTGCCGCGAGGAGCTGGGACCGATTCACACCCTGGTGTGCGGCGCGGCGGGCAATTTCCCCCTGGCCGCCGAACAGATCAGTCCCAATGGCTTCAAGTCGGTGATCGACATCGACCTGCTCGGCAGCTTTCACACCTGCCGGGCAGCGTTCGAGCAACTGAAGGAAACCCAGGGCAACATCATCTTCATTTCGGCGGGCCAGGCGTTCATGCCGTATGCGTTCCAGGCGCACGTCGGCGCGGCCAAGGCCGGCATCGACAACA
>JAVMKH010000187.1:47853-65177 GCA_031732935.1 Candidatus Contendibacter sp.
CCGCTGGCGTCCTACATCACCGGGACGCTGATCGTCGCCGACGGCGGCCAGAATCTGCCCGGCTCCGGGGCATGGACGCAGTTGGTGTTGGCGGAGATGGCGAAGGCGAAGGCGAAAGGCTGATCTGGAAAGGTAAAACCTGCCGGGAATCGGTATCAGCGCCGCGAGAAAGCCCGAATCTCGTCGATCACCCGCTGCGGGTCCTGGCAGGCATGGAACGCCCACTGTCCAAGCTGCCCCCAGTAATTGACCGCGCTGACCCAGCGCCGCGCCGCCTGATGCTTGGCCCGGTCCCGCTCGCGCTCCTCGCCCTTGATTTCCAGCAGCAGCGTCACCTCGTTGCTCAAGCGCACGACGAAATCGGGAAAGTAGGCGTGAGTGACGCCGAGATACTCGTAGGGAATCGAAAGCTCCAGATGGTCATTGCGGGCGTAAAAGGCGATGAGATCGCGCGCCTGCTCCAGCCGAAACGTCGCCGCCTGCTCCCAGGAATCGGTGTCGGCGACCACCTGGTTGATGTGGCTGCGAAGCGTCGGCACGCAGGGGCGGGTGGTCTTGAAATTCACCGCAGCAGTGGAGCCGATGGGTTTGTAGCGATTCAGCCGGGGCAATAATGGCGGTTCGCCGCTGGCCGCGTCCGGTTCGATGGCGGCGGTCAGGCGTTCGACGATCCGGCGCATATAGATTTCCAGGCCCAGTTCGCAAGGATGGCAACCCCGGAAATCCACCTTGCGGGCGATGTATTCGTCCACGATGCGGTAGACCTGCGGAAACAGTTGGTGGCGGCCTTGCAGTTTGAGTTTCGGCGTCGCGCCTTCGATGCCTTCGCTCAGCGCGGCGGTCACCAGCCGGGCGATCTCGAACTGGATCGTCTGCGGGTGGGTGCTGGCGTAATAGGCTTCCCGATCCTGGTTGGCGGTGTCGAAGCCGCCGGCCACGGACGGATTGCCGACCTGATAGCCGACCTGCGGTTTGACGAAAACCGCCGTGGGCGTTGCGTCGGGCGCCAGCACCAGTTTTTCGATGGCTGCAACGTCGGCTTTGATCGCGTTCTGGCGCAAAGCGAAGGCATAGCCTTCCACGATGGGAAAGCGGATTTCGTAATGCCGGCGGGCGTCGTCGGCGTAAACGTGATTCTTTGGCTTGTCCTCCGGCGCGGCGGCGGACGTGGAACGGCCCCGGAACGGAATCACCGAGAACGGAACGCCGTAAACGTCGACATACTCTTCGGTCAGCAAGCCGGTCGCCGGATCGACCGTGTAATCCATCCGCCGTAGGCCGCGCCCAACCACCTGCTCGCACAGCAACTGGCTGCCAAAGGCGCGCAAGCCCAGAATGTGGGTCACGTTGCTGGCGTCCCAACCCTCGGTAAGCATTTGCACCGACACCACGCAGCGGATTTGTTCCCCCGGCTGGCCGGGTTTGCCGACGGTGTCCACGATCCGCCGCAGCGTTTCCGCCGCGTCCTTGCGGGAGGTTTTGGCGTCTTCCGCTTCGGCCTCGGCCAGCAGTTTGGAATCGATGCGCAGCGTCGGCCGGAAACCTTCGCGGTTGGCAAACAGTTCGGGGAACAGTTGGCCGGTTCCAAATACCGTTTGGGTTTTAGCTTTCTTTTCCCTCACCCCTAACCCCTCTCCCAAAGGGAGAGGGGGATCAATGAGTGCCTCGGCGTCGTTCCCATCGACGACTTCCACCGTTTCCTCGCCGGAGAGGTTGCGGTAGAACAATTCGGCGATGGCGGTATTATCGGCGACGATGATGAGAACCGGCGGAATCTGTTCCTGCCCCGGCCTGGCCGCTTGCAGGTACTCGAAGCGTTCCTTCCACTGACTCGCCAGCGTGATCAGCGCGGCTTGCGCTTCGCGCCACACCACATCGGGCTTGGGTTTGCCGCCCGGCAGTTTTTCGCCCGGCTGAAGACCGGCGGCGATGGTTTGCCACAGCCGGAAAAATTTCGGCTCCGGGCGTCCGGTGGTGTCGGAAACCGGCAAGCGGGGAATTTTGACGATGCCCGCTTCGATGGCGTCCACCAGCCCGAAATCGGCGACCAGCCAGGGGAAGGGCGAGCCTTCGATGTAGCCGCTGCTGGCCAGATAGAACGGCGTGGCGGACAGATCGACGACGAACCGGATGCCGCGCGCCTGATTGATGCGATCCAGCCCAGCGATCCAGACGGTGGCTTCTTCACGCTCGGCCTTTTCCTCGGCGGACAGTTTCTCGTTTCCCATCAGCAATTTTGGACGATAGGCGTGGTGGGCTTCGTCGTTGAGCACCATGAGCGGCGCGCGGTCGTACAAATCGCCCAGCACCCGCCGGGCGAAGGCGTCGGCGCTTTCCTCGCCCTTGTCCACCACGGCGTAGCTCTTGCCGTTTTCGACGTGTGGACCTTCCGGCGCGAACTTGTGCCAGTTGCCGATCAGCACCTTGCCCTTTTTCAATTCCGGCACGAGCGGCGCGGGCGCGAGGTCGAAGGTCTGGTAGTAGCTGTCTTCATGGTCGGTGCGCAACACCTGCAAGCGTTCGTGGATGGTCAGATTGGGGCAGACCACCAGCGCGGTGTGGGGAAAGCGGTCGTCGCCAGGCACGCGGCCTCGGTTGCAGAACGCCCAAGTGATCAGCATCGCCATGACCACGGTTTTACCGCTGCCGGTCGCCATCTTGCAGCCGTAGCGGCGCAGCGGCGGCAGGCCGGCTTCGTTCGGCGTGTCCACCAGCGTCGGAAAGACTTTCGGTTCCCGTTCCCGCGTGAACGAGGGTTTGCCGCCTTCGGTCAGCGTCCGAAAATCGTCCGGCGAGAGTTTGGGCTTGAAGCCGGGATTCTTGCCGGCGGCGAGAATTTCGTTGAGGTAAATGACCGTTTCCACCGCTTCGCGCTGGCAGAAGAACAGGCGGCGGGGCCGGTCGGCGCGCGACCAGTGCGCCAGCAGTTGCCGGGTGACGGGCGTGGCGTTGCGGTAGTTCGTTTCGCGCCAGCGTTTCACGTCCTCGCGCAGCAGATTCACCAGCGGCAGATCGTCGCGTTCTTCCTCGGCCAGCAGCGCGAGTTGCGCCGAGCCGGTACGCTGGGTTTTGTACCAATACGACGCCGGGCGGCGGCCCGCTTCCTGACGGGCTTCGCCGGTGTGCGTGTCGTAGACCCAGTGCCGGTCCGGTTCCGCGAACGGACTGCACAGAATCGGTTTAGCAACCGGCTGGATGGGGATTTCGGTTTGATTGGGCGTACCGGAGGCGCGATTTGAATGTCGCATGTCAGTTCAATAAAAGCCCCGCCAGTTCCTGATAAGCGGGAAACTGTTGGTCCAGGGACATCAATTGACCGCCGCATTCCAAAGCAGTAGCTATGATCAGTCGGTCTTGAGGATCGCGATGGTGTTCCGGCAAGTCCACCGCTCGGCTGGCGATTGCCGGCGTCAGTGGTAAACATTCGATCCCGGAGCCAGCCAAGGCTTTAGCGAACCAATCAGCCCTATCGCAAGGTAGGACGATTCGTCCATGACGTTCCAGCCAAGCCATTTCAAAACACGAAATCACGGAGACCCCTACTTTATCGGCCGTCTCGATTTGCGCCAGGCATCTCTGGGGAAGCCGGCGATGCTCCAGGTTGACCCACCACAGCCACACATGCGTGTCGAGAATCATCATGGCTGTGAGAACCAATCGGCTTCCGGGACGCTGGAGAACACCTCGCCCAGGATTTGCGCTTTTCCGGCGATATCCGGGTGTGGCCGCCGACGTGGCGGTTTTTCCGGCGCGTCGTCGAGTAGGAGAAAGATCACTTCCACCTGCCGATTAGGCGGAAGCTGCGGTAATTCGGACAGTTTACCCGTTTGATCCGTTTTCAGAATAACCCGTTGTGCAAGCATTGTTACTACCTCGTTTAACTTGATCTGTATGGTTCAAATCTACCTAACCGATGCACCCGCATGACCTCGTTGCCGCGCGGGTCGATGACCTTGACCGCCACCCGGCGGTTCGGGCCAGCGGCGAAGGGCAGCGACACGGCGCCGGACAGGGCGGCGAAGGCCGATTCGTCCACGATGGTCTTGAGAGCGCGGGCGAGTTTGTCCCAGGCGCTTTTGTCGGGGAAGAAGGCTTGCGTGATGCAGAAGATTTGGCCGTCGTAATCGGAATCGACGAACCAGGCCGCGACCTTGTCGATGCGGGTGGCGAGAATGGCGTTGTCCACCGGGTTGTAGATGTCCACGCCTTCCAGCGTGACGGTGAACAGGCCGTCGGGCGTTTGCTCAAGCCGGGTGCGCGGGCTGCCGAACACGGTGAACAGTTGGGCGTTGGGCGTGTCTTTCAGCAGGCCGCCCATGTTCACGTCGGGGCGAATGTGGGCAAGATGACAACGCACCTGCGGGTTGGGGTCGTCCTGAATGAGCGCCTGCGCCGCCGCGTCGAAGGAAAAACCGGCGACGACCAAATCTTCGTACACGCGCCGGCGATAGGCTTGGGTCAAGGCATTTTCCACCTGCCACGCCGTCACGGGGCCGCATTCCGGGCCGATGGTGACGGCGACCTGGCACGGTTGGCCGTCGTCGTTCGACCATTCGCCCTCGGCGTGCAGGAAGTCCTCGCCGATGGGCGACAGGCGGCTGAACGCGGCGGTTTTATTGTTGGGAAAACGCACGCCGTCCTGCGCCAGCAGACGAATCATGCGGTCGAGAAAAGCTTCGGCGGTTTTCGGCGCGGCGTCGTCGAATCCCGCCAATTCGTCCGCGACACCCTCGATGGGCGAATCGTCGTGCAAATTTTGCTCGGCGGGTATCACCGCTTCCACGGTGAACGGGCCGGATACCCGCGTCACGTTGCGGCGGATGCGCGGTTTGTCCACCAGTTCTTCGTTGTCGGCATTGGCGGCGATGGCGGCGTTGACCGCGTCCATCTTGGCCCGCCACGCGGCGCGGTAATCGGTCAGTGCGGTTTGCAATGCTTCCGGCCAATCCGGGTCGGCGTCGAACGGCACTTCCCATTCGTACCAGCCGGCGAAGCGGGCATCGACGGTTAGCTTGAGCTTGGGATCGCGGTGGGCGGGCGGCAGCAGCCAGCGGCGGCGGTCGGCTTCGGTGACGGCTTTCTTGCCTTCGGTTTTTTCCTTGATGGCGAGTTTGGCGGCGAGTTTCGCGCGCAGATTTTCACACCCGACCAGCGCCGCGTTCAGCGCCGCCAACTTCTCGTCGAGAACGGGCTGGTGCTTGGCGAAAATGGGATCGAGCGCGGCGTTCTGGGCGATGGATTTGAGGGTAATGTGCGGGACGGTTTCGCAATCCAGCGTAAATTTCCTGTTCCCCTCCTTGAAAAGGAGGAGTGGCGCGTCAGCGCCGGGGTGGTCGGGGCCAGCATCGGTGGTGCTTAAACCCCCCCGGCGCGTTGCGCCACCCCCCCTCAATTGAGGGGGGGAATCCGGCGAAGCCAACCACGCCCCGTTGGAATTGCGCCGCAAATCCTCCTCGTTCACGGGCCGCAACTGGTAATAATCGAACCTGGCGGTGATGAGCCGTTGGCGGGCCAGCGCCAGCGCGACGCGGGAGGTGTCGATGGTGATCCAGCGCCGGCCCCACTGCTCGGCGACGTAGGCGGTGGTGCCAGAGCCGCAAGTTGGATCGAGCACCAGATCACCGGGGTCGGTGGTCATGAGGAGGCAGCGTTCGATGACCTTTGGATTGGTTTGAACGACGTAAAGTTTGGCGTCGGTGAAGCTGCCGGTTAGGGTATCTGTCCAAAGATTACCGCGTGCCTTGAGCGGAAAATCGTCGGCATAGCGGCGATAGCGAATGCTGTTTCGTGCAACGTGAATTCGGCCAGAATTGGCGAGACGATGAAGACCAATGGGATAATTTGGTTTCCAATGGTTATTCCCACCTGGCTCATACGCTTGCCCCTGAAATTCAAAAGGCTGCGGGGTTGATGCTATCCCCTGAGATACAAAATTATCTGGGCTGTATAGGCGACTATCTTTTGGCAAAAATTCGCGACCATCTTCTTCGGCACTTGTAACACCACGGTAATCACCATCTACAGTAACCAACCAAGCTGCATTGGTAGCTCCTGGTCGAATTTCTTGACACTCGTATAAAGTACAAATCTTGGTTTGCTCTCGGTTCTTCCCATACCAAAGCAAATAATCGCCCATTCGCGATAGACCACCGCTCTCGGCGAAACCTGAAGTGGTTTGGAAAGAAATCAGCGAAACAAAATTCTCCGCCCCAAACACCTCATCCATCACGCACCGCACCCGATGCAAATTTTCGTCGGAAATCTGCACGAAGATGGAACCGGAATCGGCCAGCAACTCCTTCGCCACCATCAACCGGTCGCGCAGATACGCCAGATAGGAATGCACGCCCAGCGTCCAGGTATCGCGGTACGCCTTCACCATTTCCGGCTCGCGGGTCAGGTCGGATTCCTTGTCCTTCACGTCGCGCTTGCCGACTTCTGGCTGAAAATTCGAGGCAAACTTGATGCCGTAGGGCGGATCGATGTAGATCATCTGCACCCGCCCGGCCACGTTCTCCCGCCGCGCCAGCGACGCCATCACTTGCAGGGAATCGCCCAGAATCATCCGGTTCGCCCAATCGATGTCGTGCTGATAGAACTGGACGGCCTCCCGATAACTCAACTGCGGATCGGCGAACAAATCGCGCTGCACGTCCTGCCGGGCCGCGACCTTGACGATGGCCTGCGCGGCGATGCGCTCGTGGATGTGCAGCGCCACTGGCTCCACCTCGAAAGACCGCTGCTCCCGCTTGCCCGCCCATTCCAGCCACGGCTGCCGATCCCGCAGCGCCTCCGCCAACGAGTGGGCTTCTTCCTCGGTCAACGCCCGTTTTTGCGCCGCTTCCAGCAACTCCGGCAAACGATCCGCCTTCCCGCTGGCGTCGAAGCGCAACAGCGGCGGCCGATGCGGATCGTAGTCGTAGCGGATGCGCCTCGGCTCCGCCAGCTTGCCCTGCGCCGCCAAACCCGCCGGCGGAATGTTCTTGCGCGCCGCGTCGAAACGGTAATCGGCGACGGGTGGGGAGGGTTCGGACGGTGGGATTCCGGCTTTCCTGACGCGGGGAGCCATCGGCATTCTCCTTGGCGACGATAGGAACGGCATAATATCGGGATTGCGTCCATTATGATGAAGGAGCCGTTGCAATGTCACTTTCCCGCGTTCTCTGGCAAGCCAACATCGATCTGGCCCAAGCGTGCCTCGATCAACCGTTCGTGCAAGGCATCGGCGACGGCTCGCTACCCCGTCCGCGCTTCGCTGGCTATATCGGGCAGGATGCGTTTTACCTGCAAGCCTTCGCCCGCGCCTACACCATCGCCGCCGCCAAAGCGCCCGACTGGATCGGCTTTCGGGAACTGCACGAACTGGCGGGCGGCGTCCTTCAGGAATTGGAGCTGCATCACAGCGTCGCCACCGCCTGGGGACTGAATCTGGACCAAATAGCGCCCAGTACAACGACGCGCCACTACACCGATTTTCTGCTCGCCACCGCCTGGGGCCAGGAAACTGGCGTCACGGTCGCGGCCATGACGCCCTGCATGAGGCTGTACGCCTGGATCGGCCAGCAACTGGCCAGCCGACAACGAGGGTCGCATCCTTACAGCGACTGGGTTCAGGCTTACAGCAGCGCCGATTTCGAGCAACTGGCCGCCCGGCTGGAACGGCTGCTGGATCGCTACGCGCCGGACAATCCCGCCATCGCCGACGCCTACCGCTACGCCATGCGCTGCGAGCGCGATTTCTTTCAAGCCGCTTGGGATGCGGCCTGAGCGGGTTACCCTCCCCTACTCCAACCAAATCAACGTCGCCATCCGCCCAGTGCAATTCTCGCGGCGGTAGGAAAAAAACCGCTCGGATTCGTCGAACGTGCAAAATCCTCCGCCGTAAACCGCCGACACGCCCAAGCCCCGCAACTGTCGCCGCGCCAAATCGTACAAATCCGCCAACCAACGGCCCGCTGGCGAGGGCTGAAAACAAGCGGCATTGCCAGCGTCCAACTCCAGAAACGCGGCGCGCACTTCCTCGCCCACCTCGAAGGCATCGGGACCAATCGCCGGCCCCAGCCAGACCAGCAACTCCATCGGTGGCGTATCCATCCGCGCCACGGTCGCGGCGATCACCCCATCGGCCAGCCCGCGCCAGCCGGCATGAGCCGCCGCCACCACCGTCCCGGCGCGGTCACACAGCAATACCGGCAAACAGTCGGCGGTCATCACCACGCAGGGCCGACCTGCCTCGCGAGTCCAGGCCGCATCGGCGGCGACTGGCTCGCGAACCGTCTCGGCGGGCACCACCCGATCACCGTGAACCTGTTGCAACCAAGCCGGCTCGGTGGGATAGCCGGCCACCGCCGCCAACCGCCGCCGGTTTTCCGCGACGCGGGCCGGATCGTCGCCGACGTGATCGGCCAGGTTCAGGCTGTCGTAGGGCGGCGGACTGATTCCGCCGTGCCGGGTCGTGCTGATGGCGCGCACTCGAACGGGCGCGGGCCAGTCGGGGAAAATCAAGTGTTCGGTTCGCAGTTCATTCATGTCGCCGGTCCGCGTCTTCGCCCAACGCCGCCAATAATTCCGCCAGATCGGCGGGGATTTCCGCCCGCCATTCCAGCCGCTCGCCCGTGACGGGATGAGTCAAAGCCAGCCGCTCGGCGTGCAACGCCTGCCGCCGAAAATTCCGAATGATCTCGATGCAGCGCGGCGCTGCATCCGGCGGCAATCGCGGTCGCCCGCCATAGACCGGATCGCCCAGCAACGGAAAACGGATATGCGCCATGTGGACCCGAATCTGATGGGTGCGGCCGGTTTCCAGTTTGACCCGCAACAAGGCATGGGCGCGAAACCGACGTAGCACCCGATAATGGGTCACGGCCGGCTTGCCGCCGGGGGTCACCGCCATCCGTTGCCGGTCCACCGGATGACGGCCGACGGGTGCATCCACCGTGCCGCCGGCCACCGGCACGCCGTTGACCACCGCCAGATACTCCCGTTCGATGCGTCGCGCCTGCAACTGTTCGACCAGCGCGGTATGCGCCCGCAGGCCGCGGGCGACCACCAGCAAGCCAGTCGTGTCCTTGTCCAGCCGATGCACCAACCCAGCGCGCGGCAAGGTCGCCAATTCCGGTGCGTGATGCAGCAACGCGTTGACCAAGGTGCCGTCGCGATTGCCGGCGGCGGGATGCGCCACCAGTCCGGCCGGCTTGTCGAGAACCAGCAGATCGGCGTCCTCGTGGCGGATGTCCAGCGGAATGTCCTGGGCGGTCGCGGCGGTTTCCGTCTCCAAAACCAGTTCGCCGCTGACCGTTTCGCCACCGGCGACCACGTCGCGCGGACGCCAAACGCAACCGTTTACCCGCAACTGGCCGGTCTTCAGCCATTGTTGCAAGCGACTGCGGGAATAGGCCGGCAATATCGCCGCCAGCGCCTGATCGAGCCGCATTCCGGCGTGATCGACGGGTATTCGACAGTCGATCCGTTCGGTCGGTGGCATGGTGGTTTTTACCGGCTCGGGGTTTATACTGGAATTCATCACTCATTCTACTCGCGACCATCGCCGTCCCATGTCCTTATCCATGCGCCGCCTATTAAAACTGTTCTTCACTGGCCCGCTCCTGATCACCTTGCTGGTCGGCTGCTCCCTATTGCCGGAGCAAATCGACGAAACCAAGGGCTGGTCGGCCCAGCGCCTTTACAGCGAGGCCAAAAGCGCCATCAGCAATGGCAACTACAAGACCGCCCTCGAATATTTGGACAAGATTCAAGCTCGCTATCCGTTCGGCCGCTACGCCCAGCAAGCCCAACTGGACACGATCTATGTCCAGTACAAGGATAACGAACCGGATGCCGCCCTGGCCGCCGCCGATCGTTTCATCAAGGCCAACCCCCGGCACCCTTACGTGGATTACGCCTACTACATGAAGGGACTGGTGAATTTCGAACGCAGCAACACGCTCATCGACCGGCTGGCACCCAACGACCGCTCCAAGACCGACACCGCGACCGCCCGGCAATCCTATAACGACTTTTCCGAGCTGGTGCGGAAATTCCCCAACAGCAAATACGCCGAGGACGCCCGCCAACGCATGCTGTTCCTGCACAACAGCCTGGCGGCCTACGAGGTTAACGTCGCCGACTTCTATATGCGGCGTGGCGCCTACGTCGCGGCCGCCAATCGCGCCAAATACGTGCTGGAAACCTACGCCCGTACCCCGGCGGTGGAAGACGCGCTCGGCATCATGACCGAGGCCTACGTCAAGATGGGAATGCCGCGACTGGCCGCCGACAGTCTGCGGGTGTTGGAACGCAACTATCCACAATCCCCGGCGCTGCCCAAGCTGAACGCGCTGGTCAAGAGCGCCGGTTGAGCGACCACCGGGATTGAGTTTTCCAACCGAGTTCATCGCCGCGAGGGGTCGTGTCATGTGGGATTTTTTCGAAACTGTCCGCCATCGCCATTCCATCCGCAAATACCAGCCGGATATGCCGGTCGAGA
Organism: Candidatus Contendibacter sp.; assembly: GCA_031732935.1. Classification (GTDB taxonomy): domain Bacteria; phylum Pseudomonadota; class Gammaproteobacteria; order Competibacterales; family Competibacteraceae; genus Contendibacter. The sequence goes on from JAVMKH010000187.1 coordinate 58,340, forward strand.
CCGAAAAACTGCACGCCATTCTGGAAATGGCCTGCGCGGCGCCGTCGGCGGGTGACTTGCAGTCCTATCGCATCCTCGTGGTGCGCGACCTGGCCGAACGCCAAGCGCTGGCCCACGCCGCCCACCACCAAACCTTTATCGCCGAGGCCCCGGTGTGCCTGGCGTTCTGCGCCGACCCGGCCCGTTCGGCCACCGCTTTCGGCGAGCGCGGCGCCAGCCTGTACGCCGTGCAGGACGCCACCATCGCCGCCGCCTATGCCCAGCTGGCCATCGTCGCCGCCGGCATGGGCTCCACCTGGGTCGGCTATTTCGAGGAAGGCCAGGTGCGCGCGGTGTTGGGCCTGGAACCGGGGCTGCTTCCCATCGCCCTCATGAGCTTGGGCTACCCTGCGGAATTGCCCGCGCCCAGCTCACGCCGACGACTGGGCGAGGTGGTGGCGTGGCGGTGAATCCCTGGCCGCGTCATGCCGACCGACGTTTCAATCCAACCATCTCTCAAGACGCTGAGGACGCACGATGAAGGCGAACAATATTTTGGAGACGATTGGTAGCACTCCCATAGTCCGCATCAACCGGCTGTTCGCCGACCGCAAGGTTGAGGTCTGGATGAAGCTGGAACGGGCCAATCCCGGCGGTAGCATCAAGGATCGTATCGGTCTGTCGATGATCGAGGACGCCGAACGGCGCGGTCTGCTCACACCCGACAGCGTGATCGTCGAACCGACCTCGGGCAACACGGGCATTGGCTTGGCCATGGTGGCGGCGGTCAAGGGTTACCGGCTGATCCTGACCATGCCGGAGTCCATGTCGCTGGAGCGGCGGCGCTATCTGGCGGCATTGGGCGCGGAACTGGTGCTCACGCCCAAGGAAAAGGGGATGCCAGGCGCGATTGAGAAAGCCCAGGAGCTGCTGCGGGAAATTCCCGGCGCCTGGATGCCGCAGCAGTTCGAAAATCCGGCCAACGCCGAAATCCACCGCCGCGCCACCGCCCAGGAAATCCTCGGCGATTTTCCCGACGGGCTGGATTATCTGATCACCGGCGTGGGCACGGGCGGCCACATCACCGGCTGCGCCGAGGTGTTGAAGGAAAAATTCCCGAATCTCAAAGTATTCGCGGTCGAACCGACCGCCTCGCCGGTGCTGAGCGGCGGCCAGCGGGGTCCCCATCCCATTCAGGGGATCGGCGCCGGGTTCGTGCCCAAGGTGTTGAACACGGCCATCTTGAACGGTATCACGCAGGTCGCCCATGAGGAGGCTTTCAAATTCGCGGCGCGCTGCGTTAAGGAAGAAGGTATTTTCATCGGCATTTCCTCCGGCGCGTCGCTGGCGGCGGTGGCCCAAAAACTGCCGGAAATCCCCGACGGCAGCCGAATATTGACCTTCTGCTACGATACCGGCGAGCGCTACCTGTCGGTGGCCGGGCTGTTTGAATAGGGAATTAGGGAACGGCGGGCGGAGAGTGGGCAATGCCCTCACTAGACATCTTAAGGTGTCGCCGGGCATTGTCCACGGATCGCGGGAGGATCACCCCTTGGTCAGATGGGCACGGATGAACTCATATTCCGCCTGAGTGCTCTTTTCGGCGTCGCTCCCCACGAAATCAGCCAGCTTGCCGCCGATCAGCGGAATCCCGCAGTTGACTTCCAGCTTCACGTCGTTGACGCAACCCCCGTCCTGGGTCCGCAACTCCATGACACCCTTGATGTTGACGGGCACGCCCGCGATATCGACCGCGAACTGGCAACGATAGGGACCGCCGGCTTTTCCCTCCCACGTTTCGCTCTGGACAATCGTGTTCCAGGGATTAAGGAACTTCTTCAGCAGCGCCGGCACGTCGGCTGGCACTTCCCGCCTGATCTTGACGCTATAGCGACCCTCGCTCCCGGCGCACTCCAACACCTCAACATTGCGCGCCCCGATTCCCTCATATTTGACCTTCATGAAATCGGGGTCGTGAAACAAGCCGAAAACTGTATCCACATCCTTGGCATACTGATGCAATGCTTTGATCTTCATGGATTCTCCTCAATGGGTGGCGAACTATAAAGCTGTAAGAAACCCAACTGACCGACGGTGGGGGCGGGCATGACCGCGATAGCCGGAATGAAGTACGGGCCAGCCCGATTTCCAACCTGCTTACTTTAAAAATAGCTGATTCTCTACAGCTTCCTCGCCGGCGAGCATACCGACAACCACGACGATACGCTGGCACGTTTTAGCGATTCGCGTGTCCGCCGTCGTTTTCTATTCCGGCATGAATTCCTGCAACAGATCGTTCAGGAATCGCAGCCCTAGTTCGGTCGGCCGCAACCGATCGGCATCCAGCACCATCAGCCCTCGTTCCCGCGCCCGATCCAGCCCAGGTTCCAGCGCGGCCAGCGGTAAACCCGTCCGCTCGGTAAACAACTCGGCCGGGACGCCTTCGACCAACCGCAGTGCGTTCATCAAAAACTCCACCGGCAGATCGGTCTCGCGAATTGGCGCGTCGCCACCGATGCGGGCCGGCGTTCCGGCCGACGCCAGATAATCGCGCGGGTGCTTGCGCTTCCACAGCCGATGAATCCGCCCGGTGGCGGAGTCGGTGAGCTTGCCGTGCGCGCCGGCGCCGATGCCGAGATAGTCGCCAAACTCCCAGTAGTTCAGGTTGTGCCGACAGCGCCAACCCGTCTGGGCGTAGGCCGATACCTCATACCGCTCGTAGCCATGCCGCGCCAGTTCCGCCTGGACGCGCTGTTGAATGATGTCGGTCGTCTCGTCATCCGGCAGGGTGGGCGGCGATTGGTGAAACGCCGTGTTCGGTTCGATGGTGAGCTGGTAATGGGAAAGGTGCGCCGGTTGCAGGGCCACGGCGGCGGCGATGTCGGCCAGCGCCCGCGCGACCGTCTGCCCCGGCAGGCCGAACATCAGGTCCAGATTGAAATTGTCCAATCCAGCGGCGCGGGCGGCCTCGGCGGCGGCGAACGCCGCGCGGCGGTCGTGAATCCGCCCCAGCCGTCGCAACTGCTCATCGTCGAAGCTCTGCGCGCCGATCGAGAGCCGATTGACACCAGCGGCCCGGAATTCGGCGAACCTTCCCCGCTCCACCGCGCCCGGATTGGCCTCCAGGGTGAATTCCGCATCCGGGCGCAACGGCAACCGGGCGCGTAGACCTGTCATCAGACGTTCTAACGCCTCGGGAGAAAACAGGCTGGGCGTGCCCCCGCCGACGAACACGCTTTCGACGCTCCGTGCTCCAGCGCAAGGCCAATCCTGCTCCAAATCCATCAGCAACGCATCGACATAAGCCGATTCGGGGATCGAACCGCGCGCTTCGTGGGAATTGAAGTCGCAATAAGGACACTTGCGAACACACCAGGGAAAGTGGACGTACAGGGCCAGCGGGACCGAGCGGATCTTCATGAACCTGCGCACCATGACGTTCCGAGCCGGGCGACTCATGGGCCTCAAGCTCTCGACTTGGCTGGAAATCAGGAATAAAACTTATACATCAATGAGTTGACTTCGCTTGTAGCGCCGACTAGGCGAAATCCATGGAGATGCTCAAGCAACCGTAAAAATTATCCGGCTAGTGCGAATCAACCTAAAAACTTCGACTATCATTTAGACAATAGCCCTGACAGTCGTCGAAACAGCTTGTGGGGAATAGAAACCATGTTTCCAAACCAAATTCCTATCAAAACCACCAAAGGGTTACAAGAAGTCGGAAACCGAACGTACGGGTTGTCACCCACAATGCGCCGAATCCTGATCATGGTCAACGGCCATTCCACGGTGGCGGAACTGGTCAAAAAACTGACCGGATTCGGCGAGATCGAGTCGATACTAGCCCAATTGGAAATTGATGGCTTTATCGCGCCCAACCCAGCTTTCAACCCACCGCCCGAAACGTCCCAGCGTCCGACCATCGAAACCTCCCAACGGCCCGTCGAAATCTCCCAGCGGTCTACCACCGCCGCTCCACCACTCCATGGTCCCCAACCGGAATTCAACATGGAAAAGGCCAAGGGATTCATCCGCTTCATTCTGCTGGGCGCGATGGGACCCAGCGCCGAGCGTCGCATCAATCGCATCGAGGCGACCACCACGCCCGAGGAGTTGCGGGTCGAGCTTGACGCCGTTCACGATATGCTGCCCAAGGTGCTTTCCAAGAAAGATGCTCAGCAAGCCTGGAGCCAACTGGAGCCGATCATGGCTTCACTCCACACGCCGCCACCCTGACTATATTTCTTTCACCAGGCGGCGGCATCCCGCAACCGCTCACCCAAAAGCGTAAGCGCCCGACCACGGTGGCTCAGGCGGTTCTTATCGGCCGGATCCATCTCGGCGGCGGTTCGCTGGACGCCGGGCACGAAGAAAACCGGGTCATAGCCAAAACCGTTCGCGCCGCGCGGTTCGGCCAGAATGACCCCCTCCCAGCTTCCCTGGCAGATCAGCGGCGTCGGATCGGCGGGGTGACGCAACCACGCCAGCACGCAGACGAAGCGGGCGGTGCGTCGTTCCAGCGGAACCTCGCGCAGTTCGACCAGCAGTTTACCGATATTGGCCCGATCGTCGGCATTGAAGCCAGCGTAACGAGCGGAACGAATGCCCGGCGCGCCGCCCAGCGCGTCCACCACCAGTCCGGAATCGTCGGCCAGGGCGGGCAATCCGGTACGCAACGCGGCATTGCGGGCCTTGAGCAGCGCGTTCTCGATAAAGGTCAGCCCGGTCTCGTCCGCTTCCGGAACGTTGAAAGCGGACTGCGGCATGATTTCCAATTCAAGTTCCGCCAGCACGGCGGCGAATTCTCGAAGCTTACCGGCGTTGCCAGTCGCCAACACGATCTTGCGCACGGTCTTAACCTGGCAGGCCCAACGTTTCCCGCTGCCTACGCAACAGGTGCTCGATCCCGCTCCGCGCCAAATCCAGCATCGCCAGCAACTCCTCTCGGCGGAAGGCGTGGCCCTCGGCGGTACCCTGCAGTTCGACAAAGGCGCCCGCGTCGTTCATCACCACGTTCATGTCGGTTTCCGCCTCGGAATCCTCGGCGTAATCCAGATCCAGCACCGGCACGCCTTGGTAGATGCCGACCGACACCGAAGCCACCTGGCCGTGCAGCGGGTTTTTCCTGACCAGTCTCCGGCCGATCAGATAGCGCACCGCGTCGGCCAGCGCCACGAAACCGCCGGTGATGGCGGCGGTGCGAGTGCCGCCGTCGGCTTGAATCACGTCGCAATCCACGGTGATGGTACGCTCGCCCAGCGCGTCCAGGTCCATGACCGAACGCAGTGCCCGCCCAATCAGCCGCTGGATCTCCATGGTTCGGCCCTCCTGACGGCCGCGGCTGGCCTCACGGCCCGAGCGGGTGTGGGTAGCGCGCGGTAACATGCCGTATTCCGCCGTGACCCAACCCCGCCCCTTGCCTTTCAGGAACGGCGGCACGCGCTCCTCGACGCTGGCGGTGCAAATCACCCGAGTATCGCCAAATTCCACCAATACCGAACCTTCGGCGTGCCTAGTGAATTGTCGGGTCATTCGGACCGGGCGCGGTTCGTCGACGGCGCGGGCGCTGGGACGCATGGACGGTTTCCTGTAGGCTGGGCGTGGGAAGTTATGGGAAATGGGCGGCACTATACCAGAACCGGCCGAGAACACAGGACCGCCGCCCGCCGATGAAAAAGGTGGTGGGAATGCGCCAGGACCGCCAATTCGACCTAAGCTTAAGGACCACCCACCAGAGGATCAATCCATGTTGCGCAGCATGACCGCCTTCGCGCGCTGTGAGCAGCCGAGCGCCTGGGGCACCATTACCTGGGAATTACGGTCGGTGAATCACCGCTATCTAGAGACCACCCTCCGCCTGCCCGAAGCGTTGCGGGGCCTGGAATCGTCGGTGCGCGAGCGCATCGGCGCCACGCTCAGCCGCGGCAAGATCGAAGGAACGCTCAAGCTGCAAACCACCGGCATGGCCGCAACCGCCATTACCTTGAATTTTCCCATGGTCGAGCGCTTGCTCGATATCGCGGCCGAGCTGGAGCATCAGATGGGGCCAGGCACGGGTCTACGGCTGATCGACGTGTTGCGCTGGCCGGGCGTGGTCAACGAAACCGAACCGGACCTGGATGAAATCAAGATGGTCATTGTTGGCGCGCTGGACGCGGCGCTGGCGGAACTGATCGCCACCCGCGAACGGGAAGGTCAGCGCACCGCCGAACTGCTTTTGCAACGTTGCGAGGCGATTCGGATCCAGGTCGCGCGGGCGCGAGCACGCCGCCCCGAGGTTCTAGCCCGCTGGCGCGACAAACTACTGAGCCGACTGGCGGATATTCCAGCGGAGGCCGATCCCGGCCGCCTGGAGCAGGAACTGGTGCTGATCGCGCAGCGCCTGGACGTGGAGGAGGAGCTTGATCGGCTGGATGCCCATATCGACGAAATTCAGGCGGTGTTCAAACGGGCCGAGCCGGTCGGTCGGCGGTTGGATTTCCTGATGCAGGAACTCAACCGCGAGGCCAACACCCTGTCCTCGAAAGCCGCCGACACCGACACTACCCGCGCCGCCGTCGAACTCAAGGTGCTGATCGAGCAGATGCGCGAGCAGATTCAGAACATCGAGTAGAATTTCACCCCGATTCATCCTATCTCGCCCTTCCCAAGAAAGCCGCTAAATCAGCGGTTTTTTGTGTCTTGGCGTTGCAATCCGTCTCAAGTGATTTCACAATAGTCGAGTACACAAACGTATCCACAGAGGCTTTTTGGTACAAATTTTTGGGTACGCGAGAAATCCCGATGAGCAACTTGACCGATGTGCAGATTCGTCAATGGATCAAGGCGGACGAACGCTTCGAGGGCCGCAGCGACG
>JAVMKH010000188.1:0-2554 GCA_031732935.1 Candidatus Contendibacter sp.
GGTACCCGTCACCACCACCAGCCGCCGGGCCCGCGGATGCCAGCGCAGCGCCAGGGTGATGGTACCCGGGAAGTCGTATTGGATCGGGACGCCGACCACGTCGGCCGGCAGCGGCAGGCGCGATTGCAAGAACGGCAGGGCAACGGCCCCGTGGACCATCGGGATTCGTGGGAACAGTTCGGCGCGATGGCGGAGCAGGAAATCGAGCGATTCTTCACCCGCAGCGACCAGGACACCCGGCGGCCGCCGGGCGTACTTCTCGTTCAGGAATAGGGCCAGGGCGCGAATGTAGGACGCGCCGTCGAAGCGGGGATAGTCGAGAAACTCGGCGCTCAGCTCGGTCGAATCGGCGAGCGTCTCGCGCAGGCCGGCTTCAAATTCGAGATTCGCCGGCAGCAAGCGATGGTTGGAATACAGCACGAGGACGTGCCGGGTCTCCCCGGCCAGGGCGGCTGGCGCCAGCAGGAAACCACACGCGACCAGGATTCCCGCGAGGCAGGTTATAAGGTTGCCATGAAAGTATCGACTTTCATCGTCGGGGGTGACGCCGCCGGCATGACTGTTGGGGCCAACCGTGGGCATTGCTATCGCCATTCCACGAAAAGTGCCATCAAGATCACCCCCCAATATTAACTGATCCATGCCGTTTTCTTTCCGTTCCGGCACTGTTCAGGAACCACCCGGACCTCATGGCGGGCGTGATGGCGGTGCGAATTAAGCAGCCTGGCTTGGCCATGGTCGACTATCGCCAGGCCCGAAGTTGCCTTACCCAACCGCAACTATGGCGTTGTCCCCACCTGCCGCAGCAGCGCCTGGATGTCGGGATTGTCCGGCTCCAGCGCCGCCAGTCGCCGAGCGTAACCACGCGCCGCGTCGAGGTGGCCGGCGTCGCGCTGAAACGCCACCAGCGCCATGAGGGTATCGCGGTCGTTGGGATGCCGCGCCAACACCGTTTCCAGCGTCCGGATCGCCGTTTCGCCCTGGCCGGTCCCGTTCAGCGCCACTGCGTACACATAGCCGTAACGGGGGTTGCCGCTATCCAGTCGCGCGGCTTCCCCCAGGGCGGCCATGGCCTCGGGCAACCGTTTCTGGCGGATCAGCAGCAATCCCAGGGCGTGGTGGACGGTGGCATTGTGGGGATCGAGGGCCAGCGCCTGGCGCAAGGTCTTCTCCCCTTCCCCGTCGCGACCCCGCATTCGGTACAGGTCGGCGAGATTGACCGCCGCCTGAGTGAAGGTCGGTTGCAGGTTCAGGGCGGCTCGGTAGGCGGCTTCGGCCTGGTCGAACTGGCGTTGGTCAACATGGATCAGGCCGATGTTCAAATACGATTCCGGGCGGTCGGCGTTGGTTTGTTCGGATGCGATGTATTCGGCCACGCCCCGCTGGATCACCCGGCGCTGGGATTCAGTCAGTGGTTCCTGCGGCACGGAGGCCAGGGTCCGGGCCGCGTCGATCCGCACCTGCCGCACTGGGTCGTCGAGCAGCGGCAGCAGGTATTTCACCTTCAACTCCGGCGGCAATGCTTCCAGCCCCCGCGCCGCCGCGCTCCGCAACAGCGGATCGGGATCGGCCAGCAGCGGGCGGAGAGCCTCGAAGGACTGGGGATCGAGCCGCTCGCCCAGCAGGACGGCTCCGCTGGCCCGGGCGATAGCCGGCTGGTCCGGGTTCTTGAGCAGCGCCCGCAATAGTTCCCGGGCGCCGGGGGCATCGGTTTGGCCGGCGTGCAACGCCTCGGCGAACTGCTGATGGCCCGGCAGAGGCTTGTCGTACCACGTCCGGACCTGCTCCGCCGCCCACTGCGCCGATTTATCCTGGTGGCAACGATTGCAGGCGTTGGGAACGCCCAGCGTCACTGTCAAGTCCGGACGGGGAATGCGGAAGCTGTGGTCGTGGCGCGGGTCGACCACCATGTAGGTCGTGGCCGGCGCATGGCAGGCGACGCAGTCGGCGCTCGGGGAACCGGCCGGGTGAAAATGGTGTTGCGGCGACTCGTATTTCGCCGCAAGGTGGCATTGCAGGCAGACCTTGCCGCCGGCGGCGCGCAACTTGCCGCCATGCGGGTCGTGGCAGTCGCTGCAACTCACCCCCCTCATCTGCATTTTGCTTTGCAGATACGAACCGTGATTGAACACCTCGTCCTTCATCTGCCCGTCGGGGTAGTAGAGATCGGGCGTCAGCAGCGCCAGCCGGTGGGTGTCCAGCAGCGATTTGCCAAAAACATAATCCTCCCAGAACTGCCCGCGCCGCGAGTGGCAGCGGGCGCACATCTCCAGTTCGCGGTTGGGGATTGGCGTGGCGGACGGGGCGCCGCCGGCCGTGGCCTGCCTGGCTGTCCACAGCACGCTGGGCTTCGGGTTCAGGGCGGGGGTTGCCAGGTCCAGACCCTTCATGGCCAGCGCGCGCAGTTGAAAGTCCAGGCCGCGCCGCTCGTCGAGGGCGATGGCCAACCCTTTGGTGGGGTTCAGCTTCCGCCAGTCCCCTTCCTTCCGGGCCCAGGCCAGGTGATCGGCGCCGGGACCGTGACAAGCTTCGCAGGCGACGTTGATTTCGGACC
>JAVMKH010000189.1:0-2546 GCA_031732935.1 Candidatus Contendibacter sp.
GTGGAGGCTACGCCTGCGCGGAGGCTGGCAGCCAGCGGTACAGCGTGGGAATGGACACGCCGAGGTTCTTGGCCACGTCCTTGGGCGGAACACCGCTGGCCAGCAGCGTCCTGGCCGACTCGATCTTGCTCTCGGTCATCTTGGGCTTGCGCCCGCCCTTGCGGCCGAGCCGCCGGGCGACTTCCAGCCCGGCACGGGTGCGCTCGACGGTCAGCTCGCGCTCCATCTCGGCGAGGCTCGCCATGACGTGGAAGAAGAACCGCCCCGACGACGTGCCGGTGTCGATGGCGTCGGTGAGACTCTTGAACTGCACGCCTTTCTGGTGTAGCTCGTCGACCAGATCGACCAATTGCTTGACGCCGCGGCCGAGCCGGTCGAGCTTCCAGACCACCAGGGTGTCCCCCTCGCGCAACATTTCGAGGGCCTTGGCCAAGCCGGGACGGTTGGCCCGCTTACCGCCTACCTGGTCCTCAAAGACCTTCCGGCACCCAGCCTCGGTCAGGGCTTCCCGCTGTAGCGCCAGGTTTTGGTCCCGCGTCGAAGCGCGCGCATAACCGATCAACATGGCTGGTCTCTCGTTCGGTCATCGTTGTCTGTTTCGCTGGCCTCACGACAGACAGCAGGCAGTTGTTTCAGCAGCACCGGGAGTGCGGCCCGTACGGTGTCCCACACCACATCGAGGTTGATGTCGAAGTAACCGTGGGCGATGCGGTTGCGCATGCCGCGCATGCCGCGCCATGGCACCTCGGGGTGCATTTGGGCGAACTCGGCGAAGCCGTCCATCACCTTCGTGGCGGCCTCGCCGATGATGATGAGGCTCATGATGACGGCCTGCTGGGTGCGCTTGTCGCCAAGGAAGTCGTCCTTGGCCCGCCCTTCCACGAAACTGCACGCATCGGTGGCGGCCTGCCGCATGTGGTCGAGGTAATCGGACAGGCGGTTCTCGCTCATATCGGCCGCGCCTCCGCGAGCACCTTGGCCCGGAATTTAGGCGGCAGATCAGCCGGGGTGAGCAAATCGACAGGGACGCCGAGCAGCGTTTCCAGCTCGTCTTGCAGACCGCCTAGGTCGAACAGTGTCGCGCCAGGCAGCGCATCGACCAACAAGTCGAGGTCGCTGCCATCCCGGTCGGTGCCGTGCAGCACCGAGCCGAACGCGCGCGGGTTCGCCGTACGGAAGCGGCTCGCCGCTTCGCGGACGGCGGCTCGTTTGAGATCGAGCGCAACGGATGGTCTCAAGGCGCACCTCTGATTATTGAAACTCGTTGAAATGGTATTCAAACGAGAATAGATTTCAAGAATTATTTTCGAGAAATCATCATTCGACAGCGGCGGGGCGCAGCGAATCGCACGCGATCGTTCTTGGCCTTACTCAAACGAGCGAATCGGCGGGAACTGCCATCCAGGCGATCGACGCCACCACGGCAAAGCGCGACGCCGTGGCCGGCTCGGAGACAAAGGTCATGGAAGTGATCGGCGCGATGGGCCGGCCCGGTTCCGAACCGGCTGATGTTGGTGGCCGGCGGTCGGCCGGTCGTAAGGGTATCTCCAGCGAGCCGATGGTGTCAGGCGACATCATAAATTGACCGTTTAGCGACATTGGAAATTGACCCCCTAAAGCAGAGGGGAAAAGGCGGCCCCTCAGGTCCGCCAGGCCAACCCCGCATCGCCCATCCCCGCCCGGGCGCAGAGCGCGCACCCCCCCTCCGGCGATCCGAACGGGGGATAACTCACCGTCAATCGTCCCGCCGCGTCGAACTCCAGCCGCGCCCAAGTCGAGCCCCCGACCCGCTCGGCCACCAGATCCTCCAGCAGGCGCAGGCCGAGGCCGACCGCGATCTGATTCAGACTGTGCAACGAACCGGCGCGCTGCTCCGGCCAGGAAGCCGCCGGCTCCGCCCGGGGTTCGCCCAGGCGCCGCAGCGCCTCCGGATAATCGCGCAGGTTGCCCCGGCACAGCAGGCAACCGTCGCCGGGCACGACGAGCCGGATATCCGCGCCCATCCGCCGGTCGCCCCCCGGCCCGGCCTCGATCCCGACGCCGACGTCCAGCAGCACCTGGTGATACAGCGCCGCGACCAGGCCCACCGCCAGCCGGGCCGCGTCCCGATCGGCCCAGCACACCACCACCCGACAGCGCCGCAGCGCCGCCAGCGCCGCCGGCTGCCGCACCGGCGCGGTCACCGCCCGATACCGCGCCGGCCAGCCCTGCAGCTGATCGCGCAAGCGCCAGGCCAGCGCCTCCGCCTTCGCCCGCCCGACGTCGGCATCGTGGACGATCGCCATTTCCCCCAGGTTGTGGGGTTCGATGGTGTCGGGATCGATCAGCGTCAGATCGCGTAGCCCCAGCCGCGCCAGGGCGCCCGCCGCCAGGGAACCGCCGCGGCCGCACCCCACCACCGCCGTGGGCAGGGCGACCAACCGCTCCCAGACCGCCGTTCCTCCCAACGCCCCGTGACTGCGCGACCAGCGCTCCGGGCCGGCCATCGCGGGCCGGATGACGGACAAGCGCGGATAGGGGTCGGCCATCGCCCTCACTCCAGCCCG
>JAVMKH010000190.1:0-64485 GCA_031732935.1 Candidatus Contendibacter sp.
CCCTTTCGATCACATCAGCCTCTCATATTTCCTATCTCATGACTACACGATCTAAACGGCCGATCTGATAAAAATTTACATGTATCCCGACCTGACCCCAGGAACGCCTCGGATTGAGGATAAATTTATTACACGTCACTTACTAAAAAAACACGTGCATTTTGCTGGTGACCGTATTACTCTTCGCAAGTGACGAAATCACTTGCGAGATTTCCTTGGGGGCTCGCGGACGACAATGGGCATTCCGAACACGTTGGCACGTTATGAATTCAGCGAGAGGCTTGCCGACATCCTCGGCGAGTCGCGGCGCGACTTGCGTTTCCGCGTCACTCTGCTGGTAAGCAGCGGGCTGGTTGCGGCCGGGCCGCGCGGGCGAGGGTCGCCGCCGGCAACGGCGGAGTACGCGGCGCGGCTGTTGATCGGCGCGATGGCGGCGCCGCAGCAGTCGCACACGATCGAAGCCATCCGCTGCTATTTCGACTTGGTGCCGATGGCTTTTGGCCAGCACGCGCCGCGAGTTCTGTTCGGTCCGCTGGCGCCAGTCGCCGACGACGGCGGTGCCGGAAGTTTGTTGCTCAGGCTCGAAGGACTGTGTTTTGGCGAGGCGTTGGGTGGCCTGCTCGAACTGGCTCGCGCGGACGAAGCGCGGTCGCTGGTCTCGGCGGAGCTGTTTGGCGTCTCGATTCAACGTGGTTGTCCAGTTGCCTCGTTGCAGTTCGTGACCCGATGGCAGGATAGGCGGGCAGTGATCAGTCATGCATACGGTCTGGCGCCGGAGGCTGCTCCGCCCGCCTGGCTCGATCCGCAATGCGGTGGGAGTGCCGATCCGGGCCTCTTCCACACCGTCTTTCTGCCGGGCCGAAAGCTGATCGAAGTCGGCCTGCTTACCACCTCGTCGGATGACAGGAGGAGCCTGATGCTGAACAAACTCGGCCACCGTGTGGCCACTATTACCCAAATGGCGAAACACGCTGCCAGCAGGCCGCACGGCAGCCGTTGGGAGAAGCTGCTGTCGGCTCTGGCCACGGTGGAAGCGTGGTCCGACCAGGTTGACCAGCAGGAGCACCGGCTGATCGAAATCACCGATTTCGGCGCCAATCCGGGCGAGCTGCGGATGTTCGCCTATCTGCCGCGGCAGTTGCCACGCAACGCACCGCTGGTCGTCGTGCTGCATGGCTGCACGCAGAGCGCGACTTCCTACAACAAGGGCTCCGGTTGGTCGACGCTGGCCGATCGGTACGGGTTTGCGCTGCTCTTTCCGCAGCAGCAACTGAACAATAATCCCTTGCGCTGCTTTAACTGGTTTCGCCCGGAAGATAACGAACGGGGGCGCGGCGAGCCCGAATCGATTCGCCAGATGGTCGAAGCGATGGCGCAGCGGCATGGAATCGATCGGCGGCGCGTGTTTGTCACCGGCACGTCTTCGGGTGGCGCGATGACCAACGTGTTGCTTGCGACATACCCCGACGTCTTCGCGGGAGGTGCGGTGATCGCTGGCGTTCCCTACCGCAGCGCCAGCGGGTTGCAGGAAGGTCTCGAAAGCATCTTCCAGGGACGTTGTCGGCCCGCCAGCGAATGGGGCGACCTCGTGCGCGGCGCGTCCTCGCACGACGGACCGTGGCCGCGGGTCTCGGTCTGGCACGGCGACGCCGATACCGCGGTGAAGCCGGTCAATGCCGAGGAGACGATCAAGCAATGGCTCCACGTACACGGACTCGACGTGCGCCCGACGGTGGAAACGAACGTCGGCGGCTATCCGCGCCGGGTCTGGCATGGAGCCGACGGCGAGGAGCTGATCGAGTCTTACACGATTACCGGCATGTCGCACGGCGCGGCGCTCGATCCTGGAGCCGAACCGCACCAGTGCGGAACCGCGGCGCCGTTCTTCAATGCGGTCGGCATTTCCTCGACACACCGCATCGCCGATTTCTGGGGGTTGCTGGCCAGCCCGCCCGCCGCTGTCGAGGTCGCCGCCGATGGCGCTGCGGAGGCGACCGCTAACGCGCCCGGCGCGGTGGAGGCTCTTTGGTTGCCGGCGGTCGGTTCCGAACCACGCGAGTCCGAGCCGCGCGCGGCGCCTGGCGCCACTTCCGGTCGTGCCAGCGATTCCTCGGGCAACGAGCGGCGAGGCGGCGCCGGGCGGACGCTCGGCATCGACGTGCACGGGATCATTTCCGCATCGCTTGAAGCGGCGGGTTTGCTGAAGGGCGGCGCGAGTCGCCGATCGGAAAGCAACGCGCCACTCGGCATCGACATCCCGGGGATCATTTCCACCGCGCTGGAGGCGGCGGGAGCGTGGAAGGAGATCGCGCAGCGTGCTGAGCCTTCCATTTCTCCAGCAACGGTAAATGGGTCAGGCTGGGAAGGATCGGGTTGGGAACTGCTGCGGGACGACCCGCGTGCCTTCCGTGGCGGCTCGATGTTGTACGGTCATGCGTCTTCCGGCGACAACGGCGTACTTGGCGCGCGGGCGCACTCGATCAGCCGCAGGATCACCTTGGGCGCGCGGCCCGAGTTAAGCTACGTGCGGCGGCTAGACCTCCGTGCCGCCGTCAATGACTATACGAGCGCTAGTTTCCGCGTACTGGCGAACGGCGTGGTGGTGGACGAAGTCACCGCGATCGGGATGCTGCACCAGGAAACCGAATGGTTGCGCCAGACGGCGATCGATCTGTCGCGCTTCGCCGGTCAGACGGTCGTGCTGACGCTTGAGGTGGCGGCGTACTCGAACACGTGCAGCACCGTTTTTGCGAAAGCATGGATCGATCAGATCACGATCAAAAACGCGGTCGATGTAGTGACCTACTGACCGGTAGCGGGAATGCCCAGCGGTCCAGAGCCACGCAATAGTCGCGCGGCGACACCCGCGAAGCTTCCCGCCTTTCTCGCCGCAAGGGGGCGGGGAAGAGGGCACGGCCATCGCCTCGACGATTCGCGAAAAGCTCGAAAAGTGATGACCGTTACGTAACGCTCCCGGCTCGGCACTGGCGCCGAGTTGAGAGCGCGCGACCGCCGACTGGTAGCCAGTAAAGAGATAGGGAATTCAACCGCACGACAGATGGATTGGGCGAGACGCTACCCTTGCGGGAGCATGCATGCAAGGGCGTTTGCGCAAGGGCTAGTGGGGCATTTGCTTTATTCATCACCATTAATTCTACGATGGATCAAGAGCGTGCACGGCAGGTTCTTAACCGACTTGTCTTTGCGCAGCTTCTTCAGCGCCCCGGTATCATGAGCCAACCCCTGCCAGTTGCTGGGCAGAAACGACAACAGTAGCTCCCAGTCCTCGTTTAATAGTGGCCAGTCCCTTTAATCCGCATCGCATATACGCACCCTAGCGCAAACCGAGGTCATAAAACAAGTTAGCAGTTTATACTGCTGCTACCCCGCTCTATCGGCGTCACCTCGACCGGGATGAACGACGGCCAGGCAGTGGAGATCGTGGCGCTCGCGCTCGCCTATCGGAAGCTCTATGCCGACAAGGCCCACGAATACCTCACCCGGCATTCCAACCTGCCGTTCACGGTCCTAACCCCCATCAAAAAAGAGAAAGGCCAAGAGCGACTGGATTCCGCCGACCGGCCTACTCCGCCGCAGTCTCGCGCCTTCGTCAGCCGGTCGCATCGCTGTTCAACTGGATTCAGGAGAAGACCGGCATCGCGTGCGCCAGCAAGGTCCGCTCCTTTCGGGGTCTCCTGGTCCACGTCTTCGCCCGACTCGCCGCCGCCATGTTTCTGTTGGACGCTCGGTCGCAAAGCGCGTAATTCGCATTCAACAAGTCCTGCACGGTACGCCGTTCTGGTCCTCCTCTAGCGACCCCACGCCGCGCTATAGGCTATCCTTTAAGAAACTAGACGAGGTGAGGAAGGTCAAATATGACGACGCAAGAACCCGACGATGAGCTTTTCGAAACTCGCATCATAGACGTTGAGAATCGAAGACGCAGGCCTGGTGGCACGCAACGCCCATCGCCGTCGACCGCCATTGCCCCGAAAGTGCAAGAGACTCTGTTAGGAAAGCCAACTATCACGACGCAAGAACCCGACGATGCTCGTTGCGAAGCGCTGGATTCAGGGGGCGAGCAGGCGGCCGGATCGGTCTTGGTGGAGCAACTCCGCGATCAGCTCAAGGATGCTCGCGAGCGGATCAGGGGTATGCAGGGGCAGCAGAACCGATTGATGGCCCTGCTGGCAACCGAGCGGGCCGCCCGCACCGCGCTGGAACAACGCCTGCCACCAGCCCAGACCCCACCGTCGAGCAGGGTCGGGCTGTGGATGCTGGCGATCTTATTGCTGGCC
The DNA here is from genome assembly GCA_031732935.1 of Candidatus Contendibacter sp. Lineage (GTDB taxonomy): Bacteria > Pseudomonadota > Gammaproteobacteria > Competibacterales > Competibacteraceae > Contendibacter. The sequence goes on from JAVMKH010000190.1 coordinate 4,299, forward strand.
GTCCTGGCGCTGGCCGGCTGGTATTTCCGCGAAGGCATCCTGGCCATCCTGGGGCTGTGACCCGGCATCGCAACAACCGGCCGAACTGGATATATTTCAATATATTCAGCATATTCAGCTCCCGCCATCGCGTCCCCTCACGAAAATTCACGATAAGGACTAAATGGCACAGCGTCTCGCATGGTACGCCGTCGTGGTTGCCATCCAGGGAGTGGACGCCGCACGTATTGAGGTAGAACCGCGCCTCCTTACAGCTCGCCATTTCGCGGTAGTACCGCTTGTCGGCGCAGGTCAAGCCGCTGCTGGCGGCTGGGGTCGAACCGCTGGCGTACGGGCAGCCGGGGCTGATGCGGTAGCGTAAATCCCCTTCCACTAGTCCCAAGGTGGGCAGCGTTCCGCCTCCGGCAGACCCCACGGGTCCCTCTTGGCCGCCTTGGCTTCCGCTTCCAACGCCAGCAGCGACGACCCGATGGAGTTTGAAGCCATGGAACCAGCCCATCATTTCACTGAGGGTCAACCGGCTGGGGTGTTAGCGTGTACCGTTGGTCAGGAGCTGGCGATGCCCGCTGGGGGCGGGGGAGGAGTAGCAAGAAGCAGCGGGTACCGGAACAGCTTGCTTGGTTCCTGTAAACCTTGTTAAGGGTGTGAAGGGATTGATTGGCCCATTTTGATATAAAAGTATTGAAATGAGATTTAAATCTCACTAAGATACTTTAGTATCAAATTCACCGAGAGGTTACCACCATGCCGCTGACACCCCAACAGATGGACCAGAAAATCGATGAGCATTTTGTTTACGAGCATCATGACGATATCGAAGGCGTTCTTGCCACTTTAGCGCCGGATGCAACCCACGATGTCGTGGGTTGGCCTAATGGCCCCAGCCATGGCCGTGAAGCAGCGCGGGATTTCTATAAGACGTTGTTTGCGGATCTTTCCGGAGAACAGGTGACCCCCTTGCGGCGGTTGTACGGTGATGGTTTCCTGGTCGATGAATCACGCTGGCGAGGTCAAGCGCCGGGACGTCCCTTTGGCCTTGAAGGTCGCGGGCGACCCCTCGATTTCCGCCTGCTGCATGTGGTGGAGTTCACGGAAACCGGGCAGATTCAAAAAGAGCAAGTCTGGATCGATCTGGCGGCGATCCTCCAACAACTTCCGCAAGAGCAATGAGCCGTCCACGCGGGCCGAGCAACCAAGAGTTGCGCACGCGCAAGGATTTGTTGTTGGCCGCCAGCCGGTTGATGAAGCAGGGCCGCACCCCCACGATGGATGAAGTGGCGGAGGAGGCCCTGGTATCGCGCGCCACGGCGTATCGTCATTTTCCAAAGATTGAGACGTTATTGGTCGAGGCGCCGCTGGACGCGGCGATCACCGACCCGTCGGAACTTTTTGCCAAGGACTCTTCTGACGATGTGGAAGAACGAATAGATCGGGCCGAGGCGTCCTTGCATGCGATGGTCTACCAGAACGAGGCGCAGCTACGGATTATGCTAGCTAACTCGATCCGTCGTGACCTGACGGACGATTCAATACCGGCTCGGCAAAACCGTCGATTACCGTTAATCGAAGCCGCGTTGGCTCCGGCGCGCCATCGTCTTCCCGAAGCGGATTACGAACGACTCTGCGCCGCGTTGGCGCTGATCTTCGGAACAGAGTCGATGATTGTTTTCCGCGATGTCCTGGGTATTGATTCCGACACCGCGCGGACCGTCAAAAGCTGGGCGGTGCGGGCGCTAGTCCATGCCGCATTGCGGGATTCAACTTCTACCGCCGTCGAGTGAAGGGACGCACAACGAACATCTGGCCGAAGGCTCCCAGCGATGGCGCTCGCCGCCCCCTGTCGCCCTTGCCGATGACGCGTACGGATTTCGCCGAGCCGTCCACTCGCCGCCCCGCCGCCGGTCGTTCAGTTTCCATTCGCGATTCATTCAGCACGCGCTCAGGCCCACTCCGGGATCATTCGCCTTACCAGGCGATGGATGGCGGATCGCCGGCCCCGCCTTCGCGGGGAGTCCCACCCCGTCACTGATTGAGAACCAGATCGCCCCGTCCGGCGGGCAGGAGTAAACCGATGAAAGCCATGAAGTGGATACTGGGAGCCGTCGTCGCCACCGCGATCCTGGCCCCGCTGCAAAGCGCCAACGCGTGGGGCGGTGACCCCTACGGCGAGGGTAATCCCTACCAAAGTTACCGCGCCCACTACCGAGGAGATGGCTACTACGGCGGTTACCGAGGTTATTACCGAGGTCACCGTGGTTACTACGGACGTCACGGCTATTACCGAGGTCACGGCTACTATCGGCAGCCTTGGTACGGCTATCGAGGGCCGGTGGTGGTGGTTCCGCCCCCGCCCCCCCCACCGTTCCCTTGGTAAGCCCGTTTAGATGGAGCGATGTATCGCCCTAATCGCCCTCCAGGTGGGCGGAAGAGACGGTCGCCTGGGGGACCGGAATCGCCGTGGACGGCGGTGTTTGTTTTATACATAAAACGTAATACGTAAAATATTAAAACATCCGGCAGGTTCTTCACCCCCGATAAAACGCATTATGTGGGGTCAACTGGCCCGGTGGGCTATACTGAAACCATGATCGCTCCCGACCGCTTGATTCCCGCCGAGCCCCAGCCCGTCCTCCCGGGTCGGACCCTGACCGCCGCCGAGTTTCAGTGCCTGGCCGAAGTGCCGCCCGAGTGGGAGTGGTTCGCGAACCTGCCCAACGCTAAAACCCGCCGCGCCTACCAGAAAGATGTGGCGGACTTCACCGCCTTCGTCGGGATCGGCCGTTCGGAGGACTTTCGGCGGGTGACCCGCGCCCACCTGATCGCCTGGCGGAGAGATATGGAAGCGCGGAACCTGGCGCCATCTTCCATCCGCCGCAAGCTCGCCGCGCTGTCCTCGCTGTTCGACTATCTGTGCGAACACCATGCGGCCCCGCACAACCCGGTGGACGGGGTCAAGCGGCCCAAGGCCGACCACCGCGAGGGCCTGACCCCGGCCCTGGGCGACGCCCAAGCGCGGGCCTTGCTCGACGCCCCACCCGAAGACACCGTCAAGGGAAAACGGGACCGAGCGATCTTGGCCACCCTGCTCTATCACGGCCTGCGCCGGGAGGAGCTGTGCCGATTGAAGGTCCGCGATCTCCAGCAGCGGGAAGGCATCCTCCATCTGCGCATCGAGGGCAAGGGCGACAATATCCGCTTCGTGCCGGTGGCGGTCAAAGCCGCTCGGCTGATTCGGGCGTACCTGGATCAGGCGGGACATGGCCATGACCTGTCGGGGCCGCTGTTTCGCCCAGTCCGAAACAACACCACCGGCACCCTCAACAAGCCGCTGAACCCAACTTCGATCTATCAGGACGTGGTGCGACGCTACGGGAAGCAAGTGGGGATCAACGCCACCGTCCACGGCTTCTGCGTGCATTCGCTGCGAGCCACCGCCGCCACCAATGCCCTGCAACACGGGGCCGACCTCGCGAAAGTGCAGGCCTGGCTGGGCCACGCCGACGTGGCCACCACCCGGCTGTACGACAAGCGCAACCATCGCCCGGAAGACAGTCCGACATTTCGAGTGGAGTATTGAAGCTGCTCCACCACGTAGGTTTCTGACCACCGCATCGGAAAGCCTGAACGTCGCCGTCTGGACCGTTTGGCTAATTGAAATTTAAGTAAACCACCGACTTTGCCGGTGTGACTAGAACAGGCTCTGCCGTTCCAGCGTAAAAAAGCCTTCCAAGAGAAGCCCCGAAGGCTGAACTCCCAATGGGTGGCGGTCGTCAGCGCGTTGACGCTGCAGGCGACGCTGCATAGCGCCGTGAATGCCGCCGTAATCGATGGGACTTGGAACGATGTCCATCATCGTCGTATAGAATCGCGCGGTGCTTGTGGTTACCAAGGGATAGGCTGACCATCCCGGAAAAAGCCACCGGTCGGGCCGTCGGGTCTCACCAGTGCCGCCCACACGATGCCGCTAGCCCCTTCCTCAACAGTGCGCATGGCTCCGGGTCCGCCCATGGCAGTCCGAACCCACCCCGGACTGACCGCATTGACTCGAACGGTCGACGCCGCGAGTTCCCGGGCCAGAATTCGGGTGAAGGTGTTGAGTCCGACCTTGGATATGCGGTAGGCGTTGGCCGGCCAGCCCCGTTCGAGGTGCCGGCCCGCTTCCACGTCGCGAACGAAGCGGTTCAGCAGGTCCACCAAGTCGTTCCGGGTCAGCGCCGGGTTGAGAAACTGATCGCACAAGGCCGGTGGCAGCCCGTCCATTTGTCCCATGGCGCTGGAGACCATGACGATGCGACCGTGGGGTGCCAACAGCGGGAGCAGTCGGTCGGTGACCTCCATCACCCCGAAAAAGTTGACCGCGAGGGTGCGGCGGGCCACGCCGGCGTCGAATCCCTCCAGCGCGACGCCGGCGTTGTTGACGAGGGCATCGATGCGCCCGTCTTCCCGTCGCAAGGTGTCCGCCAGCGCCGCCACGCTGGCTGGATCGGTCACGTCCAGCGAACGGTAGCGCACCGCCAAGCCTTGGCCTCGAAGCCGGTTCACCGCCGCTTGCCCCTCGGCCTCGTCGCGGCTGGTGAGCATCACCCGGAGGCCACGCTGGGCCAGTTGGCGGCAAGTTTCCAGGCCAAGACCCCGGTTGGCGCCGGTGACGACCGCAAGTTGTTGACTATTTTCTACCATTTGCAAGCAATATCGTCTATGGTGGAATAAATCAAGCCAGGTTCATCGAATGTAGCAAGTTGCTACGAATCGCGCGAGCCTTTGGTGGATGCGTAGCAACTTGCTACATGTTTTCCAGCGAGAACCTTCACATATGCGATCATTCGAACACGTAAACGGTTCTTTTCGATCCCTATGAGACAGCATAAAGAAACAAAGATTATCGCGGTGGCCAACCATAAGGGTGGTTGCGGCAAGACGACGACCGTGGTGAACCTGGCTGCGGAATTTTCCAAAATGGGTTTGTCGGTTCTCGTGGTCGATGTGGATCCTCAAGCTAACGCAAGCCTTCACCTGGGTAAAATGCACCCGAGCGAGGTCCCAATCACTTGTGCGGAGTTGCTGCTTTCCGATCTGGAGAAGCTGCCCCTTGCTATTCAAGAGGATACCAACATTGAGGGCGTATCGCTGATCTACGGATCACTAGCGCTGGGTAGAACGGAAGATGAATTGAGAGATACCACACCGAGACCATCGGAAGAACTTCGGGCAAAGCTCCAACCGCTCGATGGACTGTATGACATCATCCTGATCGACTGCCCTCCCAGTCTAAAATTACTGACCAGCAACGCTCTGGCGTCCGCGACCCATCTGATTATACCGGTGGAATCCGGCTCTCAGTACGGCATGTACGGCGTAACCGACTTGATGAAGCACATCGCGAAAATCCGCCGAATCAACCCTCAACTTGAAGTACTCGGCGCGCTGCTCATCAAGCATGATGAACGATTGATGGTTAGCAAGCTCATTGAAAACATGGCGCGGGAACAGATCGGCAAACTCCTGCCCATCAAGATTTCCACCAGCACGAAGGTAAACCAGGCTGCCATGGCGCAAAGCAGTTTGCACGCGCTGGATCGTACCGCCAAAGTATCCCGCGAGTTTCGGCAGCTTGCTCACCAATTGGCAAAGGAGCTTGGTCTTAAGGGAGTTGCGATGGAGGACGGTCATGTCTAAGAATTTAAAGGCGTTGCTGGCGAAAAAACTGGCCGAGAACAGCCAACGTCACGCGGACGCACGACAAGAGACCGAATTGGATGTTGGGCGACATCACATCAAGCTGTCCGTCGATGGGATCGAGCCAAACCCCTATCAGCCCCGCAGAGTTTTTCCGCAACAGGAATTGGACGAATTAGCGGCCTCGATTTCCGAGGTCGGGTTGCTTCAACCCATTTCCGTGCGGCAGGTTCGTGATCGCTACCAGATCATCGCGGGCGAACGTCGATGGCGGGCGTACAAGTTGCTTGGGCGCTCCACGATCGAAGCGCTGGTTATTCCTGTCGAAGAATCCGACATGGCTGTGCTCGCGTTGGTCGAGAATATAGATCGCGCGGACCTTTCGGACTACGAGATCGGCAAGGCTCTAAGACAAATCGAAAGCTTATTCCCAACCCGAAAAAAACTTGCCGAAGCGTTGGGGATGAACCGAGAGGACATGTACCGCTACTACGCTTTCGAATATTTCCCGGAACCGATTCTTGCCAGGCTCGACGCAAATCCACGCTTGCTGTCTAGGGCCGCGGCAGCGGACATCAAACGGACAATGCAGTCGATTGATCCGCCATCGCTGGCGCTAGAATTGCTGAATCGGGCTTGGGACTTGCTTGAAGCCGGGGCACTAGAGCAGACCAAGCTCTCTAATTTTTTGCTAAAAGAACTGCGAATTTCCAAAGAAGAGAATGCGCCAAGGTTCCACGAGGCCCGCCAGGCACTGGCACGAGAGGGTAAGACCGTTGGCTCCATTGCTCGCGACTCGAAGCACCTGATCATCAAGCTGAAGATCGATGCCTTGAGCGACGAACATGAAGCTAAACTGCGGAGCTTCGTCGAACGGATCGCGTCAGGAGATTTGTAGCAAGTTGCCACACAATCCAAGCGTGTAGCAAGTTGCCACACTGGTATCGGCGCTACTGGCACTTCGTTGGCGGTCGCTTATGGAAAGGACCTCCATCCGGTTAAGGTTATAGCCCAGGCGCTACGAATACACCCTAATCGGAGAGATTTTTCGTCATGATCTTCGCAGCACATCATCGACCTGAGTAAAAAGATGGCCTTTGCCGCCAACAAACAGGGTATCGAGGGCCAGCGCGCCCAGGTGGTGTTGGCAGGTGATCTTGGCGCAATACAAAATCCGTGAAGCCACCAACCACGCGCCGTCACCACGCTTGCTTCTGAAGAAATACCGGGCTCTCCAACCGGCTCCCGCGTTCGTGATCTTCATCACGGGCGGCGGCAACGTGGATCGATCAGCGACCATAGACGTGATCCGCAAGCTGTCTGGCGAGCCGGTTTTCATGCAATTCGTTGGGATCGGCAAGGAAGATTTCCCATTTCTGCGCAAGCTCGGTGAATTGTCGGGTCGGTTGATCGATAACGCCGGATTCATGCACATCAACGATCTGGACGAGATCAAGGATGCCGAGCTGTACGACCGGCTGTTGAACGAGTTTCCGCACTGGCTAATCAAGGCGCGGGAAAAGGGCATCCTTATCGCATAATCGGCTAACTTTACCAGTCGCCGAGAGCCTTTGATTTCGAGAAAATGAAGCACAACTCTGGACGGACACCAAGCCAGCATCCTGGCCGCCTCCCCTACCAGGGAGGCGAGCGCTTGTACTGTTGCCCACGACTGAGGAATCAGGTTAGGTCCGCCTTCGTTATCGGCGCGCATTGCGGCGGTGCCGACCGCCCTGGCATCGCGGTTCGAAGACCGGCTGGCATCGTCAGCCCACCACGCTTGAAACGTGGTGGGGTTGGTACGTTGCCCGCGCGAGAACGAAGAAGAGCGTCGGATTTCGCCCGACGACTTCGCCGCGCCGGAAGCCCTACAATGGGCGGGCGGCGCGATGCCGATTAACCCCGACCTCCGCCATCTGTACCCGCCCGACTGGCGGGCGCTGGCGAATTGGGTCAAGTTCGAGCGGGCCGGCGGGCGCTGCGAGTGGTGCGGTCGGCCGCACGGCGCGCGGGTGTTGGTGATCGGGGAGGGCGGCTGGCTGGACCCGGCGACCGGCGAACGGTTCGACGAGCGGGGGCGGTCGCTGGGATGCTGCCAGCAAGGGGACTGGCCGGCCGGGCGGTTCGTGACCACGATCCTGACGTGTGCCCACCTGGACCAGAACCCGGCCAACAACGACCCGGCCAACCTGGCATCCCTATGCCCGCGTTGCCACTTGCGGCACGACCGGCGCCAGCACATCCAGAGCGCGTACCGGAACCGGCGCCGGCGGTGGGCGATCAAGGACTTGTTCGATTGATCAAGGCCGATACCCGATCCGCTCCAGCACCCCCTCCAAAATCTCCAAGTCGGCGAAGTTGACGATCAATTGCCCTCGGCCGTCCGCACCGTGGCGGATCGTCACCGGCGTCCCAAGTTGTTCCGCCAAGTCGGTTTCCAGTCGGGCGAGGTCTGGGTCCCGTGTTGGCGGCGTGGGCACAATCCCGGTGCCGGCCCGAGCAGGGCCATGGCCCTGTTTGCCCACTTTCGCCAAGGCTTCCACCTGGCGGGTGGTCAACCCCTCCCGCGCGATCCGTTGCGCCAGGTTGAGCTGGGCGCGCTCCGGCAGACCGACCAAGGCGCGGGCCTTGCCGGTCTCCAGGGTGCCAGTTGCGACCTGTTGTTGAACGCTCGGCGCCAGCCGCAACAACCGCAGCCGGTGCGAGGCTTCGGTGCGCGACAGTCCCATTGCGCGCCCGACGGCGGCGATGCTCCGGCCCCGCGCTACTTCGGTCTGGATCGCGCGGGCTTCGGTAAGGGGATCGTAGCGAGTTTGGTCGGCATCCAGTTCCACCAGCCGACGCGCGTCGGCGTCGCTCAGGTCTTCCACGACTTGGACGGGGACGGTCGAAAGCCCCGCCCGCTGGGCCAGCAACCAGTGTTTGAGGCCGGCAAGGATTTCGTAGCAGGGTGGGGTGGTGCCGGGCAGCAGCCGCGCCGTCACCGGCTCGACGAAGCCGACGGCGCGGGCTAGGGTCACGGCCCGTGGAGTCGGCCACGGCAAGGGGACCGCCGGGCGTAGGGCGCTGACATGCAGGAGATCGAGGGGAACAATCGGCAAGGGTCGGAAAACCGCGTCATGTGACGCGGTTAGTGTAGAGGCCCACGCCCCTTTTGACTATCCCCGGATTCCCGGTCTCCAGCGCGGGCCGTTCGCGTCGCCGGCCAGCGATTGGCTACACTACACCATACCGATGCCGCCACCGGAAACCCTCGCCATGTCCGACCCCAACCCCGCCGCCGCCGAACCGACGCCCGCGCCGGCGCCCGGACCGCTAGCGCTGGCCGCACTGTATCCAGCCTGCTTTAACTGGGAGCGCCCCAAGCCGCTCAAGATCGGCATCCACCGCGACTTGGTCGCGGCCGGCCGCGAGCGGGCCGCCGTCCAGCGCGCACTGGCTCGCTACTGTCACCGGCCGCTCTACCGGCGCGCACTGCGACCCGGCGCGACGCGGGTCGATCTACACGGCCAACCGGCCGGCATCGTGACCCAGCAAGAAGTCCAGCAAGCCCGACTCGCCGCGACCCCGCGCGCCGAGCAAGCCGCCTCCCTCGCCGCGCGACCCCCCAACACCACCCCCATCCCGAAGGAACACCTCGTGCCCGGTCGTCTCGAACTCACCGTCAAATTCTCGGAATTGCCTCGCCATCTCGCCGTCCGGGACGGCCTGAAAATCGGCATTCAAACCGAGGAGGGAATTGTCACCGCAATCCTGCCAGCCAAGGCCTGGCGCAAGCTGGAGCAAGCGGCCAAAAACTATCCACGGTGGGTGGCCGCGCTGAGCGGATCGCTGGAGCGGTTCGCCGACGGCGAGATCGCCCTCAAGAACCCAGCCTTGCAGGTGTTCGAGAAAAAGGCTCGACCCGAGGCGGCGGCGGAAGGGAAAGCACCAGAATCGGCCTAACCGATCTCGACGACGCCCCGCACCGAACCGACCCTGAAGGCTGTCGATTCCATGCATCTCTCACCGGTTGATTGGGAATGGAGGTTGGAAGCCAATTCCATCCCCCAGGCGAGATCGCTTGCGCTGCAAGCCGATCCCCAGGGCTTGGGGACCGGGTGGTCCATTGCATTTGCACCCCAAATGGCTGCCCAGACGGGCGATCCAGCCGGGCCTGATCAGCGGCGACGGCGGGATAGCGGGTGGAGGGTGGCGGTGAATCGCGACGTAAGCCGCCCGCCCTTGGGCCGAATCCAGGACCCCATCGCACGGCGGGTCGGGGGGCGTCCGCCCCAGCGCGGTCAGGTACTGAATCCGCCAAGCGATGCTCAGGTACAAGGCCAAGGCCAGTTCCAAGCGTTCCACGCTGATTGCTCCATCCATTCAGACGCGGGCAGCAATCTTCGAGATCAAGATGTGTGGAATCGACAGGGTTTGGAAGATATTTTCCGAATCGGGAGCGGTGAGTTGGGCTTGGGCCATGGGTTAGCGGTCCGTCCGGTCGCGGTGAAAGGATTTCAGTTCGGCGACTTCGGGGGAGCGCTTGTATTGACTGACGAAGGCGCGGATACGCTGGAGCACAACGTCGACCTGGCGGTCGCTCAGGACGATGCCGAGATCGTGGTAGACCCGACGCACCGCGTGTGTGCCGGAATGCTTGCCTAGCACCAGTCGATGGTTGCGGCCCAGTTCGGCGGGATCCACGCCCTGATAGTTGAGCGGATGTTTCAGCAGGCCGTCCACGTGAATGCCCGCTTCATGGGTGAAAACACCTTCGCCGACCAAGCTCTTTTGCCAGGACAACGGTCGATTGGCGGCGGTGGCGACCTGACGTGACAGCGTGGGGAAACGCGAAAGATCGACATCGACCTGGAAGCCATACAGCTTGCGCAATCCCATCACGACCTCTTCTAGCGCGGCGTTGCCGGCCCGCTCGCCCAGGCCATTGACGGTGGTGTTGACGTGGGTGGCGCCGCCCAGCGCGGCGGTCAGGGTATTGGCGGTGGCCAGCCCTAGATCGTCGTGAGCGTGCATTTCCAGTTCCAAGTCCACCGCCGACCGCAAGCGCTGGAAAACCGCCAGCGTACCGAGTGGTTCCATGATGCCCAGCGTGTCGGCGAAGCGAAACCGCCGCGCGCCCGCGGCTTGCGCGGTTTCGGCGGCGCGCAACAGAAAGTCGTGCTCGGCCCGCGAGGCGTCCTCGCCCCCGACGATCACATCCAGACCCAAATCCCGCGCCTGGGGCACGCGGCGGCGGATGGTGTCCAGTGCCCGCTCACGGGTCCAGCCCAACTTGTGTCGAAGCTGCTGGTCAGACAGCGGCACCGACAGGTCCACGCACCGCACCCCAAGATTGCGGCACAGCCGAATGTCCGATTCACACATTCGGCTCCATACCAGCAGCGTAGCGTTTAAATCCAGCGCGACGAGGTCGCGGATACTTTCCCGCTCTTCCGCGCCCATCGCTGGAATGCCGATTTCCAATTCCGGCACGCCCAGCGCCACCAATTCGCGGGCGATGGCCCGCTTTTCATCCTGAGTAAACGCCACGCCCGCCGACTGTTCGCCGTCGCGCAGGGTGGTATCGTCGATCACGATGGTGCGAGGAAGGGCAATCATGGCGGTCACGTTCCCAGACAAGGTTCGCCTGGAAATCAGCAAACGACGTGCCGATAAAAAAAGTTTTTTTAAATCGGTTATTTGTGTGGGTTGTTCCAAGGGAGGCACGAGATTTCGCACAGGCCAACGGCGCGATTGTTGGAAAACCGACAAGAAAATCGACGGTTTTTGATCTCCAACATTTCCGGTCGGGGAAACGCGCGCCCACCATCCTCACGGTTAAAATGCCTCGATTCCCTCGTTGATCGAACGCCCATGATTGATTTGTCGCGCCACGAATCCGGCATTTACATCCTCGACGCCGGCTATCTTCGTCCCCAACTAGCCGCCCTTTACCTGATCGTCGAGCGCGGTCGGGTCGCCGTGGTGGATACCGCCACCAACGCCTGTCTGCCGCGCGTCCTGGCGGCGTTGCAAGCCCTCGATCTGTCGCCCGCCAGCGTCGATTACGTGGTTCCAACCCATGTCCATCTGGACCACGCCGGCGGGGCCGGAGCCATGATGCAGATATTTTCCGAAGCCCGGCTGGTGGTGCATTCGCGCGGGGCGCGACACATGGCCGATCCCACGGCGTTGTTCGCCGCCGTGCGGGCGGTGTACGGCGAGGCCAAGGCTCACCGGCTGTACGGTGAACCTCTGCCGGTTCCACCGGACCGCATCATTGCCGCCACCGATGGCCATATCCTCGATCTCGGTGGCCGCGCCCTGATCTGTTTGGACACGCCCGGCCACGCTCGCCATCATCTCAGCTTGCTCGACGTCCGCGGCGGCGGCATCTTCGCCGGCGAAGCTTTCGGCATCTCCCTGCGCGAGCTGGACGTGGATGGCCGCCCGTCGATCCTGCCCGCCATCGCGCCGACCCAGTTCGATCCGGCGGCCACGCGGGTGTCGGTGGAACGGATTCTGTCCCAGCGGCCGCCCGCGCTTTATCTGGCCCACTTCGGCCGGATTCAGGACGCGCCGCGCCTGGGCGGCGACCTGCTGCGATTGCTGGACGCGCAGGTGGTTCTCGCCGAGCACGAGCGGGACGCCGGCCCGACGCGCGGCGCGCGGCTGCTGGCCGGCCTGTGGGCGCAGGTGGAAATCGAGGCCGCGCGTCAGGGTTGGCGGCTGACGGCCGAATCACTTCACGCGCTGCTGGACGAGTATCTGGAACTCAACGCCCAAGCGCTGGATGGCTGGTTGGCGCAAACCGCGCCGCAGGAGCGGCCGCGATAGGGATTGTATTTTCGCGACGAAAAAAGTCGCGCGCCAAGCCTAATGGCCGTGCCGATGGTGCGCGTCCGGGAAATGCGCGTGGCAGTGCGTCAGCGGTGCGTGGCGGTGCCAATGACGATGGGGGGTGCCCGTCGGCGCTCCCTCGTCGTGCGGATGCTGGTGATGGACATCGTGCTCGTGCTCGTGCTCGTGCTCCATCGGCTCGTGGACGTGCGGGTGGCGATGCTGCTCGGTCAGGTGCAGCCAGACGCCCAACCCCATCAGGCCGCCGGCGATCAGCAACCGGGCGCCGAGGGGTTCATCCAGCAGCGGGATCGCGAGGACCGCGCCGAAAAAGGGCGCGACGGAAAAATAGGCTCCCGTGCGGGCGGTCCCGAGGTGACGCAGGCCGACCACGAACAGCGCGAGGCTCATCCCGTAAGCGAACCCGCCGACCAGCAACGCGCCGCCGAGCGCGGGCAGGGGTGGCCAAGCCGCGCCCGACCAGAACGCCAGCGCCAGATTGACGCTTCCCGCCGCCCAACCCTTGAGCATCGCGATCCAAGTCGCGTCGGTCAGCGACACCTTGCGGGTCAGATTGTTGTCGATGGCCCACGCCAAGCAAGCCCCCACCACGGCCAAGGCCGGCCACGGGGTCGAGAAACGAGCCTCGCCAGGCCAACTGACGACCAGGGCCCCAGCGACGATGGCTAGCATCCCCAAGGCGATGCGCCGGTCGAAGTTCTCGCCGAACACGAACCATGCCAGCAAGGCCGTCAACACCCCTTCCGCGTTGAGCAGAAGCGCCGCGCCCGCCGCCGGCATCCCGCTCAGGCCGAACATCAGCAGCACCGGACCCACCGCGCCACCGGCGAAAATCGCCCCCGCCAGCCATCCCCACTCAACCGGCGGCAACCGCTGCATCGACGCGCGGCGCGCGAGGCGGTACAGGCTCAGCCCTGCTCCAGACCCGATATAGAGCAAGCCGGCCAGCAGCCACGGATCGATGCTCGACAGCAACCCTTTGGCCAAAGGCGTGCCGCTGCCGAACAAAAGCGCGGCGCTCAAGGCGGCCATCACGCCGGGTTGGCGCAAGCCCTGTTTCCAGTCCATATCGGTGTCGGTTCCGCTGTTGGCGGGTGGCAAGCCGCTGTCGCCGCTCCGGAGTTTCTCTGGTCTCCGATAGGGTATACCCTAGATCGGCATTGGGAAATCCGCGGCGCCCACACTGTTCGAAAGCGATGAAACTCGCCGAGGATCGGCCACGGAAGCCGTGACTCTCCCCGCGAATGAACAGGACCGACCCGCCATGCTCCTTACGCTCACCAACACCGGATCGCCCGCCACCGATCTTGGGTTTCTACTGCACAAGCACCCTGACCGGGCGCAGCGCTATTCCCTGAGTTTCGGTACGGCGCATGTCTTCTATTCCGAAGCGGGCGAGGCACGCTGTACCGCCTGCCTGCTGGTGGAAGTCGATCCGGTCGAATTGGTGCGAGGCAAGTCCAGAGCTAGCGGCGGATTGCTGGATCAGTACGTCAACGACCGACCCTATGCCGCATCCTCCTTCCTCTCGGTCGCCATCGGTCAAGTGTTCTCGACGGCCTTGGGAGGCCGCTGCGCCGCCCGGCCCGAGTTGCCGGCGCAACCACTGCCGCTGACCGTGCATCTGCCGGTCGCGCCGGCGCGCGGTGACGAGGACCTGGCGCCGGCCCTGTTCGAGCCGCTGGGCTACGAGGTAGACATGACCCGCCTGCCGCTGGACGAGCGCTTTCCCGACTGGGGCGACAGCCCCTATGTCTCGCTCACCCTCTCGGCGACGGTCACGGTCAAGGATTTGCTGTCTCATCTATACGTTCTGCTGCCGGTGCTGGACAATACCAAGCATTATTGGGTCGGGCAGGATGAATTGGAAAAGCTGCTCCGCCACGGCGCCGATTGGCTGGCCCATCATCCCGACAAGGGGCGCATCGCCCGGCGCTATTTGCGCCATCAATGGAGCCTGGCCCGCGAGGCCCTGGCGCGGTTGGACATCGTTGAGGACGACGCCCCGGAAGCCACGCCGGATGCGATGGATTCAACCGAAACGGCGGCGACCGTTTCGGATATGGTCTCCATCACCGTCGAGGAAGCGGCGATGGAAGCGCCGCTGTCGCTCAACGAGGCGCGGATTCGGGCGGTGCTGGCCGAACTGGAAGCCGCCGGGGCCGAAACCGTGATCGATCTGGGCTGCGGCGACGGCAAGCTGCTGTCGCGCCTGCTGAAAGACCGGCGGTTCGTCCGGCTGGTCGGCCTGGACGTGTCGGCGCGGGCGCTGGAAATCGCCGCCGACCGCTTGCATCTCGACCGCCTGCCGCCCCGGTTGCGCGAGCGAATACAACTGCTGCACGGCGGCCTGACCTACCGCGACGCTCGCATCGAAGGCTTCGATGCCGCGACGGTTATCGAGGTTGTCGAGCATCTCGACGAAAACCGGCTGGCCGCGTTTGAGCGGGTGCTGTTTCAATGCGCCCGGCCGCGCCGGGTGATCGTCACCACGCCGAACGTGGAATACAACGTCAACTATCCATTTCTGCCGCCGGGCCGCTTGCGCCATTCCGATCACCGTTTCGAGTGGACCCGTGCCCAGTTCGCGGCGTGGGGCGAGCGGGTCGCCGCGACCTTCGGCTACGCCGTGCGCTTCGCGCCCGTGGGACCGGTGGACCCCGCCACCGGCCCGCCCACCCAAATGGCGGTGTTTGTCCGAAACGGAGCCACGGAGAACGGAGCGTGAAAATCGCCATCCCCGAACTGTCCTTGGTCGCGCTGGTTGGCGCGTCCGGCTGCGGCAAGTCCACCTTCGCCCGCCGCCATTTCCGGCCCACCGAAGTGATCTCCTCGGACTACTGTCGCGGGCTGGTGGTCGACGACGAAAATGACCAGTCGGCGACCTCGGACGCCTTCGACATCCTTTACACCATCGTCGGCAAGCGGCTGAAAAACGGCCGGCTGGCGGTGGTGGACGCCACCAACGTTCGTCCCGAGGATCGGAAAGGGTTAGTGCAACTGGCCCGTGCCCATCACTGTTTCCCGGTCGCCATCGTGTTCGACTTGCCCGAGCGCGTTTGCCGGGAGCGTAACGCCGCCCGTCCAGATCGGGACTTCGGTCCGCATGTCATCCGCAACCAGGTGGGTAACCTGCGCCGCTCCCTGCGCAACCTGGAGCGCGAGGGCTTCCGCTACGTTTTCCTGTTGTGCTCACCGGAAGAGGTGGACGCGGCGACCGTCGAGCGGCAGCCGCTCTGGAACAACAAGAAGGCTGAAACCGGCCCGTTCGATATCGTCGGCGACGTGCACGGCTGCTTCGACGAACTCCGGCTGCTGCTGGATCAGCTCGGCTACCGGCTCGACACCGCCGGCGAACCGTGGCGGATCGAGCATCCCCAGGGCCGGAAACTGGTCTTCGTCGGCGATTTGGTGGATCGCGGTCCCCGCGTGCCGGACGTGCTGCGGCTGGCGATGGCAGCGGTCAATGGCGGTAACGGCTATTGCGTGGTCGGCAATCACGACGCCAAACTGGTCAAGGCACTGCGCGGCCGGCAGGTGCGCATCAGCCACGGACTGGCCGAGTCGCTGGAGCAACTGGGCCAGGAGCCGGACGCCTTTCGTGCCAGGGCGCTGAATTTTCTGGACGGGTTGATCAGCCATTACGTCTTCGACGGCGGCCGGCTGGTGGTGGCTCACGCTGGGCTGCGCGAGGAGATGCACGGGCGTGGCTCCGGCGCGGTGCGGGAATTCGCCCTGTACGGCGAGACCACTGGTGAAACCGACGAGTACGGCCTGCCAGTGCGCCACGACTGGGCGGCGGACTATCGCGGCCGGACGGTGGTCGCCTACGGCCATACCCCCGTGCCCCGCGCCGAGTGGTTCAACAACACTATCTGCCTGGATACTGGCTGCGTGTTCGGCGGCGCGCTGACCGCCCTGCGCTACCCGGAGCGGGAATTGGTCTCGGTCCCCGCGCTGCGGTGCTATTTCGAGCCGCTGCGCCCGCTGGAGCCGACGCCGGTCGAGGCGTTGTCCGCGCAGCAGCAGGCCGATGAACTGCTCGATCTGGCCGATTTTTCCGGCAAGCGCATCCTGTATCCCCGGCTGGGGCATACCGTAACGATTCAGGCGGAAAACGCCGCCGCCGCGCTGGAGGTGATGACCCGCTTCGCGGCCAACCCCAAATGGCTGGTCTATCTGCCGCCCACCCTGTCCCCGGCGGAAACCAGCGCCTTGGAGGGATTTCTCGAACATCCCCGCGAGGCGTTGGACTATTACCGGCAAGCCGGGATCGGGACGGTGGTCTGCCAGGAAAAGCACATGGGATCGCGGGCGGTGGTGGTGGTCGCCAAGGACGAAGCGGCGGCCCGCACCCGTTTCGGCGTCGCCAACGAAGGACGGGGGATCGTCTACACCCGCACCGGGCGGCGCTTCTTCACTGACGCCAGCCTGGAGCGGCAACTGCTGGATCGGCTGGCCGAGGCATTGAGCGCGGCGGGATTCTGGACGAAGTTCGATAGCGACTGGTTCGTGCTGGATTGCGAACTGATGCCGTGGTCGCTGAAAGCCCGCGAACTGCTGACCCGCCAGTACGCCGCTGTCGGTGTGGCCAGCCGGGCGATGCTGCGAACCGCCCACGATCTCATCGCCGCCGCCGCCGGTCGCGGGGTGGAGGTTGGGGCATTGGCCGACGAGTACGCCGGGCGACAGCGCGACGCTCAACGCTTTACCGACGCCTATCGGCGCTATTGCTGGGAGGTGGCCTCCATCGAGGACGTGCGGCTGGCGCCGTTTCACCTGCTGGCCTCGGAGGGCAAGGTTCACGCCGACCAAACCCACGCCTGGCACATGGAGCAGATGCACCGGCTGGCGGCGGCTTCGCCGCTGCTGCTGGCGACCGAATATCGGGTGGCGGATCTGGCCGACGAAGCCGCCTGTCAGGGCATCGAAGATTGGTGGCTGGGCCTGACCCAGGAGGGCGGCGAGGGCATGGTGGTCAAGCCGCTGGATTTTCTACCCGGTGGCGGGCATGGCCGGATTCAGCCGGCGGTCAAGTGCCGGGGCCGGGAGTACCTGCGCATCATCTACGGGCCGGAGTACGACGCGGAGCGGCATTTGGCGCGGCTGCGGAAACGCGCGTTGGGCGGCAAGCGGGCGCTGGCCTTGCGCGAGTTCACGCTCGGGCTGGAGGCGCTGGAGCGCTTCGTCGCCCGCGAGCCGCTGCGGCGGGTCCACGAGTGCGTGTTCGGGGTGCTGGCGCTGGAGTCGGAGCCGGTCGACCCGAGGCTGTAGCGGGTCACCGTATCGATTCTATCCTGGCCCAATCGGATTGGCGCCATCCCCGGCGTCGACGCGCTGGGGAAACGAGACCTCCAGCACCACGCAGCCCACGTCCGTCCTGAAAGGGCCATGTAGTTCGCCGGGAGGGCGGCTGGCGTAGTGACCCGCCTCCAGCCAGAGGTCGAAGGCCTGGTCGTGGAGGCGTCCGCTGACGATGAAAACCTCCTCGGGGTAGGAATGGGTTTTTCCGCCGAAGGCGGCGGTATCGGCCCCCGGAAGAAAGCGAGTCAGCCGAGTGTATTCACCGGTCAGGCGGTCGATGCTCAGGGTAAGCTCCTCAGCCATGCCTTCCAAGCCAGGGATGGGCGTCCACCGCCCCTGGTTTTCAGGCCGGAGCGCATTCCAGTACGTCATGGTCGATTTCGCCATGCGTTTTACTCCACATGGGTGCTTGACGCCGCTCGGACCTTGGCGGAATCGGGAAAAAGTTTCTCCATCACCATCAGGGCAAACCGCGCCGAGACGGTCGCCGGGCCACCCCCCATTTCGATACCCACCTCGACAGCCTCAAAAATCTCCCGCCAGTCGGCTCCGGCCCTTGCCGCCTGCTCGATATGCCACTGCATGCACGATTCGCAATCGATGCGCACCGAAATGCCGATGGCGATCAGTTCCTTCGTTTTTTTCGTCAGCGCGCCGTCGGCGAAAGCAGCGCCTTCCATTTCCAGGAAGGCTTGATAGACCTTGGACCCCTCATCCAGCAGTTTCCGATGTGCCCACTGCCGGGTTCGGGCAAGTGTCTCCAATTTTTCGTGACTCAAGGTTCTTCTCCCCGCCTCTTCCCCTTCGACAACCATTGTATTCCGATTTCTGTTTGACGAATCGGTCAGCACCGGCTATGATTAGAGTACAAATATACTCTAATCATAGCCGCCATGCCCCGAACACCCGATGACGCCGCCTACCTAGCCCGCTTGCAAGACTACTACGCCCGCTGGCGCAGTTTGCCGGCCTATGGGCCGTTGCAAGCCGTCCTTGGCCTGGCGTCGCGCTCCGCCGTGGCCAAGGTCTTGCAGCGCTTGCGAGAAGCCGACTTTTTAGACCGCACCCCGGCGGGGCGCTGGACCCCGACGGCGCGATTTTTCGCCCGGCCGCTGGCCGACGCGCCGGCCCCAGCGGGTCTGCCGGTCGGAACACCGGACAGCGGAAGCGAGTTTGCCATCGACGCCTGGCTGGTGCATCAGCCCTCGCGCACCGTGCTGGTGCCGATCACCGGCGATTCGATGATCGAGGCCGGTATCCAGCCGGGCGACCGGGTAGTGGTGGAACAGGACGTTCCAGCGCGGCCGGGCGACCTGGTCATCGCCGTGATCGACAACGAGTTTACCCTTAAGACCCTGGCGGTGGAGAACGGAGAAACCGTGCTGCGTCCTGCGAATCCCGCCTATCCGGTGCTACGCCCCGGTGATCGCTGCCAAGTCTTTGGGGTGGTGGTCGGTTTGATTCGATCCTATCGAAGGTGACTTCACTATCGGAGGTGGCCAGGGCGGGGCTTATCGTCCTGGGTCCTGTCGCCCTGTTGTTCCCTTGTTCCCTTGTCTTTTGTAAAGTTGAAACCGCGAGGTGATGACGATGAACGAAGATCGCATGAAGCACGGCGCTTTTGGTTGGAACGAACTGATGACCACCGACGTCGTCGCCGCGCGGCGATTCTACGGCGCGCTGTTTGGCTGGGAGACCGAAGATTATCCGGGCGAAGGGATGAACTACGTTCTAGTCAAGGTCAGCGGCGAGCCGGTCGGTGGGATGATGACCTTGCCGCCGGAATGCGGAGGGATGCCGCCCGCCTGGGGCGTCTACGTCACGGTGGACGACGTGGATGCCACCGCCCGCCAAGTGGAGAGCTTGGGCGGGAAACTTCTGCGCCCGCCGGAAGACATTCCCGACGTGGGCCGCTTCTGCGTGCTGCAAGACCCGCAAGGGGCCGCTTTGTGCGCGATCACATATCGGAAACCCTAGATTCCCAGCCGGAAACAGCGGCGGTCCCGCGCGACGGCGGTTCCGCCATTTCCGTCCAACCCCCATCCAGCCTCGACCGGATCGGCCTGCTATGCGCCGTGCTGGCGGCGGTCGGTTTCTCCTTCAAGGCCATTCTGGTCAAACTCGCCTATCGTCATGGGGTGGACGCCGAAACCTTACTAGCCTTGCGCATGGCATTCAGCCTGCCGTTCTTCATCGCCATCGGTTGGATCAGCGCGCGCCAGGCACCCACCCGACTGACGCCGCGTGATGGAGTCTGGCTGTTCGGGTTGGGGCTGTTGGGCTACTACTTGGCGAGTTATCTGGATTTTCTCGGCCTGCGCTTCATCAGCGCGGGGCTAGAACGATTAATTCTGTTCGTTTACCCCACCCTGGTGGTCCTGTTCTCGGCGCTGTGGCTTGATCAACCGTTCACACGTCGGATGCTGGGCGCGCTGATGCTGTCCTACGCCGGTATCGCCCTGGCGATGATGCACGACGTGCGCCTCGCCGATTCGGTTCGGGATATCGTTCTTGGCAGTGGCCTGGTCTTGGGCAGCGCCCTGTCCTACGCCCTCTATCTGGTGGGCAGCGGCAGGATCGTGGGCCGGCTTGGCGCGGCGCGGGTGACCTCGGTTGCCTCCATGGTCGCCTGCGGGCTGGCGATAGGCCAATTCCTGCTGGCGCGTCCACTCGCCGCGCTGGCTCAGCCGGGGCCGGTTTATGCCTTGGCGCTGGCGATGGCGCTGTTCTCCACCGTGTTGCCGGTCTGGGGGGTGGCGGAAGCCATCCGCCGCATCGGGGCCGGCCCGGTTGCCTTGACGGGGAACCTGGGACCGGTGGTGACCATGATGCTGGCCTGGTTGCTGCTCGACGAAGCGATTGGCATCGCGCAACTGGCGGGCGCGGCCCTGGTGATCTTCGGGGTGACGGTCATGGCGCGCCGGTAATTCCGCCCTGAAAATTCCCTTTCCCCACCGGCGGCGGAGCGCCGAGGACGACCACCCGACTAGACTTCTCTCCGCTTTACGCGCTGCCCGTCATGACGATCTTGCCGCGGGTACGTTGCTGGCGCATCGTCAACAGCGCTTCACCCACCTGCGACAGTTCTATCTCCGTTAGAGCCTCGACCCGGATTTTTCCCTGCTCCAGCAGATCGTTCATCGCCGTGGCGGCCCGCAACAGGGTTTCCCGACCCGCCTCGCCATGGCGATGGCCGGAGCCCAGGCTGAACTGGTGAAAGCTTAATCCCTTTGAGAATGGATCGGGATAGCGCTCGGGGCGCGCCACCCGCACGATTTCGACCAATTCGCCCTCAAATCCCAACACCGAGGCAGCCTGGATGTCGATGTCGCCACCCACCGTATCCAACGCCCGGCTGACTCCCTGCCCCTGGGTGATGCGCAGGATCGTCTCGCGCACGTCCTCTTTTTGATAGTCGATAACGTGGCTGGCACCCAGCGCGGCGACATAGTCCGCGTTCGCGGCGGAGCAGGTGGTGATCACCGTTTCCAGCCCAAGATGGCGGGCGATCTGGATGGCGAAGCCGCCCACCCCACCAGCGCCGCCGGCGATGAACAGCGAGTCGCGCGCCGTCAGTCGCAGCTTGTCGACCAGTGCCCGCCAAGCCGTCCAGCCGGCGCAGGGGGTGGCTGCCGCCACGGCCGGTGAGACATGCGGATGGCGGCTGAGCGTGCGGCTGTCGTGGAGGGCGAATTCGGCAAACCCCCCGTGGGGCCGGAACATATCGCCGTGATAGAGCACTCGATCCCCCGGTTGCCAGCCTTCCACCTTCGCGCCGAGCGCCACGATTTCGCCGGACACGTCCAGCCCGGTCACCCAGTGCAAGTTCATGCCCGGCGCTACTGTGTTCCAATGGTGGATCTTGGAATCGACCGGGTTGAGGCCGCAGGCCAGCACGCGCACCAGCACGTCATATTCACCCGGCGCCGGTACCGGCTGAAGCTCGATCGTGAAGCGATTTCCGCCCGGATCGTAGGCCAGCGCCTGCATTCGTTTGTTCATCGGATTTCCTCCCGCTTTCATGGATGGCGACAAATGGCCGGAATCCATTCACGCGCCGTGATCGCCGTGAAAAAATGGACGATTGGAACGTTTGCCTGGTAATCGCGCGCCTTCACGCTTCCGTTGTCCGCGAACGCCCGAAGGATATGGAAGCGCAAGGTTTTCAACTGCGCTGGGTCAAGTAGCCGCGATCCAACCCAACTCTACTCCACTCACTGGTTGACATCATGACAGACACTTGCAACGACCGGGCCTTCGGCATGACCGACCCCGGTAAGATCCGAGAAAATAATGAAGACTCGTTCCTGCTGCTGCCCGAGAAGAATTTGTACATCGTGGCCGATGGCATGGGCGGCCACAACGCCGGCGAGGTTGCCAGCAGCCACGCGGTGACGGAAGTCGACAATTATCTTTCGCCGCAACTGCTGATGAAAATTCAAGGCCAGGACAACCGCATCCGCCAGGAACTGCGCAATTGCCTGCGCGAGGTCAACCTGCGGATACGGCAACAGGCCAAGGCCGAGCCGCGGTACGCGGGGATGGGCTGCACCCTGGTGGTGGCGCTGGTCGACGGCGACCGGCTGCATCTGGGCCATATCGGCGATTCCCGCGCCTACCGCTGCGCCGCCATCGGTATCACGGCGCTTACCACCGACCACAGTGTGGTGATGGAACTGGTCCGGGCCGGTGCCATGACCGAGGCGGAAGCCCGGGCCAGTTCGCTGAAAAACGAGCTGACCCAGGCCATCGGGGTAAGAGCCACGATCACACCGGATTATGGGACGTATACCCTGCAACCGGACGACTGGATTCTGCTGTGCACCGATGGCCTGTGGGACATGCTGACCGATGCGGAGATTTGGGAGATCGTCCGCCAAGCTAAACCATTGGCTGAACGCTGCCAGGAACTCATCGACCGGGCCAACGCGGCGGGCGGGCAGGACAACATTACCGTGGTGCTGATCGCGCCCGGCGGCGAGTAAAACCATTCGCGTGGGGCATTGGGAGCAAATGACGCAACCCGATCTTTCCTGGAGTTTTTGACCATGGAAATTCGCTTGGAAATCGTCAAAGGCCCCGAACGAGGGCGCGTATTCACGCTGGCCGAGCCGACCACCGCCATCGCCGGGCGCGGTCCCGATGCCCGGTTCCGTTTTTCCGAGGCGGACCCCTACATCTCGCGCCGGCACTTCCTGCTTGAGCTATCTCCGCCCAAAGCCTATTTTCGGGATTTGGACACCGCCACCAATCCCAGCAAAATCAACGACCTGTATGTCGAGGCTGCCGAACTGGCCGATGGCGACGTCATCAAGGTGGGCTACACCCATCTGAAAGTGTCGCTCCGCGCCGCGATGGTCAGGGAAGAACCGCCTCCCGCGCCTCCCCCGTCTGTCAAGCCACCCCCCGAGCCCAGCCGGCTCCAACTCCTGCCGGTGGCCTGCGGCTGTGGCCGGGATCTGACCGCGCAAGCCAACAGCGATGGCCTAGCTTGGGAGTTACGGGAGGTGGTCGACTACGTCTGCGAGCGTTGTCTGCCGAAAAAGGAGAAATTCGCCCATCCGACCGTCAACGACTACACCCTGATCAAGTTGCTGGGCGAGGGAGGGATGGGGAGCGTGTATCTCGCCCACCATCGCCCTACGGCCAGGGTAGTGGCCCTGAAGAAAATGAAGATCGCCGATAAGCAACTGGGGGCGCGGTTCGAGCGGGAAATCCGGTTGATGCGGCAGGTAACCCATCCCCATGTGCTGCGTTGCTTCGATAGCGGTCAGGCCCGCGATACTGGCCAGCCGTATCTGGTGATGGAATACGCCCCGCAAGGCGGCCTGGACCAGACCTTGATCAAAAACAATGGCGCCTTGCCCGAGGCCACCGCGGTTCGCTATATCATTCAGGCCCTCCGGGGGTTGGCGTATATCCATCAGGCCGGCATCGTCCATCGCGACCTCAAACCCGAGAATCTGCTGCTGAAGCAAGACCCATCGGGTGAAACCAATGTCAAGATCATGGACTTCGGGCTAGCCCGGGAGTTTGCCAAGGCGGGCGGTTCGGTCTTGACCCGTGTCGGTCAGGCCATGGGTACCTTGCTCTACATGTCCCCGGAGCAGATCAAGGACGCGCATGGTGTGCGGGAACCCGCCGACATTTATTCCCTGGGAGTCACGCTGTATCACCTCCTGACGGGAAAATACCCGTTCAACTTTCCCACTCCACTCGATGTACTTCGATTCCTGATGGAAAACCGGGGGCAGGTCAGCTCGCCCGATGAGGCGTTAAGGCGCATGATGATGCTCAAAAAGCTGAAAACCCCCTACCTCATCGTCCTGGAAGATGAACCGATCCCGATCCGCCAGCTTAAACCCGATATTCCGGCGGAACTGGCCGAAATCGTCGCGCGGGCGATGAGCAAGTCGCTGAACCAGCGTTTTCAGCGGGCGACTGATTTTCAGCGCGCCCTCGAAGCGATCCATCCCCGCCTGTAATCCCGACAAGGTCGCGATGATTTCGCCAAGGCATTTTGATTGCGAATAGATCCACGGAGAATTCGTTTTGAAATTATCGGCGGCGCTTACGGTGATTTGGAAATTGGCGATGCACGAGGCGGTGACGGCGGCGTTTCGCGAGATCGAACCGGAGCATTTTCTGGCGGCGGTATTGAAGTTCTCGGAACTGCCGGCCATCACGGACATTCAAGACCCCGGCGGCGCCGAAGTGGCCAGGCAAGTAGCCGCCGAGATCGCGACGGTGCGTCGGGAACTGGCTCGGCGTAACCTCGACGGCACGGTCCTACGCCGTCGCCTGCGTGCCCGCCTAGGCAAGGGCGTTCACCCCTTAATGGGCGAAACGCCACACCGTTCCGCCGCCAGCCGGGCGCTTTTCGCCCAGGCGGCGCAACGGGCGTTGGAGCGTCATGAGTCCTGCATTACCGCAACCCTGCTGCTGGAGACGCTGTGGGCGGCGCCGACCCCGGTGATGATCGAGGTCATGGGCGACACGATCGCGACACCGGTTCGCGCGCCGTCGGTCACTCCCCGGTGGATCGCTCAAGGTGAGGATCTGGTGGAATGGGCGGCGAGCGGGAAATTGCCCACGCATCCAGATCGCCCCGTGGAAGGCAAGGCCCTGGAGCGGGTTCTAGGCCAGCCTCGAACGCGCGGCGTGTTCCTGGTCGGCGTCGGGGCCGCCGTCACGGCCGCGATTTTCGCATTGGCGCGCGCCATGGCGTCGGGGCGGATCGCGCCCACGCCGGGAACGCGACGACTCATCGATCTGCGAGACTTCGCGCCGAACGCCGAGCAGTCGCAATCATGGTCAGGATCGCTGGCCGCTCTGCTGGACGAGGCGGCAACGGCGGACAATGTCGTTCTGGTGCTGCCCGCCCTGCTGCAAACCGTCTGTGACCTGGAAGGGCAACAAGCTTATCTGAACCTGCTCAAGGCCGCCTGGCGCACGGGCAAGACCCGCTGTCTGGTGCCGGTGGAACCGCTGGCTTATGAGCAATGGATTGCACCGGACCCAGACTGGCGGCGCCTGGCGCAAGTCATGTGGATCGCGATGTCCGTGGCCGACGATATTCCCGATGCACTTTAAAATCCGAGGAATGCTTACATGTTTACCGACAGCGCTCAACGAGTGATTGATCTGGCCAAGGATTATGCTTTCTCCAACGGCGCGGCGCGGCTCAATCCGCCGTCGCTGTTGGCGGCCATGGGCC
The DNA here is from genome assembly GCA_031732935.1 of Candidatus Contendibacter sp. Lineage (GTDB taxonomy): Bacteria > Pseudomonadota > Gammaproteobacteria > Competibacterales > Competibacteraceae > Contendibacter. The sequence goes on from JAVMKH010000190.1 coordinate 29,839, forward strand.
AGCGCCCGGCGACGCGCGGGTTGCTGGCCGACTGCCTGGGTCTGAGGGTCGATCAGCTCCAGGCCGCTTGTCCGGCTTACCCGGAACCCGCCCACTGCCCCGGTCCACTGCCCTTGGACGAAGCGGTGCGCGCGCTGCTGGCGAGTGCACGGGAATTGGCCAGGGAGGTTCCCGACCGCCAGCATCCAAGCCTGCTCAGTCCCGCTCATCTGACGGCGGCCTGCGCGACGGTGGCGGCGTTTTGCTTCCTGCTGGGAGTTATGCCACGCAGCCAGGAAAGCGCGGCGGCTTGGCTGCTGAACTGGCAGGAGCAGGCGGCGCGTACTCCAAGGCTGGGAGACCTGAGCGACCGGCTGCAAGGGTTGCGGGACCAGTTGCTGGCGCGGGTGTTCGGCCAGGATCACGCGATTCATGCCTTCGTGGAAGGGCTGTTCAACAGCGAACTGGGCGCGGCGGCGGACCAGGAGCGCAAGGCACCGCGCGCCGTGTTCGCGTTCGCTGGTCCGCCTGGCGTCGGCAAGACCCTGCTGGCCGAGCTGGGCGCGGCCTGTCTGGAGCGGCCCTTCAAGCGCTTCGACATGAGCGCCTACGCCGACCACCAGCAATTCCAGGCCCTGGTCGGCTGGGCCAGAAGTTACCAGGCGGCGCATCCAGGCCAGTTGACCGAGTTCGTCCAGCAGAATCCGGACGCCGTCCTGCTGTTCGACGAGATCGAGAAAGCTCATCTCAACACGCTCCATCTATTCCTGCAAATCCTCGACGCGGGGCGATTGGAAGACAAGTTTCACGAGCGCGACGTTTCCTTTCGCGACACCACGGTGATCTTCACGACCAATGCCGGTCGCCGGCTTTACGAAGCGCCTAACGCCAGCGGCGTACACAGCGCCAACGCCGCGTTTCACCGACAAACCATCCTGGATGCGCTGGCGAACGACAAAGACCCGCGCACCGGTCAACCCTTTTTTCCGGCGGCGCTGTGCTCGCGGTTGGGCAAGGGGTACCCGGTGCTGTTCAATCCGTTGGGTGTGTCTGATCTGGTGCGGGTCGTGCAGGCGGAACTGCGGCGGGTGGCCGATCTGCTGGAGCGTCAGTATTGCATCCAGGTGGTCTTCGACCCGACGGTGGCGCTATGCCTGGTGTTGCGCGAAGGCGCGCGGGCCGACGCCCGGACCCTGTGCGCCCAGGCCGAACGATTCGTCAAGGCCGAATTGTTCCAGTTTTGCCAATTGTTCAAGACGGAACGGCTGGACGAGGTGTTGGAACGGGTGGAAACGGTGCGTTTCGGCTTGGACGAGGACGCTGGCGCCGACCCGGCGCTGGACCCGTTGTTCCAGCCCGACATCCGGCCGTGCGTGCTGCTGGTGACGTCCAGCCTCAACGCCGCGACCTACCAGGCGTTTTTCCCCGAGCTGGACTGGCGTCCAGCCGAATCGGTCGAGGACATCGGCCGCGTACTGGCGACGAGCGAGCCCGATTTCGCCCTGGTCGATCCCTGGCTGGAGCAAATCATTCCCTCGGTGCAAAAGGGCACGATCATGGACTTCGATCATATTCCGGTCGGTGCGCGCCGTCTGGAACGAAGTCAGGAATTGTTGCGCGCGCTCCATGCGCGCCAGCCGGAATTGCCGGTGTTTTTGTTGGCGGAACCCCTGGATGGCGCGCCCGCCGGGGCCGAAGTGACGGACGCCGAGCGGTTCGCGGCCTGCGTGCGCGGGGGCGGCGCGCGCGGGGTGCTGACCAGTCCGCTTGGCGCGGATCTGACGGCCGAGGGGGAAACGCAACGCGCGGCGTTCGCCGCCGAAGTAAACCGGCTGGCGCGGCGTTTCCACCAGGAAAAAATGGCGGCACGGTTGGGCCAGCAGCGTCAGGTGCTCCGCTTCGACACCGTGCCGCGCGTGGAACGCGAGGGTCGGACCATCACGGTGCGATTGCGCCATCCGCAACTGAGCCGGGCGCTGGCGGCGGCGGACGCGGGTGAGGTTCTGGACGCGGTCGAACGGCCCCAGGCGCGGTTCGACGACGTGATCGGCGCGGATTCCGCCAAGGAGGAACTGCAATTCTTCATCGACTATCTCAAGGAACCAGGCCGCTATCTGGCGGCGGGTCTGAAACCGCCCAAGGGAGTGCTGCTGTACGGCCCGCCCGGCACCGGCAAGACCCTGTTGGCGCGGGCGATGGCGGGTGAATCCGAGGTGGCGTTCCTCACCGCCGCCGCCAGCGCCTTCGTGACCATCTGGCAGGGCAGCGGCCCTCAAAGCGTGCGCGACCTGTTCGCGCGGGCGCGACGTTACGCCCCGGCCATCGTCTTCATCGACGAAATCGACGCGATCGGGCGGGTTCGCGCGGGCGGAGCGTCCGGGCGGGCGGAGGAGAATACCCTGAACGCGCTGCTGACCGAGATGGATGGCTTCACCAGCTCCGACCCGCGCCGGCCGGTGTTCGTGCTGGCGGCGACCAATTTCAACATCCAGGCCGACGACGCGGATGCGCCGGAGCGTTCGGCCCGTACCCTCGACCCCGCGCTGGTACGGCGGTTTTCGCGGGCGATCCGGGTGGATCTGCCGGACACGGCGGCGCGGCGGCGCTATCTGGAATGGCGGCTGGGGAAAACCGGGGGCAGCGCGGTGTCGGTGACGGCCCTGGAATTGCTGGCCGAAAAAACCGTGGGGATGTCGCTGGCGGATCTGGACATGGCCCTGGAAACGGCGGCGCGACTGGCGCTGCGGCAAAACCGGCCGGTCGACGACGAGTTGCTGATCGAGGCCATCGACACCGCCCGCGAAGGCGAGGCCAAACCCTGGTCGCCGCAATTCCTGGAAAGCACCGCTCGCCACGAGGCTGGACATACGATCCTATATTGGCTGTCGGGCTGGTGGCCGGTGGAAGTTTCCATCGTGGCCCGCGCCGAGCGCGGCGGCGGGATGCGGCGCGGCGAGGCGGAGCTTAGGCGGGAGAGCCTAAGCCGGGCGGATTTGCTGGCCACCATCCGCACCGCGCTGGGCGGACGCGCGGCGGAGATCGTGTATTACGGCCCGGAAGCGGGGTTGACCACCGGCGCGGCGAGCGATCTGGAGTACGCGACCCGGTTAGCCCGGCAATTGATTTGCCGCTATGGGATGGACGATGAGTTTGGGCCGCTGGCCGCGCCGGAATTGCTGCAATTCGCCGCGGCGGTCGGCAGTCCGTTGTACGTGCAGGTCAGCGAGGCGGCGCGAACCTTGTTGAAGCGGGAATTGGAGCGAACGGTCCAGGCCTTGACGGCCAACCGCTCGCGCCTGGACGCCGTGGCCGAGGCGCTGATCGCCAGAAATCGCTTGTTGCGGCTGGATTTGGAGGCGATATTGCCGCCGGCGGCTACTGGTTTGTGACCGAAATCGACGAAGAAAACGAAAACCGGTTCGATCGGGCGCGGGTCGCTATTTCCTGGACAACAGGATTTTCATAATTTCCGGATTGCTATTTTTCGATGCGATATCAAAGGCGCTCAAGCCACTCGTGCTGTTTGCATGAACATCGGCGCCCTTATTGAGCAACAATTTGACGATGTCTATATCGACCAGATTCGACGCCATCATCAAGGCCGTGTAACCATCCTCGGTTTTCATATTCACATCCGCTCCTCTCTCCAGCAAGAGGCTCACGAGTTTCGTATGACCGTTCATGGTGGCCATCATTAAAGCGGTCAGCCCGCCATTTTTCGATTTCGTGTTGACATCGACGCCGATATCAGCCAAATATCTTACGGTTTCCATATCGCCCTCATGCGCCGCAGCAATCAAACACGAGTCAAGAATCAAATAGTCGGACTGCAAGGTTTCGACTTTTCTTCTCTCCATCTCCCTGGCGGCGCGCTGTTCCTTTTCTCTTTCCATAGCGGCACGCTGTTCCTTTTCCCTTTCCATAGCGGCGCGCTGTTCCATTTCCCTTTCCTTGGCAGCCTGTTGTTTAGCCAATTCGGCGGCGGTTCTCCTTCTTTCCATCTCCGCCTCCGCCTCCATTTTTTTCGCTTCCCTATCGGGTCTCGGCTTGACCTGTTCAACAAAAGCAGGGGCAGGAGCAATGGCAGGGGCATTTTCAGCGTCTCTTTTCTTGCGGCTCTCAGTGATCGATTTTATATTTGGATCATTAGGATCGAAGATCAATTCAATGACATCTCCGTTGGGTAATTTACCCGCTGGTCTCTGCTCCTTGACCCAGTATCCCGGTGGAGTGTTGGTCATCAAGATTTTTCCGGTGGTTGGATCAGTCCAGCGATAAACATCGTCGGCCATCGAGGAATCAATGAGAAACATAGTCAAACCAACCATGGTCATCAGTTTGGCTTTCATCGAAAAATACCCCCATCTACCGAGAGTTGCTTGCGACTTGAATTTCGATGACGACGGTTCGGTTGCATCGTCGATGAGTATTCGAATCGTTTGGACACGGGGCATTGCGTTCATCACCAATGGAGGCGAGCCACTCGTGCTGGTTGTCACTCTTCATCGTGACGACGGTGTTCGCCGCTCGGTGAAGGGCGAGTTGCCCGTTCTTGATCCAGCGACCACCCGGCCGTGACGGCACGGCGTCCGTGAATCCAACCACGCGCACGCGCACCGGTTCGGGGGTGGCTTTGAACGCATCCGCGATGGACTGGAGAAGAGCGGCGCCACGCGGATAGGCGTCGGCGGAACCGAATGGAAACAGCCCATCGGTTGGAATCACGCGAATCGTATCGTTCCGTTGTTCGACACGGAGTCCTTCAAGCGCCCCAAGCTTGATGGAAAGATCATCGATGGTTTTTGAGGTCGCCTTGTCAGCTTCGTATGTCGCTTTGGGCGTAACCGTCAACGGGTCGATATTTTTCGGGGTCGGAGTGGGGATATCGCCTTGGGCTTCGGTCAAAGCGGGCGATTGGGCAAGAGTCGCGCTGTCGGTAACTATCGGGTTCGGTGGGTTGGCGGCTTGCGCATCCGATGGTTGGTTGATAACTGCCGAAATCGCTACATCCGCTGGCTGTTTGGTTTCGGATGGAGTGACTGGCTGAGACGTCAACACAGCGGCGCTCGACGCACTCGGCGTTGCGGAGACTGAATCACTCTCGTTGCCGGTTATTCGGCCCACCACAAAAGAGCAGAGCGAAAGCGTCGCCACACCAAGGGTCGCAGCGAACGCAAGAGCCTGAAATCGCCGCGCCCGTGTCCGCTTTGCCTGGCCCAGCAAGGATTTTGTGTGGTCATCATCTGGGTGTTCGTCGGCGACACGGCGCCATTCATCGATGGCTTCGCCAGTACGCCCGGCTTTCCAAAGCACTTTTCCAAGCAAAACCCGTATGGACGCCGCTGATGGATCCGCGCCGAGCGCCGCCTGCAATTCACGAATTGCCGCGGAATGATCGCCGTGGCTGACGAATGCAAGTGCCGTGTTGTAACGCCAGGCCGCAAGCTCGTGTATTCGGCGGATCGGCGCAAGATCGGCCCCGCAGTTCTCGCAAACCAGGCAATTCGCGGCAATGTTCTTGGCGGGACAAACCGGGCAGTTCATCGTATCCAATTGCTCGCGCTCCTCTTTGAAAAGTTTAATCGATTCGACTGCTAGTTGGTTTTACAGACGAAATCCGCCTTGGGAGGAAAATTACCTGAAGCCCTGCCAAGATCCAGCTTAGTTAGAATTAGAACTAGGATCAGTTGAATTCCTGCGGAAATTCCCCACAGCAGCATCCAAGCAATAGCCATGTACGCGGGCCAATCAAAGAACCATGCAATGGCTGGAACGATGAACGATAGAGCCGAGTTAGCGATTATCAAAACCGCTGATGAACCATTAGGGTCATTAGCTATGGCTATAACTAGAAACGATATCCCTGCGATAAACCACACGAAAAGCAAGCTGTGGCTGGGTTGGAAGATGTCCGTGATCCATAAAAATATGGAGCCATCCAATTCCATTTGAGGCGCCCATGCCCGCAGCGACCATAAAATCCAGATAGCGAATGCGATGTCGATAAACCAATAGACCATACCCAAGGCAGGGTCTACGCCGAGTCTCTTGTAGAATTCAGCTAGTTGATTCTCTATCAAATCTTTAGCGGTTTTTTTCTTGATACGTTCGACTTCCGGCTTCAGGATGCCGTCTATTCGTAATATTGCTACCAGAAAAGGCAATTTGATGAGTTCCAGCATGATTGCCAGCACGGTGAGCACAAAAAGGTAAGCATATGATAATGGCAAAAACGATTTGGAACGAAGCCAGTCGAACAGGCGGATCGAAATATTGTCCTTGCGCAAGTCCATAAGGCCGAGGCTGGCGGTGCGATGTGTCGTCGTCCGTTCCCATGATCCGGTGGTTCGGAACCATCCTTCGGTCGCGGGTTTTTCGAGTGATTCTTTATAGACTTTCTCAAGCTGATCCAGATCGGTAGCTTCCAACTCGGACTTTCGTATTCTACCCGTGGCGACGTATTGACCATCGCCTTGGGTTAGCCTGTCGTAGTAGAAAGTAGCGGCTTTTAGATCTATTTTTTCAAGCGCGGCAGCTATGAGAAATGTGGTAACCGAGCGAGTTTCCTTTGAGAGGATCGGTAATTGATTTTGCAGAACGTTGATTTCGGTCCTCAGTCTTTGGTCGCCTGTGGGATCGGATGCTCTACTGTCGATCTGCATTAGAGCCTTGGTCACTTGATCGACAACCAATTTTTGGTTCGCCAGTAGCTGGCGAAACTCCATCGGTGTCTCTAGCACGGTTTTTTTCGGAATCCGGGCTTTGGCGGAAGCCATTACGGCGGAACCCGTGACGACTTTGCCTGAAAGTCCTTTTTGATCGCTACCAATACTCGGCATATACACCAAGCCTAGGGAAAAAATAGCCAGCCACCCGACAATAATAGTTTCAGGTAAGATGAAAAAAGCGGCCTTCGACAATTTATTCTTCCAACTGAACCAGTTGGCAAACAGCAATAGAAATGCTCCAATCAGGCAAACCAGGGTTGCGGAAGAGACAGCCAGCTTTCCGAAAGTGCTGTTATTTTGAAGCGACAATAACCATTGGTCAGGTGGCAAGTAGGTCTCGTAGAAAAACAGGCTTCCATGGTCATAACTGGCCACTTTAAAAGTCAAGATAAATATAAAAAGGTGAAACGCAATCAAAGCCCAATTCTTGATTGTAAATCTCCCCATTATTCTTTCGATTAGCTTCTTATCGACAGGTTGAGGAGGTGGTGGAAGAGGGCTATTTATTTCTAAAGCACTGATGATTTTTTCGATATACTCAAGACGTCGAGCGATATTATCATCCGATGGATCAAGTTGTTCAGCCTCGCGAAGATCATCACGGGCGGGATGTAACTTTGATGCTCTATCTTTTCCGGTCAGGCCGGGTGTTTGCATCACTTCATTTTGGCGATTTACACCGCGCTGCGCAAGAAGATCGGCGAAGTCTTCTTTGGCTTGTTCAGGCATCCGTGAGCCAAGTAAATTGTTCGCCTTGCGAAATTTTTCTATCGCCTCATTCCAATTTCCGCGTTCCCGCGCTGCGTAAGCCTCGTCCAACAATTGCTGGGCCTCGGCGGAAATTGGAAATTCTCGGGGGAGGTGTTCCGAAGCTTGCGAGCCCAGTTGGCTGATCGCCTTTGCAAATTTATCCGCTGCTTGATCCCAGTCTTCATTTTCCAGCGCCGCGTAAGCCTCTTGCAAAAGATTCAAGGTTCCGGCGGAAATTGAAGGTTTCTGGATATCGCTTGGTTTTAAAAATCCAGCGTTTGAGGATTCTAGTTGTGAAATTTGTTGTTCAATGCCCCGAAGATTTTGGAGAGCATGGTCGTTTGATGGGTCAAGCTGGATCGCCTCGCACAGGGTTGTACAGGCGCTATATAGTAATTTCCATCGAGGCGCCAGCGCAACACGTAACGATTCCAGTCCGTTGGGTGTCAGCGCAGTATTTATAGTCGCTGCCAACATTTGGAGCAGTTCTGATAACGCTACACTGAAGCGATCCGTGCTGTAATTGTTAAGACAAACCGACAGATTCTTTCTGAGCTGATTCAACGCTCTTAAATTAGGTTGCTTGAGAGAAAGCTCCCTAAGCGCTTTTCGGAGCTTCTCTATCGCCTGACCCCAATCTTGCCTTCCCGCTACTTGGTTAGCTTCTTCCCAAAGCTTTCTGATGTGGCGGGGTAGGCTGATTTCCTCTTCAACCTCACGCGCGGCTTTGTATTGCTCCGCCGCGCGTTCGGATCCGAGTTCCTTCGCGGCACGCCTGAGATCGGCGATTCCACGCTTGGCCATCCCAAGCGTCTCCTCGCTCGGCTGGCCTTCCTTTTCCGCCTTTTTCTTAGCCTCATTCACTGCGTCGATGCCGCGCTGCGTGAGCAGATCGGCGAGTCTAAGTCGCAACTTCTCGCTGTGTGGAGCGATTCGCAAGCCACTCTCGAAAACGTGGATGGCCTCGTCCCGAGGTGGATTTTGTGTGGAAACATTGATACAAGCCGTTTCCGCCGCCTCGGCAATTTCTCGTCGCAGGTTATCGGACTGAGCGCATTGCAGCGCCCGTTCCCAGCAGGCGAGGGCCTCATCAAGCTTATTGACGCTGGCAAGCTGCTGCCCGAACTGAAAACGGGCTTGCGCCTCAAACCCAAGAACTTCGGGCAATTCCCGTTCGTTGGGCGACAGGCTTTCGATCTGATTGATCGCCGCTTCAAAGCGACCGTTCCGCACGAGCGTCGCGATCTTGCCGTAAGACGAAAGGTCTTCCTTAAGCTTGTGTAGAAGATCAAGAAATTTTTTGGTGTCCTTGGGGGAAGGATTGCCGAGCCTTTCGTCAATATAGGCCACGATTTGCTCGACCAACCCCATCCGAACGAGCATCATGTTTCCAAGGCAGAGGAACTTTTTATTAATTTTTGCCTCGGCGTCGAGCAGCGTTTTCGCGGTTTCCAGTTCCCTGGCGAGGTCCATTTCAAGCTGCTGGAAGCGATCCGCCGCCTCGGCGTGTCCCGCATCGCGTTGAAGTTGGGTGAAGCGATGCAAATCCGATGCGATGCGTTGTTGCACACCCGCTCGAATATCGTCCTGGCTTAACGAGGGAGGCGGGCGGTTTTCGGCCCAGAAGTCGGGGGTCGTGATGACGAAGGCCCAGTAACCCATGGCCGATTCCCATGAATCCTGCCATGCTGGAATACCGCCCTCATCGCCCTGTTCACCCGTTTCGGCGAACCGTTCGGAGGTTTGGCACGCCGACCAGTACCACAGAATACCGAGCGCGCGGGCGATTCCTGGATCGGGAAACGCATTATGACGAAACTGCTTGCGCCACTTCCGGGCGGTTTCCGCGCGCCGCGAGACATCGAGAGCGTCAGGATCATGGAGTGGATTGGGATCGAGCTTCTCCAGCACCGCGTCGTCGTACAAAAAAAGATTGAGCAGCGCGCGATCCAATGGTCGGTTGAGGAGAAATTGCCTGGCGTCTTGCTTTTGTTTTACGTTCTTACTTTTGCCGAGTCCTTTTTTAAAAGCGTCGTCAATTTCTTTTGCCGTAGCGTCGGGGCTGACGCTCAAAATCTCGTAGGGAGTCGGTTGTTTCTGAAGTGGGTCTTTCATCGCGGCACGCCTTTCTCAGCGTTTTCTCGTCACTTTTGGAAATGGCATGGGAACTCCTCGCCAACTTACGAGCGAGGAGTAGAAATGATGGCATTTTTTAAAGGAGTTGGATCACAAATGACCCAAGCCCCAAGTATCTTCGTTACAGGTTGGGCAGTATCGCTTTCCTTGAGTTGGATGACCCTGTGAGCAACGAGCACCGCCAGGCACCACCTCTTGGATCGCTTGTCCGATGCGCTCGGCAAGCCCATTCAGTTTGCCGAGTGCTTGAAAATCCTGTCGCTTGAGCCCATTTTCAATCTCCTCCACTTCCCTGAGCAGGCCAGCGGCCTTTCTGGGATCACGTGGCTGGATACGCGAGAGAATGGCGCTTCTTATCCCCAGGAAAAGCCTGATGACATCCGGAATGGCGTCGGTCGCCTTGTCGAGCGCGTTGACTTGCGCTTGCAGATTGCGCGGGTCATTCGCATCAAGCGCCTTCCTGGTTGCCTCGACGACGCGGGTCAGTTGATAGGTTTGATTCGGGTCCGTCATGAGCTCGCCATACTGACTCATGACAAACTCAGCGAATCGGATGAGATTTGCAGCCTTCTCCCGCAAATCCTCATCGTCGGGAAGGGGGTTGTCCAATCCGTGGTTGATTTCCACGATGTCATGAAGCGCCTCGTCAAACTCATGCCGCTGTAACCGCACATAAACCCGGTCGCGCTCGCGTTCCGCCGCGGCAACGACCTTAGGGAGACGTTGCCTGGTGGCTGGATCGACCAGTCGCTGGTTAAGTTGCTCCAGGTTTTCGATAGCCTTGGCGTCGGATTCACCGGCCACGACCCAAGGATTGAGGCGGGTTCCGTCCCCAAGCCAAGCCTCCACTTGGAATACACCGTCGCCGTCAAGGACAAGCTGGATCCGGATGGGGGTCTTTTGCGGCAACGCCGCTGGAAGCAATGCCAGCGCCTGGCCTTGCAACTCGTTGGCGCTGGCTTTTTCGAAATGGTCACCGCCGTAGACCGGAATACTGACGATCCGTTGATTCGGAATGCGGGTGTAAAAGGTTTGTGGCTTTGGATCCTCGGTGGGATAAGGATCGCCCTTTTGAATGAAGACGTTGTACTTGTCTCCAGCCGTCTGCGTCCCGTAGCTGTAAGGCGCGATGCCCGTGGGAGGAGCCGGGGCGGATTCGCCGCTCACGTCGTCGATGTTGCTGTCGAGTTTGGCGCCGCAATTGGCGCAGGCTTGCGCGTCGGTGTCGTTGACATGACCGCACTCGCGTTTCGGATCGGCGGGATCGGGGGCCTGGCAGATCACGCGATCGCCGACCCACCGCGCGGTAATCGCCGCGCCGAGGGCGACGCAATGCTTGGGGTGGATCGTGCGGAGCACTTTCTCCGACCCGAATTCCGCCTCTATTTCACGTTGAACCAACGGCACGATGGTCGAGTTGCCGGCCATCAGCACGTAGTCGACCTGATCGGCGGTCAGACTGGCGTTCTGGATCGCATCGTGAACCAACTGGAGCGATTTGCCGACCCGCTCGGGACCGCGCAGTGGCTGCCCGCATTGGGCGCAGCGAGTGTCTTCGCGCAGGTTCGCGGCGCCGCAGGCGCATTCCCGATAGCGGCCCACCAGCGGAACGATCATCCGCTCGAATTCCTTGCGGGTGATTTCCAGATCGACATCGAGCAGGTTGTCGTCGTCGTCGCGCAACAGGCCGGTGATGAGCAGGTCGGCGCTATTGGCGGCGGTCAGCCGTTCCTTGACGGTTTGCGCCGCCTTGCGCAGTTCGGCCATGAACCGGCCGTCCTGGCTGGGGTCGAGGTCGTATTCGTTCTTGATGTGCCGGAGCGCGTGATCGATGATCTTCTGGTCAAAGTCGTCGCCGCCCAGCCACATATCGCCTTCGAGATTCAACGGGGCGAACACATTGCCGGCCATCATCAGGACCGACACGTCGAAAGTGCCCCCGCCCAAGTCGTAGACGACCAGCGTGCGCGGTTTTTCATCGGGCGACTCCACCCCGAACGCGACCGCCGCCGCCGTCGGTTCGTCGAGAACTTTGATAACCTTCAATCCTGCCTTGAGACCCGCCTTGCGGGTTGCGTCGCGCTGAATCTGACTGAAATAGGCCGGCACGGTGATCACCGCGTGGGTCACCGGCTCGCCCAGCCGGAACTCCGCGGTTTCCTTCACCTTTTGCAAGATCATCGCGGACACCTCGATCGGCGAGTATTGCCTGCCGCCGATGACCACCCGAACGCTGTCCTTGGTGCCCTCCTTGGGCTCGACCACCGCATAGGTCGCCCGCTGGCGAATCCGTTGCACCTCGGGATCGGTCACGCCGCGCCCCATCAAGCGCTTGACCGACAGCACCGTGTCCTTGGGCGCCATTCCCCAGTTGTCGACCGCCGCGTCGCCCACCAGAATCTCCTCGGTCCCTGCCTCACCCTTCCTGCCCTTGCGTTTCTTCAAGCTGACGGCCGACCGAATCTGGGGCTTGCCTTCCTGGCTGTCCAACACTCGAGGCCGCGGCCCGTCGATGATCGCGACCACCGTGTTCGTGGTTCCCAAGTCGATTCCCACCATTTTTCCCATGACCTTCATCTCCTCCGGTTTTCAGGTTCAGGTTTGATTGATGACATTGGCGTCATCGTTGCGGACGATGACAACTTCAGCCTTGCGCAGGGTCGCTCCGTTCCAGAGATAGCCACACCGCGCCTGCTCAACGATGAACCCATCGGGGTGCGCAGGGTCATTCACCGTTTCGATGGCCCGATGCCAAACCGGATCGAATCCGCCATCCAGATTCAAGATCGGCGTGACGCCATGCTCGGTCAGCATCTTTTCCAACATGCGGCGCACGGTGCGGAAGTTGTTGATCCAGATTTTCATCTGCTTGGTGACCTGATCTTCCTTTTGATGAATATTGCGAAAGACACGATCAAAGGCATCGAGAATGTCGAGTGTCTCCAGTAGAAACTTGCGTTGCGTCTCCTCATTTTGCTTGCGTGCTTCGTCGACGGCGAAGCGCGCTTCGGCGCGTTCGCGCAGCAAGCGGCGAATATCGCTTTCAAGATTGGTCAGTGGATCGGATTCCTGGCCGCTCCATGCATGCAACGGGATCGGCGTTTCGTCGATTTCGAACGGGTTGTCGTTTCGAGCCAGCGCGATGAAGGGAATGGTAAATGGCATTTTTAACCACCCTGAAGAACCTTAAGCAGGATTGAAGCGTGACGGTGCAGGCTGGCGTCTAGCCCAAGCACCATTGCCAGTTCCAAATGTCGCGCGGCATTCTTTTTCTGTCCTTTTCTTTGCAAGGCAAGCGCGAGATCCCAATGCAGCAGCGCATTGTCTGGATTCGTTTGAATACCTTTTTCGAAGACAGCAATCGCTTCCGGATAACGCTGGCATCGGTTGTAAAATTCGCCCAAATGTTGATGAATTCTGGGCTGATTCGGGCATTTCTCCAGCAATTCCTTGAGGCGCTCCTCAATGTCGGCGACATCGGCCGGTGATTTCATCGCGCTGATTTGCACGCGAATGGACCCCAGTTCATGCTCGATTTCGTCATCGGTCGAGTGGCCACGCGCTGTTCGCAGCGCATCGAGCATCTCCTCGGCGGTGCCGCGCTGACTCGAATCGCGTTGCAGTGATCGAAGAATGAAGTCGTTGAGTGATTGCGGCAGGTCGGGGCGCAGTTCCTTTGGTGGTATCGGTTCCGCACGACAGATTTCCTCAAGTATGCGCCCGATCGGCATTTCACCGCCGTCGGCTATTCGTCCTCCGCCACCGAACGGTAGGTGCCCGGTAACCATTTCGTAGAATGTGACGCCCAGCGACCAGATGTCCGACGGAAAAGAAGCGCCCCCACGCCAGATTTCGGGAGACATGTAGTACGGCGTTCCAGCCGTTGTAATGGCGATTTCACCTGAATCAAGCATCCGTGAGATTCCGAGGTCGGCGATCATGGGCGTATCGCCATCAAGCAGGATATTTTCAGGTTTGATATCGCGATGGAAGATCTGCTCCTTGTGCAGGATGACGAGACCGGAAAGCACTCCCTCGGTGATGCGAATCGCCTGGTCGATGGGCAACGGCTTTTGCGCGCCGATCTTGCCGAGAATCTTCCGCAGATTTCCACCCGACACAAACTGCATCACCATGACGATGGAATTACGGAACACGGCGAAGCCGAGATAGCGAACCAGATTGACCGACTGAATTTTACGCAAGCGAACATGGAGTATGGCGTTCATCTCCAGTTCACGCCGCAAAACGCGCTCCTTTTGGCGGTCAAGCGGTATCTTCAAGGCAACGATATCGCTGCCGAACTCTTCTTTAAGTTCTTCTTCCAGAACGCGCGCCTTGTAGGTCTGAGCGAAACCACCCATGCCGAGCAGACTAATCAACTCAAAGGGTTCCTGTTCATCGGACTCTTCAAGCATTTTTCGAGTTTTTTGCAGGGCCATCACAGCTTCCTTATTCGGAGAGTCTTCTTGGGGGTAGGTTGGGAAGAGGATCGAATAACCGACTTATTCGCTCAGCCTTTTTGCTCAAGCTAATTTGTAACCGACGAATCAAACCGTATCAACAATATTATAGCTCTTGAATGGGTCGACATGAACGGTCCAGCCCGGAGACATAAATTCATACCTCGCTTATCAACTTCTTTCTTTCGCCAGCGGGAGATGAAGTGTGAACGGTTGCCATACGAAAAAGCTGCAATCCATGACTCAATAACGGCGCCCCTCGCGTTTTTTCACGCCTTCGACCCACGGAAATAAAAATCGCCAATCTTTTCGTCCAAGGTGAAAAAATCGGGATTAGCGCGTTTACCCGGATGGAACCGCCGCGCGCGGTTGGGGAGGGGTGGTTCGCCTCCAGCCCGACGAACTGGCTATGGGCGCTGACAGTGAGCGTGGGCGCGGTAGCTGATCTCCCGTCGCTCGACCAGGCAGCGAATGACGGGTGTGGGGTGGACAACATGGCTTCTGGGTTTCAAGGCCGCGCCTTCAAGCGCCTGTCACAGAAGGGAACTTAAGGGAAGGGAAATAAGGTAAATTGATGCCTTGACCCCAACCCGACAGGAGGAACCGTGGAATCCGCGCGCCTTGGCCCCGAGCCTTCCGATGAGGATTTATTGCTGGCGGCCCGAACCGGGAACTCGCGAGCCTTCGAAAAGATTGTCAAACGGTACGAGCGGCTGTTGTTGAAAATCGCCTATGGTCTGCTACTGGACTGGGACGACGCTCAGGACGCGGTGCAATTGGCCTTCATCGCGCTCCACAAGCATCTGACCGATTTGGACGCGATCCGGCCCAACACCGTGCGCGCCTATCTGATCACCTGCACCCGCAACGCGGCGCTCGACAGGCTGAGAAAGGATAAGTTGAGAGACTCGATCAGTTCGGACATGAGCCTCGATTCGGACCCGATATCACGAGATCCCCTCGGCGAACTGTTGCGAGAGGCGGAGCGCGCCGTGCTGAGAGAGTGCATCCGCCAACTCCAGCCCAAGGAGCGTCTGGTCATCGTCTTGCGCTTTCCGGGCAATCTGCCGGACGTCGAGGTGTCGAAACTGCTGAGGGAGATGGGTTGGAGCGAGGTGGAGGTGGCGGAAACACTGGCCGCCGATGGAGGGAAAAAAATCAGGGAAATCGTGGACCGCACCGGTCCATTGGGCATTCATACGGTTGGTGGAGTGGGCAACATCCTCAACACCGCGAAGCGGAAGCTTCAAGCATGTTTCGAACAAGATGACCGAAGGGCGATGAGTAGCCTGAGAGGACCGAACCATGAATGAGGGGTATTTCGAGCGCGTGTTCGCCGATTGGCAAGAATACACCCGTCAGGAACTAGATCGCCGCGTGGCGACGGTGGAGTGTTTGTCCTTTGACCGGCTTCGGGAATTGGCCCATGGCGATGGCGAAGAACTGTCGGGCGCGGAACAGCACCACCTCAAAAACTGCCGGCGTTGCCGCAGGTTGCGCGAGGGTTTTCAAAAAGTCCAACAGACGCGACCGTTCCTTGCCGATCCGGGCGAGGGATCATGAGGTGATTTCCAGCAAGGATCTTACCGATCAGGAAATCGCCCAGAACCGGTGGAGAAAAACTTAGCCCACCCCCAGTGGACCTGATGCGCCACCTGGATGAGGAATACACGGCCCATCCGTTTTACGGCAGCCGGCGGGTGACGGCGGTGTGCGCCGGTCTGGCTACGCGGTGAATCGCAAGCGGGTGAGGCGATTGATGCGGCAGATGGGGTTGGCGGCGATCTACCCCAAACCGGCGCTGTCGCGCTCCGACCCCGATCACCGCCTCTACCCGTACACCCGCCGAGGTGTATGCCGACCGGGCCATCATCCTGTCACCAACAAACGCAGAGGCACCACCTTAAATTCGACCAAAAGTTGTCTGGATAATGGGTTCCACCTCACTTCCCCACGGCGGAACGCATTCGGTTTCAACATGGCCGAGTGCGAGTTGGCCGTACTGGGCGGTCAGTGCCTGGATCGCCGCATCCCCAGCCTGGACGTCTTGCGCCAAGAGATCGCGGCCTGGCAGGGACCACGCAACGCGCGCCAGACCAAAATTCACTGGTAATTCAGTACCGAGGTGGCCCGGACCAAGCTCAAACGCCTCTATCCCATCATCGAGCCTACCGAAGACTCGGCCAACTCGGCAGGGGCTTAACTTATCAAAACTTTTGCGGCAACCCACTAGGCCGGCGGAGTCCTAGCGGCCGCGCAGCATGTACTCAAGCGACCTGCCCGCGCTGCTGGCGTCGCTACCGATGAGAGAGACAAGTTCCTGAAGCGCCTTTTCCATCGCCTGTCGCGCGCCCGGGTTGCCAGCCGGGCCGGTGCCGAAGCGAAAGCACCTCACGGCGTTATAGAGATTCGTCCTGGCTTGGGCCTGAAGAGCCGCCTGAATCGGCCGTATTTTCGCGTCGAGCGCCGCGAGCGTCATGCGCCCCACGATGCCGTCTTGCGCCAGACCGTTCGCCGATTGAAAGGCGATCACCGCCGCGCGCGTTTCGCGGCCGAATATGCCATCGGGCGCGCTTTGCCCCGCCTGGGTCGAAGACGGCATCTGGGCGCCCAGGGCGATCAGAGCCAATTGCAGCAGTTTGACGCCCGAACCCGTCGCGCCCATCTGCAAAGGCGGCGCGTTGGTGGCTGCCTTCAGGATCTGTGCATCGCCAGAGAATAGGTCGCTGGTAATCATGTTGCCCCGCCTAGTTGTTGCCGTTGACGAAGATCGGGCCGACCTTTCCGAACCGCGTGTTGAGGATGAACGCGGCATAGCGGTTCATCGCGCACGAGAAAACGCACCAGCTTGTTATGAGGTACCACTTATAAGCGGTGGACTGCGTGAAGCCGCAATCGACCAGGCCACACGGCACAGGGTCCGGCCTGCGGGTGTCCATGATCACCTCGGCGCACACCGAACCACATTTCGCTATGATCGGATTGACGGCTTGAACCCGCCGTGGAGCGGGTAAGAGGGTCAGCGCTGGAGTCAGTCCGGCGGCAAAAGCCCGTTGAGCGGCGATCGCCTGCGCTTCGAGCCGGTCGCGACTGAACAGGCGTCTGTCATATCCGAGGCCAGTTCTTTGCTGGAGGACATGGACAATTTCATGCGCCAGCAAAGCGCCGTCGTCGGCCGCCATCGCCGCGATGGCTTCGCTGCCGAGCACGATGCCATCGCCCAAAACAAAGGCTTGCGCGCCCAAATCACTCGTGGCGCGGTCCGCCGCTGCGCCCATGTGCAGCCGCACCGCACTGAGGTCGCGGCCGAACGCACGTTCGAAGCGCCGGCGTTCGGCGTGAGGAATAGGCAGGCCCGCAGTCTCCAGCGCGTCAGCGATGAGGTCATCCGGCGCGTCGTCACAATCGCCACAGCCGCAGGCGCAAGGTTTGGGCTGGATGTCGGCGATCCGCCGGCGGACATGGCGGTAGAGTGCTTCGAACTCATCCTCAAACTGGCGGATTGCCCAGCGGTCCAGCGCCACGATGCCGTTCCATCCGGCGACCGATCGCAAATCAACGATGCGTTGCATCATGATGTTCTCCTACCCGCGCCCTCGGAATAATAAAGATAGGTTCGAACTTGCTGATAATCAACCGCCGCCGGCGTGGGTCAGAGTGGCAAACATCCGTTTCAGGATGGCCCGTTCGCCGAAGGGGGAGCTTCCGTGCATAGTGCCGCCGAAACTCGTCCGCCGCCGGGTGCAGCGCGACCAGAGATCAGAGTTTTCATCGATCAGAGAAAACCAATGGGGACGCCACCACCCGAAAACCGTAGTAGTCGCTGCGGGAGTCGGGCGCGAAGTCGAAGCGGTAGGCGCAGCGCGCGCTCCTCGCAATGATGAAGAACGCGCCGCCCCGCAGCACCCGGCTGGCGTTGTTTGGCGCATTCAGATCTTCCCGCGCCTGACGCTCCGGACCTTCCGGAGGATAGGGATAGTTATCAAATAGACTGCGCGTCCATTCAAGGACGTTGCCGCTCATTTCTTCGCAGTCATACGGGCTGGCGCCGCCGGGGAAACAGCCCATGGCACTGGTCATATTGAGACCGGTCTTGCTGTAGTTGGCGCGATTGGGGTCGGGTTCGTTTCCCCACGGATAAATCCGCCCGTCCGCGCCGCGCGCCGCTTTTTCCCATTCCGCTTCGGAGGGTAAGCTGATGCCCAGGGAACCCTCGGCGAGTCCTTGCCAGAACCAGCGTTCGGATTCGGACAGAGGGTCTGCCGTGGCCAGCCGTTCCGGGGCGAGTTTGCGTAACTGCTCGTTCAGCCAGCGGCAGTACGCCAAGGCATCGTGCCAGCTCACGGCCACGACGGGATGGTTCGCGACACCTCGCAAGGAATAAGATCCATGTGACCGATATCCGCTGGCTTCGACAAAGGCGGCGAACTGCGCCACCGTCACCGGCCAGCGGGCCAAGTAGTATTGCGGCAGGGAAACCCGGTGCGGTGGGCTCTCGCCCATCCCGAAATCACCAGCGGGAATTTCGATGAAGCCAAACAGTGATTCAGCGGGTAGATACCAGTGCTCGGCGTCGAAGCGCGGGTCGCCCAGCGCGGCCAGGTTGTCGCCGGCCAAGGCGCGTTCGGTGGCGGGCAACCGCTCGTCACGCAGCAGCTTGACCAACCAGCGCTGGACGCGGGCGAGCTTGGGTTGATCGGCGAGGCTGATACACGATAGATCGACGCTTTCGACCAGAGCTTGCGCGGCAATCTGGGCGCCCCAGATATCGGCCGTAGCGGCCGAATCGCCAGGCTCCTGGGTGCAGAGCGCATCGACCAGCGACCAAAGCGCGAAAGGAGCGCCTTTGGCCGCCTTCGCCCCAGCCAACAGCGCCACCTCGCGCCAGCGGTCGGAATCGACGCGAGCCAGTCCGGCAACCTCGTAAGGATAATTGACCTTGGTCAGGTAGCAGGCCGCCAAATATTCCTGGAAGCCGCGGTGCGGAAAGGTGTAAACCCCGACGCCACGAGGATAGAGCACGCCGGCCCGATCCCGGAGGTATTCCATCAGCAGGGCCGGGTTCCCTTTCACGGCGGGATCGTTGCTCAGCCGCAGCAAGCCACCGGCCAAAGGATCTTCGGCGATGTCCGCCGTGCCGGTCAGTTCAGGTTGCGCTTGGTGCACCTTGAACGCCAGTGTTTCCAGCACCCCGCGCACCTTGGCCTGATCCACTTTCAGGTATTCGGCCAGGCTGGGCTGAATCAGCCGGTACCCGCCCTGGGCTTTGCGCTGGATCAGGCGTTGTTCCCAGCGGTTGAGCAGCAGATCGACGGTTTCGGCGTACAGCGCTTCCCGCTTTTCCGGCAAATTGCCGCCACGCCAGGCGTGCAGGCTGGCCATCAGGGTCAGCAGCAACGGGCGTTGCGCCAACTCGTACAGGGCGGGTCGGGCGAAAATGGCTCGCTTGAGCTGTTCCGCTCGCCCGGCGGCATCTTCTTGGCCCAGCCGTCCCGAACCGGCGATGTGAGCGTACCAATTGGCCACGAAGCGGCGGATTTGCCCGTCGGAAAAGGGGGCGAGCGTCGCTTCGGCGAAACCTTGCAGCCGCCAGCCCTGGTTCTGGTAGGCGTAGGTGCGGCTGGTGACCAGCACCCGGCACTTGCCGAAGCTCTTGACGAAATCCTCGACCGCTTGCTTGATCTGTTCCCGCCGTTGCTCGGCTTCCGGCACTTCGTCCAGCCCGTCCAGCAGCAGCAAGCCGCCGTGTTCGCGCAGTTCGTGCCGCAACCAATCCACGCATTCCGCCTGGCAGGCTGCTTTCAACTCTTGGGCGATGAAGGTCCACAGGGTTTCGGCCGTGGCTTCGCCGCGTTCCGGTAGCCCGGTGGCGGCGAAGTCCCGCAGCACCACCGGCACCGGCAGCAGCGCGCGGTGTCGCCAGGGTTGCCGTTCTTTCCCGTCCTTGCCTTCCTTGTCCGGCAAGGGCGCGGTCAGGTGGCGCAGGTTGGCTTGCGCGTCCTTCAGCGCTTCGCCCGCCAGGCACAGGGCGACGAAGTTGACGAAGGTGCTTTTGCCGCTGCCGGGATCGCCCTGCAACACCAGTTTGGGATGGCGGTCGAGTTGTTCCAGGGCGGACAACGGCGGTTCGTCGCGGTCCGGGAGGCGTTGCGAAGCTTTCGCGCTCCCCTCCTCCGCGCGTTCGCGGGGCGAGCGGGTCAACAGGACCGTGTAAACGGCGTCGAGGCTGAGCTGGGATTCGGTATCGCGCGGGTTAGCCACGGCGGGATCGATGCCCGCCAGGGATAGGTAGCCGCACTGTTCCTTGACCCGATGCACGTAAGCCTCGCGCAGGGTCGGCGAAACCGTTTCCATAGCAGGTGCTGGATGATGATGAACGTGAATATCTCCGCCAGCCGCCATGCCGCCCGCCCGCGACCGCTCCGTTGCCTTGGGCGATGGCGCCCGGACCGCGAACTTTGCCGAGTACAACGGCTACCCTGCTTGCCAACTCCTGAAAAACTTTGCGCATATTTACTCTCTGTACCAATCTTCTCAGTCGGCCGGTACAAAAAATCCTTGCGCTGGTAGCTCTTCGTTTACTTCAACTGTACACTTTCTCCTCAACTTTTGGTCTATCGTACTATCTGGATCTTTAGCTATTAAATCCTTCTCTTTTTCCAAGATCCTAAGAAATTTCTCCTGCATTTTTTTATTATAGATACCAGAAAGCATTACCTGTTCTTTAATACTCGATAACTCGTGTTCGAGAATTCTATAACCAGCTAGAATGTCGCTATAATTTTTAATTTTCTTCGAAAGAGACAGGAGCGGTTTGAGAAGAGCTGCCAATGCTGCTATGATCCCAAAATATCGCCAGATAATCTCCCCTATTGGAAAATTCCAAAACCAAAGTCCCGCCACAGTTGATGAGGGGGCCGCCACCATAAGGATAAAATCCAAAGCGAAGCCAACTCGCTCTGCTCTGTAAAGTTTAACCCCATAGTATTTGACATTGAGACGGGCTGTACGCAGTTGATCGTACAGTCCCCACACAGGGTGTTTCGCTCGTTCCGACATAAAAAAACGCCTCTTTTCTGATCACTTACAGTCGAGCTAAAGATTGAGAAACAACATAACGGTCAGATCAAGCGTTGCGTGGTTGCGTTTACCCCTACCCTTACCGTGGCCAAGGTTTATCGGGTTGTATTGCTGTCCCGATAAATTCGGTTCCACCGATCCGCACACCGCCGTGAACATCACCGCCGACGGCGACTCCACCTTTGCCGGCGGCCACCGCGCCCGGACCTTGGGCGATGGCTCCGTCGCCGAAATTGGCCGCTTGATAGTGCTGGGGATGGCCAGCCGCCTTCAGCACTTGCGCCAGCCCGGCGAACAAATCCTGATCGGCTTCCAGCAGCTTCTTAAGCTGCACCCGCAGTGCGGCTTGAGTATCCGCGTCCCCGGGAGCGGCAACCACGTCCTGAACCGCCGCCGTCGCCGTCGGGCTGGCCTCGACCGCCGGCCGAAGCTTGCGCCACAGCGCCTTGGCGGTCTCCCACACGCCCGCGCCCAACTGCTGCCCGAGCACTTCGGCACCCTTTTCACCCGCTTTCACCAAAAACGGTAACGCAGGAACCAGCGCGCCCGTCACGCCTGCCGCCACGGTTGCAATGTCCATCTTGGAAGCCTCCGATTCATGCCGATTGCATTTAAGAAAATCGCTACAAGTATAGAGCGAGCGACTCGGGAATGCGGCTCAACACGGCTTTGCGCAGCCCCACGGTATTGCCGTGTCGCGCGTGATTCACCCAGCCCGACAGGCTGGCCGCCAGCGTCTCGGCGTCCAGCTCGCCCGCTTCCCAGGCTCGAACCAGGCCGCTGGAACTGCACGCCCTTGCGCCGCTTGAGCCGCCGCCGGTCGGGATACACGGTAAACCCCAGGAACGGCATACCCTCCGCGACCGGCCGGGGATGGGCGCCGGGATGCAAGGTCAGACGCAGGGCGGCCAACCGTTCCACCAAGGCGTCTCGCCAGTCCCATAGGGCGACTTTCTCCTTGCCGAACAGCAGCAGGTCGTCGACGTAGCGCACGTAGCCCGGACAGCGCAGCTCGCGCTTGACGAAGTGATCCAGGGGATCAAGGTAGACGTTGCCCCAGAACTGGCTGGTCAGGTTGCCGATGGGCAGGCCGCGCGGCCGGTTGACCGCGAACAGATCGTCGCCGGGAAAGTAGACCATCCGGTATTCCTCGGCCAGAACGCCCACGCCGCTCGCCAGGATTCGGTCGATCAACCAGAGAACACCGGCATCCGAGAGTTTGCGCGCCATGCTGGCGCGCAGGAGGGCGTGGTCCACGCTGGGAAAAAACTGTCGCACATCGACTTGCAGCACGTAGCCGAACCGCCGGGCATACTGCTGCGCTTTATTCAGAGCGCGATGGGTTCCCTTGCCGACTCGGTTGGCATAGCTGTCGGCCACGAAGCCGCGCTCGAACACCGGCTCGATGAGGTTGCAAAGCGCATGATGCACCACCCGGTCCCGGAAAGGCGCGGCGCTGATCAGCCGCCGCTTGGGGTCGTGGATGTAGAAGCTGGCGTAGGGACCAGGCCGATAGCGGCGTTCGCGCAGCGCGCTACTCAGCTCGACCAGGTGATCTTCCAGGCGGTATTCGAAGGCCGCGACTTCGGGACGACCTCGCTTGCCTTTGCTGGCCTTTCGGAACGCCAGGAACAGATTGTCCCAACCGGCGATTTCCGCTAGACCGACCATCGCTGCCCACCGACGCAGCCTCGGATGGTTGGCCAGAAAGAAAGCCCAGTCCCAGGATGACCAGGGGACGGGGCGGTTGCTATTCGCCCGGCCCCGCATTCGCTGGGGGACGCGGCCAGGAACGGACCCCGCCATTCTCCTCGGCCCGGAAGGGCGCGAAACCCCGCCAGGCGTTCCCGGAGTCGGAGAGCGTGGACGCCACCACCCGAAAACCGCGGCTGCCGTAGCGGTCGCCGGGCGAGAAGTCGTAGCGGGAGGCGCAGCGCGCGTACCTCGCAAAGAAGTCGAACGCGCCGCCCCGCAGCACCCGGCTGGCGTCGTCTGACGCATCCAGTTCTTCCCGCCCTTGTCGCTTTGGGCCCGCCGGTGGATAGGGATAGTCTTCATAGAGACTACGGGTCCATTCCCAGACGTTGCCGGCCATATCCAGGCAACCGAAGGGGCTGGCGCCTTCCGGGAAGATTCCCACAGGCGTTGTATCGCCTAACCCTAACTCGCTGCTGTTGCAGCGGGTGGCCTCGAAGGTATCGCCCCACGGGTATTCGCGCTGATCCTTGTCGCCCCGCGCGGCCTTTTCCCACTCGGCCTCGCTCGGCAGAGTGATAAGCTTTCCCGTCCTCTCGCTCAGCCAGCGGCGATAGGCCATCGCATCTTGCCAGGTTATATAGACCACCGGATGGCTTTCGAACCCCTTGGGTGGGCGGTCTTCCCGCCAGTGTTCCGGGGCTGGGTATCCGGTGGCCTGGACGAACAGGTGATACTGGGCGTTGGTGATCGGAACGCGGGCGATCCGATAGGCATCCAGCCGAACTTGATGCAACTCGCTGCCCTCGCCCATCCAGAATTCCCCGGCCGGAATCTCCACCCATTCCGGTTCGCCGTAAGGCGGTGTCCAGAAACCCGAGCCGGCCCGCACCAAGGCATCCATCGCCTTGGCGCGCTGTTCGATCCAGCTTTTCGCCCCCAGCTTCTTGAACCAGCGCGCCAGGAGCGGCGGCGGTTTTTCGAGATGTTGGCGCAGGCGGCGTGGGATGTCCTGCGCCAGGTTGCCCTGGACGCGGCTACCACCCACGTCGCGCAGGCATTCGGCGGCCAGCACCAGGTTGTGGTACGGCTCGGGCTCCTTGGCATGATCCGCGATGGCGCGCACGAGCCCGCTAGTTTTCTCCTTGCTCTGGGTGCTGAGATAACCCGCTTCGAGCAGGATCACCTCGCGCCACCAGGGATCGTGGATGCGTTGCAGGGTATAAGCCACCGCGTCGTTGCGGGCGGCGATGCCCAGCGCCGCCAGGTATTCCTGAAAGGTGAGGTGAGAGAATGAATAGAGCCCTTCGTCGCGGGCCAGCAGCAGGCCAGCGCGCTCCTCGATCACCGCGAGAAAGCGATTCACCGCCTGCTCGGCCGTGCGCCGGTCACCCAGCCAATCCGCGAAATGCGCGCGCAACATCGCCCGCAAATCAGCCACCGCGATGTCCTTGCGCTTTTGCTCGTGCAGGGCGAGGGCCACATCCTGCAACAGCAGACGCTTGTCGCCAGTATCGAAGGGGCGGCCGTCCGGCAGGATGGCGGTCTCCTGCACCCCCCGCGCCTCATCCCACTTGCCCAGCAGCACGTCCACCGCCTCGGCGTACAGCTCGGCCCGCCGGTCGGGCAGCTTGACCCGGTCGCGGTGGACGAGCGCGATCACGGTCAGCAGCAGCGGATTGATGGCCAGGTCGCGGATACGCGGGTTGTGGTCGATGGCGTCCAGCAGTTGCCGGGTCTGTTCGGCGGCGTAGCCCAGGACGCTGTCACCCTCACCCATCTGCCCTACGGCGATCATCTGGTGCCAATGGGCGAGGAACTGGGCGATGTCGTCTCGCGTAAAATCTTGCACGGTGGTCGCCGTGTAGGACTCACCCAACCGGGCCGCGCCGATGTATCCGGCGATCCGGCTGGTCACCACGAAGCGACATTGGGCATACGCCCGCGTGAAATCCTCCACCAGACGCGCCACGCGCCGGCGCAGCTCGGGATCGGCAACCTCATCCAGACCATCGAGTAGAATCACGGCCTCGCCATTCGCCAGCCAGGCATCGAAAAAATCGTCGGGCAGCGCGATGCGTTCGTTTTTCAGCGCGCCGAGGAGAAACTCCAACAGCCGGGTACAGCCTTCGGTGCCGTCGTCGGGCTTGGACTGGAGAAAGCGGCCGATTTGGCGTAGCGGCAACAAGATCGGAAGTCGTCGGGGTTCGGCTGAATCCAGGCTATTCTGGATTCGCCGGCCATTCTCCGCCCAGTCGCGGGCATAGCTCAGGGCCAGGTAACGCAGTAGGGTGGTCTTGCCGCTGCCCGGATCACCCAAGACCACCAGGCGCAAGTTTTGGGCGAGCGCCGTTTCGACGGTGACAGTGACGGTTTCGGTCACAACTTCGGGTAGACCTACAAGCCGACTGCGTTCGCCAGGAGCCAGGTTCCGTTCCTCACGCAGCCAGCGTTCCTCGACGCTGACCCACCGCTGCTGAGTGGTGCGCAACCGAATGTAAATTCGATCTAGTTCGACGTTCACCAGCTTGCCGCCCGCGCGAATGCCTTGCAGTTGCAGGTAGCGGTTGCGGCTGATGAGGTGTTGCAGATATTGGCCTAGGGTGGTGTTTCGGTCCACAGCGGTCATGCGAACCGGCGCTTCACCGATGTAAAAGGTGGCCCCCGGAGCGTTGACGGTGGTGGATTGATCGACCGTCGAGATGTTGCTGGCATTTCCGCCCACGGCGATCCCTTTCTCGCCGGCGGCCACCGCGCCCGGCCCCTGCGCCGCCGCGCCATCGCCATAAACAGCCGCTTGATACTGTTGGGGATGGCCGGCCGCTTCCAGCACTTGCGCCAGCCCGGCGAACAAATCCTGATCGGCCGCCAGCAGCTTTTTGAGTTGCAGCCGCAATGCGCTTTGAGCGTCCGTGTCTTCGGGAGTGGCGACCACGTCCTGAACCGCCGCCGTCGCCGTCGGACTGGCTTCGACCGCTGGCTGGAGCTTGTGCCACAGCGCCTTGGCGGTTTCCCACGCGCTCGCGCCCAACTGCTGCCCGAGCACTTCGGCGCCTTTCTCGCCGGCTTTCACCAAAAACGGCAGCGCCGGAACCAGCGCGCCTGTCACGCTTGCCGCCACGGTTGCAATGTCCATCTCAAAATCTTCCGATTCGTGTAGAAAACCCGACTCGCCACCTGTACCAGATCATCGACCCAGTACGATATCGATACCGTGGAGAATCTGCGCGAACAGTTTTGGCGGGAGCCGCCCGGCCCGGTCGGTCAGAAAGGTCCGGTCGAGGGCGATGATCTGCGAGGTGTTGGCCACCGAGTCTTTGGGCAGGCCGGCGGTCTTGGCGGGGATCAGCGTGTTGCCCGGCGCGTCGGCCCAAACCAGATTGCTGGTCAATGGCACGCAGACGACCGTGGCGATACGGCTCCGGTTCAGTGGATTGCCCTGAACCACGACCACCGGTCGACGCAACCCAGGGCCAGACCCAACGGGCTCCGGCAACTCCGCCCACCAGACTTCCCCCTGCCGGACCTCTACCACTCGGCGCGCTCGAACACCCGGCGCGCGGCCGCCGCCAGCAGCGGATCGGGCCGGGGTTCGCCGAGCCGCTCGACGACTTGGTTCATGGCCTCGGTCACCTCGTCTGGGGCATGTCGCGCCAGGTATTCGGCCAAGGCTTCGGCATAGAGCTGGCTGCGGGATTTCCGCGTCCGCTTCGCCTGTCGCTCCGCGGCGAGAAAGAGGTCGTCGGGTAGGGAGATCGCCGTTTTCATACCAAAAGTATGATCGCGGGGACGCCGCATCACAATGACCTTTTAACCTCGCGGCCGCCCCAAACGCCGACCAGAGATCAGAGTTTTCATCGATCAGAGAAAACTAATGGGGACGCCACCACCCGAAACCCGCCGCCGCCGAAGCGGGAGCCGGGCACGTAGTCGTTGCGGTAAGCGCAGCGCGCGAGCCACGCACTGAAGCCGAACGCGCCGCCCCGCAGCACCCGGCGGGCGTCGTCTGGCGCATTCAGGTCTTCCCGCGCTTGGCGCTTCGAACCTGCCGGGGGGTAGGGATAGTCACCAAGCAGACTGCGGGTCCATTCAAGGACGTTGCCGCTCATCTCCTCGCAGCCATAAGGACTGGCGCCGCCCGGAAAACAGCCCACCGCGCTGGTCGTACCCAGCCCGGTGTCGCCATAGTTGGCTTTGTTGGGATCGGGTTGGTCGTCCCAGGGATAAATCCGCCCGTCCGCGCCGCGCGCCGCTTTTTCCCATTCCGCTTCGGAGGGCAAACCGATGCCCAGGGAACCCTCAGCGAGTCCTTGCCAGAACCGGCGTTCGGATTCGGACAGAGGGTCTGCCGTAGCCAGTCGTTTCGGAGCGAGTTCGCGTAACTGCTCATTCAGCCAGCGGCAGTACGCCAAGGCATCGTGCCAGCTCACGGCCACGATGGGATGGTTCGCGACACCTCGCAAGGAATAAGATCCATGCGACCGATATCCGCTGGCTTCGACAAAGGCGGCGAACTGCGCCACTGTCACCGGCCAGCGCGCCAGGTAGTAGCCGGGCAGGTTCACCTCGTGCTGCGGAAGCTCCCTGTCCGTTGCCTCCTCGTCACGTCGCTTGTCGCTGCCCATCGTGAAAGGACCAGCGGGAATTTCGACGAAGCCGAACAGCGGTTCGGCAGGTAAATGCCAGTGCTCGGCATCGAAGCGCGGATCGCCCAGCGCGGCCAAGTTGTCGCCGGCCAAGGCCCGCTCGGTGGCGGGCAGCCACTCGTCGCGCAGCAGCTTCACCAGCCACTGTTGGACGCGCGCCAGCTTGCGCTGGTTGGCGGGTCCGACCTTGGCAAGGTTGGCGGTCTCGATCAGGGCTTGGGCGGCAATCTGGGCGCCCCAGATGTCGGCCAGTTCGGCGGCGGGGTCGGCCGGTTCGCGGAAGCACAGGGCGTCCGCCAGTTGCCACAGGCCGGCGGCGGTGCCCCGCGCGGCTTTGGCCCCCGCCAGCAACGCGACTTCCCGCCAGCGATTGGGCTCGGCGCGGGTCAGTTCGGCGATGTGCTCCGGGTAGTCTTCGTCGGTCAGGTGGCAGGCGGCGAGGTATTCCTGAAAGCTGCGGTGGGGAAAAGTGTAGACGCCGACACCGCGCGGGTACAGCAACCCGGCGCGATCCCGGAGGTATTCCACCAGCCGCTTGGGGTTGGCGTCGGGATTGTTGCGCAGATCGAAGAGCCGGTAGGCCAAGTCTTTCTCGGCGATGTCCGCCGTGCCGGCCAAATCGAGCTGCGCGCGATGCACCTCGAACGCCAGTGCTTCCAGCACCGCCCGTACTTGGTCCTTGTCGGTTTTCAGGTATTCGGCCAGGCTGGGCTGGATCAACCGGTACTGGCCCTGGGCTTCGCGCTGGATCAGGCGCTGCTCCCAGCGGTTGAGTAGCAGATCGACCGTTTCGGCATACAACGCTTCCCGCTTTTCCGGCAGGTCGCCGCTGCGCCAGGCGTGCAGGCTGGCCATCAGGGTCAGCAGCAGCGGGCGCTGGGCCAGTTCGTGCAGGGTGGGTCGGTTGAAGATCGCCCGTTTGAGCAGTTCCGCTCGCCCGGCAGCGTCCGCTTTGGGCAAGCGTCCCAGGTCGGCGGTCAGCTCGTACCAGCGGGCGACGAACCGCCGGATTTGCCCGTCGGAAAAGGGGGCGAGCGTGGCCTCGGCGAAGCCTTGCAACCGCCAGCCCTGGTTCTGGTAGGCGTAGGTGCGGCTGGTCACCAGCACCCGGCAGTTGCCGAAGCTTTGCGCGAACGCTTCGACCGCGCGCTTGACCTGCTCTCGCCGTCGTTCGGCTTCGGGTACTTCGTCCAGCCCGTCCAGCAGCAGCAGGCCGCCTCGCTCGCGCAGTTCGTGCCGCAGCCAGTCCACGCATTCCGCTTGGCAGGCCGCCTTCAATTCTTGGGCGATGAAGTTCCACAGGGTTTCGGCCGTCGCTTCGCCGTATTTGGGCAGTCCGGTGGCGGCGAAGTCCCGCAGCACCACCGGCACCGGCAGCAGCGCGCGGTGTCGCCAGGGTTGCCGTTCTTTCCCGTCCTTGCCTTCCTTGTCCGGCAAGGGCGCGGTCAGGTGGCGCAGGTTGGCTTGCGCGTCCTTCAGCGCTTCGCCCGCCAGGCACAGCGCGACAAAGTTGACGAAGGTGCTCTTGCCGCTGCCGGGATCGCCTTGCAGCACCAACCGTTGCTGCCGGTCGAGTTGCTCCAGCGCCGAGCGCAAGGGTTCTTCCTCCGCCCACTTTTTCGACGCGCGCCGTTCGAGGTCGCCGACCTCCTCTTGTCGGGGCGACCGGGTGAGCAAGGCCGTGTACACCGCATTGAGGCGCAGTTGCGGATCGGTGTCGCGTTGCCCGGCGGCGGCCGGGTCAATGCCGGTCAGGGACAGGGCGCCGCAGCGCTCCATGACTCGCCGCAAATAGTCCTCGCGCAGGGCCGGCGAAAACGTTGCCGGCGCGGGCGCGGGATGAAGGTGAATGCCGCCGTGTACGTCCCCCCGCACCGCCACGCCGCCCGCCCCGGCGGCCACGCCGCCTTCGGTGGCGACCGCGCCGGAACCCGTGTTTTGGATCGCTGCGGGAGGCTGTTCCATCGGTAGCTCCGGTCGTTTCAGGGGGGCTTGCTGTAGAGCGTGCGCCACGAACGCGGCGGCGTTGCCTGCGGCCAACCGCTGGCGGGCGGCTTTGTTGCGCTTCTTGTTGTAGCCCCAGTCGCAGATGGCCTTGACCACGATCCAGTCGACTTGAGCCTCCTGGCAAGCCACGTACAGGCCCGCCCCTTCCATCTCGCCGCCGAGGGCTTCCGGCGCCAACCGCTGGAGTTGCTCCCGGTAGTCGAGATTGTCCACCAGCTTCTCGCCGGACAGGATCAGGCCGAACTCGACTTTGGCGCCATTCCAGCCCAAATCGGCGTGGCGGAAATAGTCGATCAATCGTGGCGACGCATGGGGCTTGTCGCCGCGCAAGACGATTTGATCTTTGCCGACCCGCTGCAAGTCGTAGAGCTGAAGCTGTTGCGAGATCAGGATATCGCCGATCCGCCGCTTCTTCTCGTCCACGCCGAAGGCGATGCCCACCAGGAGCACCGCGCCCGGCCGCAGTGCCTCGATGCCTTTTTGCACGGCCTGCTGCGAGGCGCCCAACCCGCCCGAGCCCATTTCGGTCAGTGCCAGAAACACCCGCGTTCCGCTCACCGCGCCGAGGTCGCGATAGGTGCGGCGATTCTTGGTCACGATGCGGGCGGGCTGACCGGTCAACTCGACGAAGATATCGAGGACCGCCTTGCTCTCGATTTTGGTGGCGGTGACGATCAGGACATCGGCGGACGGGATATCGGCGGGCGAAATCATCGCGTTATACCAATTCTGAATAGGTTTTCGTCATTCCCGCGAATGCGGGAATCCAGGCAGCCGCTGAAAAACTGGATACCCGCTTTCGCGGGTATGACGAACAGTGTGGTTCTTGATCTGAAAAAGATAAAACCTATCGGAAAACGGTATTATTTTTCCTTTTGGCGCATCGCGATGTCCCAATTCTAAAGCAAAGTGAGCCAGAAAACAGGCCGAACGTTCGGATCGTGGGACAGCGCAACCGCGGAGAGCCATCACGACGCCGCACTGGACGGCCGTTTGACGGTTCCACCCGTCGGGCAAATCGGCGCGAGGGTCCGCCCCGTTTAGGCGGAATCGGCTGGAAGGTGACCGTCTGGTTCGATGGCGATGGCGGAAGCCATCAGCGATTTTTTCCGAGTTCAGCGCGGGCGAGCGGGCCGGCCGGGTTCGGAAGCGTCTCGCGATTCCCCGCTTAAAACGCCCTCACAGCCGCGCGCAGCTCTTGCAGCGGCATTTCGGCCATTATACCGTTTTCCGATAGGTTTTATCTTTTTCAGATCAAGAACCATACTGTTCGTCATACCCGCGAAAGCGGGTATCCAGTTTTTCAGCGGCTGCCTGGATTCCCGCATTCGCGGGAATGACGAAAACCTATTCAGAATTGGTATTAGAATATGCGTTAACAATCTGAATATTAAAATCATTCTCAAAATGGACCGTTATCGAGAATAGCCACTGCCACCAAGAATCGGTGGATTATTATGCCGCCATGCCGCCGTGGCGGTTTGGTGTCACAGCGTCATCCACACGACCGCCCCCTGGTCAAACAGGGTCCGGGTCATGGCGATATTGTAGAGCCGCAGCCGGTTTGGCTACGGCGCGCGTTCGCCCGCCCGTTGCCGCGCCAGCCAGCGATCCAGGGCGTTGGCGAACGCCTGTTTATCGCGGTTATGGTAGGGCAACGGCCCGCCGGTCGCCGCGCCCGTCGACCGCAGTGCCTCCTTGAGATCGCGCAGGGTCAATCGTTCCTGGATATTCTCGGCGGTATACGCCTCCCCGCGCGGATTCAACGTCGCCACGCCGCGCGCCACCAGCCGCGCCGCTAGGGGAATGTCCGCCGTGATGACCAGATCAGCGGCTCCCGCCGCTTGCGCCAAATAATGATCGGCTTCATCCAGCCCTGAGCCGACCCGGACGGCCGCGATCAGCGGGGAGCGCGGCAGTGGCAGCGGGCGATTGGCCACCAGCGTCACCGGCACGCTGGTCCGGCGCGCGGCGCGGAACACGATGTCCTTGACCGGACCGGGACAAGCGTCGGCATCAATCCAGATTCTCATCACGACTTTACTCGTGCTCCCACGGTTCGGGTTTCCCGGCCTTCGCCCACCAGCGCCCACGCGCCCAACCGGGTCTGGGGCACCGCGATGGTTTGGAACCGCCACCGGTTACGGGCGGGGTCGCGCCGTTCGAGGTGGATCGGGATCGCCGCTCGCAGGAGGCTTGGCGGCAATACGCCGTTACCGGAACTCAACTGGACGCGCTTCTTGATTCTTCTTAACCACCAGCATGGTGGTCTGGTATTCGATCACCTGCTGCTCGCGCTGGTTGTAGGCTTTGTTTTGGTAGATGAACAAGAACCGCTCCGGGTTTTGGGTGGGGCGCAGATCGACCACCTCGGCCTCCGCCCGGAGGGTATCCCCAAACAACACCGGCGCGGTGATCTTCATTCGGTCCACGCCGATGTACGCATAGATTTCATAGCCGTTCTGGGTCAGAAACTCGGCGAGGGTGTCGGCGTGGTGGACCAACCCGTCGGCGACGGCGAAGATGACGGGTCCCGCCAGGGAACGCTCCTTGAACCAGGTGCCCTTGGCATACTCGGCGTTGCTGTGAATCGCCATGTTGAACCAGGTGAGCTGATGCAGGAGAGAGAAATCCCCCCGATCCAGCGTCCGGCGGACCCGACCCGGAATTTTGGCACCCACGGTGACTTTACCCATAACACGATGGCTCCTCATGCGATTAGGGATGATTCCGCTCCACTCGCCGCTCCGCGCCGGGCGCGACGCCGCGCCCGCTCCCCTCCGCCATGATTCGGCGGATGGCCTCGGCCTGTTCGGGCGTCACCCAGCCCTGCACGTGCACCAGGCCGCGCCCCCCTTCTGGCGTTGGCGCTGGCGATGCTGCTGGTCGGCGTTGCTATAGGCCATGGGCTACCCTATAGTGGCTTCTGTCACATGTTACCGAATCAGAACCAGAATCTCATGCGCGGTTTCCTCCTGACCACCTGGGTGCTGGCCGGACTGGGGGCCACCTCAAGCGTCGCCTTCGAAGGCAAACCCAAGTTCGGCCCAGAGGCCGTGCCGATTACCCAACAGACCGAGTACCTCCGCACCGCGCCGGCGCCCGATTACTGGAAACTGAGTCCTTTTTACGTACCGCAACAGACCTCCAGCGCCTGTTCGCTCGCCAGCGTGGTCATGGCATTGAATGCGCTGCGGGGACTGCCGGCCCGGTCCGACCAGCGGCTCGTCACCCAATCCATCTTGCTTAAAAAGATGAGTCGGGCGAAGTGGACCAAACA
This sequence comes from Candidatus Contendibacter sp., assembly GCA_031732935.1. GTDB lineage: Bacteria > Pseudomonadota > Gammaproteobacteria > Competibacterales > Competibacteraceae > Contendibacter. Next base: position 62,603 of record JAVMKH010000190.1, read on the forward strand.
GGTGACCGAGGGCGGCAGTGGCGTCACTTTTGACGGCTTGGTCGCCCTCGTGCGGCAAAGCCTGGCGCGGTTCCAGTTGCGCGACGATGACGTCGAGGTCATCCGACCGGCGGACGAACAGCCCGAGACCTTGGCGCGACTGCGCCAGATTCTTTCCGACAACGAGGTGTCCGACCGCGATGTCATTCTGGTCTATTTCAATCAGGGCATGGTGACGGGGGATTGGGATGGGCCGCATGTCTCGCCGATCGGGGCCTACGACGCCCACGCCGGACAGGTGCTGATCCTGGACGTGGATCGGGAGTGGTACGTGCCCTATTGGACGGCGGATACCCAACTGCTGAAGGCCATGCTACGCCCGGCGCCGGCCCGGCACGGCCCGCTCGCCGGCGAAACCGGTGGGCTGATCTGGATCAAGCCCCGAACCCGCCACTGAACATCGTTGAACATACTCGCCGCCTCCGCTCACCGGATTACGCTACCTGATGGACGCCCCGGACCCGCTCCTCGCCACCGAGGACCTGGTGGCCCAGGTCCACGCCCACCGCCCGGGCAACCCCCACGAGACCGGCGACCGATTACTCGCGCGGGCTACCGGATGAAATCGCCACCCTCACCGGCCCGGCCCACCGGTGACAAAACCCGGCGCGTTCCCTGGCGGCGGGCGGCAAGGGAACGGACCGCACGGTTTCCTGGTTTGGAGAACGACCCATGCGAAGTTTTATTCGCCATCCCTCCGATATCCCGATGGATTATTGCCTCACGTGCCCAAACGTCGGTTGGCGGCATCGGCTGAAGAATATCAGCGCCGGCGGGCTGTGCTTTGAAACTCAGGAGGCTCTCCAACAAGGCCACGTGATCCAGATCACGATTCCGGTGCGGGAGCCACCTTTCAAGGCGATGGGGACCATCGTCTGGTGCCGCCAGACCAACCACCATTACGAGGTGGGTGTACAATTCGCGGACGCCAACACCGAGTTTGCGGTGCGCATGGTCGAGCAGATTTGCCAGATCCACCACTACCAGCGGGAAGTCCTGGAACGGGAAGGGCGCTCGCTGTCGGGAGCCGCCGCCGCCGCCGAATGGGTGGCGAAATACGCCCGGGATTTTCCGGCGTAGCGCATCCCTGGGGTCTCCTCGACGCTCGCCCCCCACGCCGAAATCACCTGAACCCAGGTCTACCTTATGACTCGACGGGAGCCGCGATGACCGAGGAACGAATTGAATATCAAGCCGGCCCCACCGACGGCGCCAAACCGCCTCTCACCATCGAGGACTGGGTGGCCCAGGTCCACGCCAATCGCTAGGGCATTCCCTACGAGACCGGCGAACAGTTGCTCACCTGGCTGTTCCAGCAGTTGCGCGCCCTGGCCGACCTCATCCTGGGCGGCAAGATGCCCGCCGGCGATATGACTTGGTGGCCGTGCTGATCGATAGTATCGAGCACGCGCCGGGCGATGCGGGACGCCACCACCACTGAACGGAACCGACCTGATGACCGCTGCCCTCCCGCCGATTCAATCCCACTTTGAAATCGACCACCCATGATTGACATTCTCCTCCCGGCCGGTCGCGCGGCGATCGACCTCGCCCTGTTCGTGCTGCTGCCCGTGATGGTGGTCATGCTGTCCCTGATGCGCCTGCTGGAGGCCAAGGGCCTGCTGGATTGGGGGGTGGCCCGGCTGACCAGCGCCGCGCGCCCATTCGGACTGACCGGCCTGGGGCTGTTCGCGGCGCTGCAAATCAACTTCGTCAGCTTCGCCGCTCCGGTCGCCACCCTGACGATGATGGAGCAGCGGGGCACGTCGGATCGGCATCTGGCGGCCACCCTGGCGATGGTGTTCGCCATGGCCCAGGCCAACGCCAGCCTGCCGCTGGCGGCC
>JAVMKH010000191.1:0-2537 GCA_031732935.1 Candidatus Contendibacter sp.
CTTGCCCCCACCCGGTCAACTGGCGTTTCACCACCCCCGATGCCCGCATCAAGTTGAAACGGCTCTACCCGTCAACTCAGAGCGGGTGAAGTAGTAGAGCAGAATGCCGTAGCCCAGCTCGCTGGCATAGACCCGCTCGCGGATGGCGCTGGCCGGATAGCCACATTCCAGCCCGATGACGGTCAGCAGCAGGTGCGACAGGGTGTGCAGCATCACGTAAGCGGCGCCGGGAAAGGCCCGTTTGCTGCCCGGATGCTCGGCCAGCCAGCACTGGAACCCTTGCAGCAATTGGATGTGGCGTTCGGTCACGGCCGACTGGCGCAACCAGCGTTGCACCGCCTCGCGCTGGAACCCGATGAAGAGGCCCTCGTCGCGATTTTCGATGGCCGGGAGCCAAGGCGTTTCCGCGCCCAGCGCGGCCCGTTCCACGCCGATGTCCAGTTCGCCGTCGGTGTCGGGCGCAACCGCTTCAAAGCGGGTGAAGCCGACTTGGGCCACGACTTCGCGCAAGCGGTGGATCAGCAACACCCGCTCGACCGCTGCCATCTCCGGTTGGTGCCAGACCGCGCGGGGCAAGGCCCGGGCGTAAAACTCGCTGTCGGGATGATCGTGGCCGATGGGGTCCTGGTCGGCGGTCAACACCGCCAGTTCGGCGTCCTTGATGGTGACGGTCGAGCCCGTGCTGGAGTCGGCCGCATCGCGGCGGGCGCGGATGGCGCCGAGGACGCGCCCGCTGTCGTAGCCCTGGATGGCTTCCCGCACTTTCAGGACCTTGCGACTGAAGAACTCCACCTCTTCCACCGTTTCCGCTTCCGCGACGGTCTCCCACACCGCCGTCACCGCCTCCACGACCGGATCGTTCTGTTGCAGCGGCAGGGAAATGATGCTCATACCAATTCCCGATAGGTTTTATACTTCCCATGTAGGGCGGGTTAGCGAAGCGCCCTAACCCGCCCTACGATTCTGAACCATAAAATCCATTGATAAACGGTATCAACACGTGCGGGAAGTAGGCGTGGCTGGCGGAGCGGATCAGCAGCCGGTTGAGTTCGTGGCATTCTTCCTGGGTGCTCTGGCCACCCAGCCACGGCCGGCCGCCGTCGCAATAGCGGAGGGCCTTGAAGCGTTTGTGATCGGCGGCCTGAGCCAGCGAGCGCCGCTTGCCGCAGTCGCAGCGGACCCACAGGCTGGCGATGTCGCCGCTGGTGCCTTGTTCGTCGATCCACAGGTTGCGGCGGCAGGAGGTTTCCCCTTCATGCACGAAAAAGTACCAGTCGATTTCGCCGATGTGGCCCTTGGGGCAGGCCCGGACGAAACGCACCGGGACCACCGGATGTTTTTTCCGGTCCTCGTCGATGTACTGATTTTTTTCCAGCAACCGGCGATGCACCAGCCGGCGCGCGCGGCCGAAGCGCGGGTGGGCGTGCAGGATGTCCTGGGTGATGAACCATTCCGGGAATTGCCAGACGGTGATGCCGCTCCGGGGTTCGTCGGGATCGGGATCGACCGGCGGTTCGCGCAATTCCCGCACGTCCGGCAGCAACAGGCGGATCTTCTGCAACAGCCGGGGTTCGTCGATGCGCGCCGGGAGGTGGTCGGGCCAGCGCCAGTGATCGAGCCCGCCGACCAGCACCGAATAATCGGGCAGATCGATCAACGCGCCGGGACCATAGGTGTCGAGCAACTGGCTGCGCCGCAATTGCCCGTGCGGTTTCACGGGTCGCTGCTGCCACGTCTTGGTTGTCGAGGGTTTTGAGCCATAGGTTCACGCTGGGTTCGACGTCGCGCATGGAGCGGTTGGCGCGGAATTTATAGGTGCGGGTCGGTGGTTTGGGATGGAGAAAGCCATACAGCAGGCGCTGGCCGGTCGGGGCTTCACTCTGGTATTGCAGGGCGCCGCCGACGTTGGCGGTTTCATGCGCGATTTGGCACCAGGCATCGAGCAGATCCTTGACCCGGTCGCCGACGTTCTGGCGCAACGCGACGGTCTCGGCGGCGGATGGCAAGGCGGCATGGCCGGTCGCCCGGTCGGTCAGCACGCGGATTAAGGCGGCTTCGAGTTGCGGGCGGTGCGATTCGAGGGCGCCGGCGCCGAGCGGCGGGGTCAGCGTCGAATCGGCGTGCCGGGCCAGCCCGACCACGACGGCGGCCAGGGCGCGATCCAGGGCGCGCGGGGCAAAGGGGGTGACGCTGGTGGCTTCGACGCTGCGGTAGAAGGTCTGGTGATAGGCGGCGAAGCGTTCGTAGTGCGAGCGGTCGCGCGGGCGATGGATGTTGAGCAGGGTCACCACCAGGCCGGGGCGGTTCGGGTCGCGACCGACGCGGCTGCTGGCCTGGATGTATTCGGCGCTGGTCTTGGGCTGGCCGAGAATGACCATCAGCCCCAGCCGGGTGATGTCGAGGCCGACCGAGATCATGTTGGTGGCCAGGGCGATATCGACCCGGTCGGTTCGGGTAAAGTCGAGATCCAGGCGCCGCTTGGCCTAGAGCGTTGACCGGTTTGGACAAGGCTGGCCTTGCGGATGGGGTTCGGGAGG
>JAVMKH010000192.1:0-2536 GCA_031732935.1 Candidatus Contendibacter sp.
GTGGCGGGACTGGTGGACACGGTACGGGTGCGCCACGTTTCCGGCGGCCTCTCCAGTCTCACCTTCAAGACCTACGACCAGGGCCGCGAACGGTGGCAGGGAGAAACCCTGGACCTCGTGGCGTTCGACGAAGAGCCGCCTAGTGACATCTACATCGAGGGCTTGACCCGAACCAACGCCACCGGCGGACGGGTCTGGCTCACCTTCACCCCACTGCTGGGAATGTCGGACGTGGTGCGGAGATTCTTGTACGAACCTTCTACAGACCGCATCGACATCAACATGACCATCGAGGATGCGCTGCACTACACGGAAGCCGAGCGCGCCACCATCATCGCCAGCTATCCCGCCCACGAACGCGACGCGCGGGTGAAGGGCATCCCGATCTTGGGCAGCGGGCGGATTTTCCCGGTGGTCGAGGAATCCATCGTCTTCGACGGCTTCGACATGCCGCGCCATTGGCCCTCGATTTGCGGGCTCGATTTCGGCTGGGACCATCCCACCGCGGCGGTCTGGGCGCGCTGGGACCGCGACGCCGATACCGTCTACCTCTACGATTGTTATCGGGTGCGCGAGGCGACGCCGGTCATCCATGCGGCGGCCATCAAGGCGCGCGGCGCGTGGATTCCCGTGGCGTGGCCGCACGACGGACTCCAGCACTCGAAAGACAGCGGCGAGCCGCTGGCGGAGCAGTACCGGCGCCAGGGGGTGGCGATGCTGCCCGAACATGCGAAACACGAGGACGGCTCTATCGGGGTGGAGGCGGGCATCATGGATCTGCTGGATCGGATGTACACCGGCCGCCTCAAGGTCGCCCGGCATCTGGCGGACTGGTGGGAAGAGTTCAGGCTGTACCACCGCAAGGACGGCAAGGTGGTGAAGGAGCACGACGATTTAATGGCCGCGACGCTGTACCTGTGTCGCTCGCTTCGGTTTGCCCGCTGCGAGCGGGAGCGGCCCGCCGAGACGCGGATGCAGCAGATGCTGCGCAACCACCGTCCCGGCCGCTCGTCGATGGCGGCGTAGCGCCGTCCGTGGCGCGCCTCCTCAATGGCGTCGCGTGCTGGGGGCCAGCCGGGCGAGGTCTTGCCCGAGGCCGACGAGCAGCCACAAGGCGTTCTCGGTCATGACCGGCTCCGACTCGCGCGCCAGCCAATCGGCCAGCAGGCGCAAGTCTACCTGCAACCGGTAGATGGCCTCCATCATCGCCTCGCGGTCGATTTCGATTTGGGGATAGGTGGAGAGGCTCATGGGCGCGGCTCCCCGGCGACCAGCGCCTTGCCCGGCATCACTTGGGAATCCATCAGCGCCTTGAGCCATGTCAGCCCTTTGCCGGTCACCATGGTTTGCTGGTAGGGGATGCTGTATTCACCCTTGTGGACCAGGACCGGAACCAGCCGGAAATACCCGGCGTCGAAATATTTCTGATAGGGCGAGCCGCTGGCCTGCACGACCTTCCATTCCCGCAGCGAGGCCCAGAGGCGCTTGGGTCCGGTGCGCAGTAGCTTGGCTGCGTCCGCTCGGTCGAACAGGGCTTCGCTGCCGGCGACGTGATCGTAGAAGTCGGCTTTGGGCTGCATCTCGATGACGCGGGCGCCGAGCAGGGCGCATTCCTCCACCTTGGCGGCGAGTTCGCGCAAGGCGGCGCTGGTCATCACGGCGAGGTCGAAGGTGCCGGACGGAGCGGATTCGAGTTCCATCCACCGGTCGATGATCCTCGCCCGCAACTCCACCGAATAGCCGGATACCACGATCAGGCATTCGCGCTTGGGCAGGCGGTACATGCGATAGGACTGACCGTTCTGGCCGTTCTGGTAGGTGTCCTCAAATTTGAGGAGACCCCCATCGCCCAGAAGTTCAGTAAGTTGCGCTTCGACATCGCGCATGACGTTATCGTGGCGCTTGCCCGTGAGTTCCGCGATTTCGCGGCTGGACATCGTGGCGGGGGTATTGCTGAGAGGAATGATGCTGGACATACAAGCTCCTTACCGTTTCAGGAATTCCTCACGCTAAGCGGGTGGGGTAGGCGCTCCTACGGCGGTAAGACCGTCCGGGTCCTTACGGATACCCGACGCCTCCCCATAGAAGATGGGCAGGCACAAAAAAACCGCGCTAACCGGGCGGGGTACGACTTACCGCTTTAGGAGATTCCAGCATAGTCCCGCGCGGAGGTGGCGGTCAAGCGCGGGGTCAACTCTTTCCGGTGTCACCCAAGGCTATAAACGCCCAGAAAACCAAGATACCAACGATGATAAAACCCAAATTTTTTGGGTCTGCCAGATCGCGGATTAGGTTGACAATAAATCCAAGAAGCAACCATATCCCCAAGATGATCCATAGCCATTCTTTGATTTTCCCCCACATCCTCATTCTCCCGGTTTCCGCCAGTTGCAATTACAACATAGCCCGGAGCGGGCGCCGGTCAAGCGGGGAAAGCGGGGAAAGCGGGAGTTAACCGCCCTGCTTCATGCGGTTCAGTTCGCCGCCGACCATGACCAGATTATGACGATGCCCAGACGTCGGCTGTCTGCGGCTG
>JAVMKH010000193.1:0-12723 GCA_031732935.1 Candidatus Contendibacter sp.
TGCCGGTCGGCGGCGGCCAGGTCGTCCTGCCGCAGCGCCAGATCGCCCAGCGCTTTCTGGCAGTTGGCTTTGCCGCCGCGATCCCCCCGCCGTTCGGCGTCGCGCAGTCCCCGTTCCGCCAGTATCCGCCCGCTTTCCAGCCGAACAAGCAATTTCAAGACGTTCATTCCGGCGTTCGCAATCCGCGCCAGCGCGGAACCTCCCGGCGACGACGTCTCCCGCGCGATGGCCCAGTCGCTCAACACCAACAGCGTGTCTTCCTCCAGCAGCCAGCGTTCCGTCCACGCCGGCGCCTGGTCGCGAATAAAACCCGCATTACATTGCTCGATGTAATCCGCATACGCCGGCAGCGCCCAGGCGAAATACGCATCGCGCGCCAGCGCCGCCCGTTGCCGCCGGTGTTCGGCGTACCAGTGCAGCGGCACCGGGTAGAACGTCCGCTCCCGGTTCCATTCCAGCAGGTGATAGCGGTACAGATGATCGAGCGCCAGGCTGTCCGGTCCGCCGGTCACCGCCAGCGCCACCGGTTCCGGCAGCCCGGCGGGAAACAGCGACAGCGCCAGAAACGCTTCCGCCGCGTCCGGGTGCCGCCGCCCGAGCACGTCGAAGGAAAAGTCGATGGACGCCACCAGACTGCGCATGCGGTCCTGACCGGCGGACGACAGCGAGTCGAACACGTCCGCCCGCCCGATCAGCGCCGGGTCGGCGATGGCTTGGGCTTTCAGCCGTTCCAGCCGCTCCACGATCCGCGCCAGCGACGGGTTGCGCCCCTCGAAGTGGTGCGACACCAGCCAGATCGATCGTGGGTGCCCGTCCAGGAAGCCCAGCAGCCGCCGCCATTCCGGCTGTTGTGGCCAGTCCTCCCGCAGCGCGCCGATCTCGCGCAACTCCGCCAGCAGCAACTGTTCGGTCTGCTCCGGCGACAACGCCGGGATATCGACCTGAACTTCCCGCTCCCGCGTGCAGCCGACCGGCCAGCGGGTCGTCAGCAGCACGGCCAGCTCCGGCGCGCCCGCCAGCCAGACGTCCAGTTGCTCGCGGAAGGCGCTCTGGCCGTGCTCGTCCGCCATCATGTCCTCGGCGTTGTCGAGCAACAGCAGCGTGCCCGTCTCCGCCAGCACGGCGGCCAATCCCTCATCGGTTTCCGGCGGCTTTTCCAGACCCAGTCGGGCGCCGATCAGCCCGCGCAGAATCCCCGGATTGAAGGTCCGCTCGATCTTGCAGAACACCAGCCGTCGCCGGAAACCGTCCGCCAGCAGCCGGCGGGTTGCTTCCAGGCCCAGTTCGGTCTTGCCGATGCCCGGCAGCCCGACGACGGACACCAGCCGATGGCCGCGCAGCTTGCCGAGAATCTCCGTCATCTCCCGCAGTCGCTCCAGAAAGGTCGCGCGTCGCGGCGGCAACGGCGCCGCCACCGCCGCCGGGGCCGGGCGCGGTTCGGCGAGCACCGGCGGCCGGCCCAGAAACACCGGCACGCTCCAGGCGCCGGTTCCACCCTGATACGCCTTCACCCGGGCGCGGGCCAGCGCGGCGGCTGGGTCTCGTCGCTGATCCAACAGCAATTCGTAGAACTGCCCGACCAGCAGCGCACTGCCCCGCACCGGCAGATTGGCCTGGGTCGCCACCACCGCCGGCAGATCGGCCCCGCTCGGCGCGAGCAACTGTTGCGCCACACCGGACAGCATCTGCGCCGTCACCTGAGCCGTCCGGCAGGAACACAGGAACGCCAGCCGGATATCGCGGCGCTGTAACTCGTTCGCCAGCCGCTGCGCGACCACCAGGTCGAGTTCGCCCTTCGCCCCGTGCAGCGCGATGCCGCCCAAATCCTCATCGCGGAAACCGTGCGCCAAGATATGCACGAAGTGGCAGGGCGTGGTGGCGAGCGCTCGGCCGATGCCATCGAGACTCGCCTGCGGGCACACGGTCAGACGGTCGCCGAACAGCCCGCGCAACGCTTCCTCGTGCGGCGCGGGATCGAACGGATCGCCCGCGCCCGGCGGGCAGGCCCAGGCGAACAGCAGTCGGGGTTACGGCGGGTATTCGAACGCGCGCGGCGGCATGCGCGAAGCAGCGCCGGACGGCGCTATCGGGCCGGGCGAACAGGAAGCCGGCGTCATCGTGGAGCAATTCCAGCGGCAGCCGCGCCAGCCGTTCCGTACCGGGACCGAAGATCGCGGTCAACGCCAGCGGTTGCCCCGCCGCGCTGCTGGCGCTGTGGATGCCCTGCCAGGTCTCCCGCATCGCGGCGTTCCCAGACAGCGCCGCGAACAGATGCCGGCCGAACGCCTGATGCTGGGCATCGCCGGTGTCGTTGCTGGCGTAGGCGCGCTGGAACTCATCCCAGGTCTTGCCGTCCGGCAGGGGCGGAACCACGTTCAAATCCAGCTCCAGCGCACCCTGATGGCCATGATTGTCGCGCAGGACCAACTGGACCCGGTGGCGGATCGAACTGTCGTCGAGATTGGCGAACAGAAAAATCGGATGCGGCTCGACCGGTGCGAACAGGCTCATGGGATTCCCTGCCGTCGGGTGGGAGGATCAGCGGTCTTCGTAGTCGCGGAACAGGGCTTCGGCGCGCAGGCGCAAGTCCTGGTCGGAGACGTTCGGCTTGCGCTTGACCTGCCTGAGCGCCTGGTAAACCTGTTCCTGCAATTCGGCGACGCGGTCGCGGCCGAAGCGGCGCTTCACTGCCTTCAGATAATCGTAGGCAGCGTTGCCGATCACGCCGCTGGCCACGGTGCTCGCCAGCCAGAAGGCGATTTCCGCAAAGTTGCCGAGATCCAGCACCGGTTCGCGGGCGTTTGGATCGGTGGTCGGGGGTTGAGCGTTCATGGGGTTTTGCCTGCTGGGAAATATGGGACGAGTTTAGCGGGTCGCGCCGAGGTTGCGCGCTGTCGGATAACCGTTCACATCCCCCGGTGATTTCGCTCCGCATCGATGGGTTTCGTCCCTCAACCCATCCTACAAGCCATTGTTTTTTCGTAGGATGGGTTGAGCGTAGCGAAACCCATCATTGTGCCGGACGAGAGGGGTATGAACGGTTACGCTGTCGATACTCCTTCGCCTGATCACTGCTTGACCGAACGCAAATCAGGCAGTTTTTCCGGGGGTTATTGTTGTCGATTCAACAGGTTTCGGGAATGAATTTGAACGGATAGTTCGGCTCTTGATAGCCACCGACCTTTTGCCGTTTCGGTAGCTTGACCTTTTCGCGTGGCACGTCTTCGTAGGGAACCTGACTCAACAGGTGGCGGATGATGTTCAGCCGCGCCCGCTTCTTGTCGTCCGAACGCGCCACGTACCACGCTGCCCAAGCGGTATCGGTCGCTATAAACATTTCATCACGCGCCCGCGAGTAATCGTACCAGCGACTGTAAGATAATAGGTCCATCGGCGACAGCTTCCAGATCTTGCGGCCATCCTCGATGCGCGCTTTGAGCCGGCGAGTCTGCTCCTCGGGACTGACTTCGAGCCAGTACTTGACCAGGATGATGCCGGATTCGATCATCATCTTTTCGAATTGGGGCACGACCTGTAAGAAGCGCTGGGTCTGGTCTTCGGTACAAAACCCCATCACCCGCTCGACGCCGGCACGGTTGTACCAACTGCGGTCGAAGATGACCACCTCGCCAGCCGCCGGGAAATGCGGGATATAGCGTTGGGCATACATCTGGGATTTCTCGCGCTCGGTCGGCGAAGGTAGGGCCACCACCCGGAACACGCGCGGACTGACCCGTTCGGTGATGGCTTTGATCGTGCCCCCCTTACCCGCGCCGTCCCGACCTTCGAACACGACGCAGACCTTAAGTCCCTTGTGTTTGACCCATTCTTGCAGTTTGACCAGCTCAACGTGCAGCTTGGCCAGTTCCCGCTCGTAATCCTTGGTCTTCAGTTTCTCGGAAGTTTGAGTTTCATCCGGGTCTTTTGCGGTTTTGGTCTTACTCATGGCGTTCTTTCTCCAAGGTTGGGACTACCGCCGGCGATGGCTGGCGCAAGTTGTCAATCAGGATGTAGAAGCTGAGCAGGAGCACCCACAGCGGGAAGACCATTAGGATTCCCTCGATGTAGCGGCTGCTGAGCAGCAGAAGCAACGCCACCGCATAGCCGAGAAACGCGATCCAACGGGGAATAAATCCGGTGCGGAGCGCGAGGGTGGAGGTGACGATCATGAATACCCCCGCCATCTTGATCGCGTAGATGTTCATGATTTCGTAGGCGATGGCGCGCGCGGAGGTGAAGGTGGTGGAACCGAGCAGTCGGCCAGGGTCCACCGCGTAGGCGATGATGAGGCCACCCACCATCGCCGCCGACATGAACAGCATGGCGAGGAACAGCAACCCACTGCCGAGAAAGACAGTGGAGAAGAAGCGGTCTTCCCGTTCCCCCAGCCGGTCACGCAGCACGCCAATGAACCACAAGAAGGCGATGCCGGAGAACGGCACCAGGTTCAACGCCAGCGCCACCGTATTCAAACGGGTTTGCAGCCAAGCCCCCGCCTCCAGCGGATCGGCCGGGACAGCGAGGTGGATGAGCCAAAGACTGGTTATCAACAGGATCGCGAACAGGATACCGGCAATGGCGGCGGCGCGCGGCGCCCGCAGATGGGTGGCGGTCATGGTTGTTTCCAGCTCCATCATGTTCTCCTTCTTCATACCGGAATTGAGAGTCAAAAGGCGGTTTGGCATGGCCGTTGACGGCCTGAATCAGTTGAGCGATCACTCTCGCTCGATCCCATTCCCATCATCGCACGATGCGCGCGCGGCGGCCCTCGGTCAATTCCACCGTGGGGGCGACGACTAGGGTGTCGTCGTCGCCGAGACCCGAGAGGATTTCCATCCGGGCTTCGCCGCCGAAGCCGGTTCGCACCGGCTGGCGCCGCAAGCGCCCCTCACGCACGACCCAGACATGGCCCTCGCGCACGGCGGTGGCCGGCGCCAGCAAGGCGTTCGGGTGTTCGGCCACCACGATGTTGATCTCGGCGGTCATGCCGATGCGCAGCGAAGTTTCGTCCTCAAAATCGATCCATACGCGATAACCCCGAGTCACGGGGTTGCCTTTGGGCGTGATCTCGGTGACTCGACCATCCAGCACCCGATCCGGCAGCGCGGGCGCGCGAATCAGTGCGCGCTGACCAGGCTGCACCAGCAGGATGTCTTCCTCGTCCACCTCGGCTTCGATGCGCAGCGGCGCGCGGCGGGCGAAGTAAAAGATCGGCTGATTGGCGGGAATCACCTGGCCGATTTCGCCGTCGCGTTGCAGGATTCGCCCGTCGGCCGGGGCGGTCAGGGTCATGAAGCCGCGCAGCGCTTGGGCGCGCGCCGCCGCCGCGTCCGCCGCCCGCGATTCGGAGCGCGCCCGATCCCGCTCCAGCACCGTGCCCAGACCCCGGTCGAGCAGGGTTTGGGCGCGGTCGAGTTGCGCCTTGGCGAACAGCGCCCGCGCTTCCAGTTCGTCCACCGACTGTTTCAAATCGGTATCCTCCAGCCGGGCCAGCGTCTGTCCGGCGCGGACCTGGGCGCCTTCGTCGACGTTGAGTTCCACCAGCCGGCCCGCGCCGCGCGGGGCGATGGGTAGCATCACGGTCGGTTCCACCGTGCCGGCGGCATAGACCGCCCGCACCGCCGGTCCCCGGCTGGGCCGCGCGGTTTCGACCGTCACCGGGCCGAACCAGCGCCAACCGGCCCAGCCGCCGCTCCCCAGCAAGCCCAGCGCGAGCAGCGTCCAGATGATTCCTTGCCGCGCGCCGGGCCTCATCGCCGGACGAAGGGTAACATCCGATCAAGGAACCGATCCCGGTCGAAGAGCTGATGCTTGAGGCCCAGACCGACGTGCCAGGCCACGACCACGACCACGACATAGGAGGTCACGACGTGGACGACGCGAGCGAGGGTGGCTAACCCTTCCTGCTTGCCGATGGGATTGGGCAAGTCCTGCCAGCCGAACAACTTGATGCCATAGTCGCCTGCCATGACGAACAGATAACCACTCACCGGCAGCAGGATCATGCAGCCGTACAGCAGCGTCTCGTTCCAGTGCGAAATCGTCCGTTCGGGCGGGGTAAGTGTCGGTGCCCAGTCCGGCAGCGGCGTCAACTTGCGCCAAGCCAGGCGCAGCAACGCCAGCGCCAGCAGCACCAGTCCGATGGATTTGTGCCAGTTGTAATAGCTACCCTGCGTCAGCCCGAATAGGGTCTTGCCCGATCCGATCCGGGTCATCAGGTTGGCGCCCAGATACTGATACACGAACAGCAGGAAGACCGCCCAGTGCAGAAAACGGGTCATCGAGCCGTAGTGGGTGGGGGAGTTGAGCAGTGGCATGGTGGGTTTCCTTGGATCGCGTTTGGAGTCATCGCCGGGTCGCGCGCGGTCGGGTGGACCGGTTCCGCCTTGCTCAACTTCCGGCCTTGGGCATCATGTGCTCCGGCATCTGGACCGCCACCACTTGGCCGCGCGCCACGGTCACGCCGTCCGCCGCGACCGTGGCGCTGACCACCACCTTGCGGCCCTTCACTTCCTGGACCCGTCCCCGAATTTCGAGCGGCACGCCCATGGGCGTCGGACGCAGGTAATCCACTTGCAGCGACGCGGTCACGAAGCGAAAGGCTGGTTCGCTGCCCATGGGTCGGCCCGCCTCGCGATAAGCCGCCGCCGCCGCCGTGCCGGTGCCGTGGCAGTCGATCAACGAGGCGAGCAGGCCACCGTAGACGTAACCGGGAATAGCGATGTGATAAGGGCGGGGCTGAAACACCGCGACCGATTCCTCGCCATCCCAGCGGCTTTTGAGTTGCAGTCCCTGCTCGTTCAGCCGGCCGCAGCCGTAGCAGTGACTCAGTTCAGCGGGATAGTAGTCCTGAAAAGCGTTTTGGTTCACGGGGCGGTTTCTCCAGGCATGGACATTTGAAATTCAACACGGGTTCGCGACACCGGATTTATGGCGGCGATGTCGGGCGGGCCGCTCGAAAGGCGCTGGCTGGCCGTGGAACAGTGTACTCCTCCCGAAACTTTAGGCTATTTTCAGACTCGTCGACCTACTTGCAAAATCAGGGACGTCTGACGTTATACGGTTACGTGATCCTGGAAAATCACTGTCACCTGCTCGTCGCCGCAAACTTGGGTCAAGCCATCGCCAGCTTCAAGTTCTTTACCGCTGGCCAGATCATGCAACGTCTGACCGAGCGCCAGTCGCCGGTGTTGGAACTGCTCGCCTTCCACAAGGCCCGGCGCAAAATGGACCGGGATCATCAGGTCTAGCGGAAAGGTTCGCACCCGGAACGAATTGAAACAAGTGCCTACACATGCGGGAGATGGTTGGGTTGCATCACATGCCCCCAACCGATGGTCGGTCCATCTAAAAAGCGGTATTCAGTAAATTCGATGGAGAATACTGATCCGTCAGAATGCGCGCATTGGGATTCCAGTCACGGTCGGTCGAGAACAGCGGCACGAGCCAGTCGCCGCCGAAACCGAGCAATTGCAGTTGCGCTTCCAACAAATCGGCGTTTTGCTTGATCGCATCACGGGACGGAAGTCCGTCCATTTTCGCCAGGACGATGCGATTTTTCAGCTCGACCCTGAGATTGTAGAATTGACCAAACACCGATTGATAGGTCGTCGATTCATGGTGGTAGAGGCGACTGCTGGAAAAGGTATTGGCCGCCAAAACGCCATTCGCGGTCAATAGAGCCTTGACTTCGAGTAGAAATTCCTGGGTCAATAGATGTTCCGGTATGTATTCATGGTCGAAGGCGTCTAACATGACCAGATCGTAACGCCGATCGGATCTGCCGGCGCGCTTTATGAAGACACGCCCATCTTCCTCGAAAACTCGAACGTTCGAGCCTGGATTGAAGCCAAAGAATTGTCGGGCGACCTTGACGACGGCCGGGTCGATTTCGACGATGTCGATCCGGGTGTCGGGCAGCATCCTGGACAGCGCCGTCGGCAATATGCCGCCTCCCAATCCAACAATCAGGATGCTTTTAGGATGAGGGTTCAGATACAGCGCGCCCATCATCATCTTGGTATAACTGAAGACGAATTGATTGGGATCGTCCAGGGATTGGCAACTTTGTCGAGCGGTTTGATTATGGCGAGTGAAACTCATGCATCTCTGCTCGTCCTCTTCATAAATAAGGATATTGCGGTAAAGCGATTTTTCGGTATGAATGATGTTCATCGCGGTGGAGGGCATGGTCACGAACGAAGCAAGGAAAGCGAGCAGTGTCTTAAACCGGATGCCTTGACACATTGTTGGAGTTTCCAGGAAAAATTGTCAACAAACCGATCAACAGGGAAATACCGATCAGGCCGATCAGAATCTGGTTGATCTCGAAATACAGAACGAGATAGAACGACGTCAACAACGTTCCCGCCGCGCTGCCAAACGTCGAGCAGAAATAAAGAAGTCCCGCAAGATGGCCGCTGAGTCGAGATTGATTGACCAGCAAGCGGACGGCATAGGGAGAGACCATGCCCGCCAGGGTGGTTGGGGCAAAGAACAATAAGGTTGCCGACAGCAGGGAACCGTAACGAGGATCCTGAACCCGGTCGAAGAGCCAGTCGAGGAGGGGATCGCCCAGGAAAACGATCGGGATCGTGGCCATTGCGCCAGCAATCAGGATCAGCGCCAGTCGGCGCAAGCTTGGGTCGCGCAACGACCATCGGCCGCCCAGGAGATAGCCGAGCGCCAGCGCCAGCATGAAGACCGTGATAATTCCGCCCCAGACATGGATGCTGTTGCCGAAACTTGGCGCGAGAATTCGCCCGCTCAACAACTCGATGGCCATCACGAAAAAACCGGACCATCCGGCGATCAGGAAGATGAAAAGGCGTTCCAAGGTGGAATCCTCGAAATAACCTTGGCTCCGCGCGCTGGCGGCGGCCGCTCGGTGAAACGGTTTGAAAATAGCGCATGTCGGTCGATCGGCGGGTCCGCCGGCGGTGGTGTCGACCGCCGATTCTTCGCTATCATCCCGCAATACGAATCCAGGCGCCGGGCGCACGCGCCAGGCTCGGTAAAACGGCTGTTCCAGGGGTGACGACATGGCGGGTGGTTGGGGTTGTCCGCATGAACTTAACGAGATGTGCCAGCATGTTCAAGGTCGGCCTTGCGATCCCGGCATGAAAGGCTGCGTGCTGGCTGGACGGTTTCGCTTCAGCAACGAAGCCAAGAACCGGCCGCCTCGGCCGGCGCGGGGCGGCGGCAAACCCGATTCGACGCGCCACCATGACGAGTGATTGACTTTCCCGCTTTCCATGGAGAGGCCCTCCGGCCTTCGGAAGGAAACGGTGTGCAGCGCGCTGAACACCAGCCGGATCTCGCCCAATCTTTTTGGTGGTGGTTGCGGGGCCACGCATACTATAACATCAGTTCGACTTGTTTCAGGGATGGACGCCAACCGCGACGAAGGTGAATCCATGCACCGAGAATACCTGACCAAACGCCAGCCGACGCTGTATTTGGTTTACGCCACGCCGCTGGCCGGTGGCTCAACCGTCGCCGATACCGTGGCGGCCAGCGACGAGAACGAGGCTTATCAGAAGGCGCGGGAGCTGTATCCGCGCGACCACTATGACGTGACGGTTTACCTGCAATCCGCTGATGACGATTGAACCCATTGTCCCCGTTCCACCCCCGCGCGCGAATCCATCCTTGCGGCGTCGAATTGTCTTGACCGTCGGTGGGCTGCTGGCGGCGGCGCTGTTGGTCGGGTGCGCCGGCGCCCCTAAGAACAAACCGGCCGACCTTACGCCGCCGGCCGGCAAGTTGAGCGAGAAAGCCCGCCAGGAACAACGGCAGGCCATTCTCAAGGTTCGCACCCAAACCTTGAATCAACTCTACAAGCTCAAGCCGCTTACCCGGAGCGAGATCGAGCAGGCGGCTGGTTATGGCGTATTCGAGATCAACGGCTTGAACGCCGTATTGGCCGAGACGCCCGGACGCGGCGTGGTGCAGGAAAGGAAAAGCGGCAGAATCATTTACATGCGGCTGGCCCGAACCGACGTTCATCCCGGCGCCTCGGTAAGCCCGTACTGGCAAGTGCTGGTATTCAGCGACCCTCACCGCCTGGGCCAGTTCATGGCGACCGGCTCGCCGGCCGACACCTCCCACGATCCCAGCATCAAGGTTTACAAGCTGAATGAAAAGGGCGTGTCGACCCAGGCCGACTGGGGCGCCCGCTATTTTCGAGATCCCGATCTAAACTGAACTGAGCAGTTGCAACAACGTCATCCTTGATCGTGCAAGCGAGCTTGTCCGCAACCGCCACCCTTGTCGCGAGCGAGTCCGTTCTCGCGCATGGTCCAAGAATCACCGAGAATCTGGTTCCGCGGAACCGCCATGAAAGTCGTACTCGCCCCTAATGCACTGAAGGGTTGTCTGACCGCCGCCAGGGCGGCGGAGGCGATGGCGCGCGGCGTGATCCGGGCGTGCCCGACGGCCGACATCGCGCTGGTGCCCGTGGCCGATGGTGGCGATGGGCTGGCCGAGGTGCTGGTCGACGCTCTGCGCGGCGAAACCCGGGCGGCAACCGTCACCGGTCCGCGCGGCGATCCGGTGCGGGCTGCGTTCTGCCATGTCCCCGCGCGCCGGCTGGCGGTCATCGAGATGGCTGCCGCCAGTGGTCTGGCGCTGCTGCCCCAAAACCAACTCAATCCCTTGTTGACCACCACCCTTGGCGTCGGCGAACTGATGGCGTCGGCGCTGGATTTAGGCGTGCTCCACCTGATCGTCGGCATCGGTGGCAGCGCCACCAACGACGGAGGCGTGGGCATGGCGACGGCGCTAGGCGTGCGTTTTCTGGACGCGGGCGGTACGCCGGTGGAGCCGGTCGGCGGCGCGCTGGCGGCGATTCGTCGGATCGACTCCGGCGGCCTCGATTCGAGACTGGCCGGGGTTCGGGTCGAAGCCATCTGCGACGTGGACAATCCGTTGCTGGGCGAACGCGGCGCGGCCTGGGTCTATGGCCCCCAGAAGGGCGCCACGCCCGCGCAAGTGCGGGAATTGGACGCTGGCTTGGCCAACTTGGCGGCGGTGATCGAGCACGACCTGGGTCTGGATGTGCGCGATTTGCCAGGCGCGGGCGCGGCGGGCGGCTTGGGGGCTGGATTGCGCGCCTTGCTCGGCGCGGAACTACGGCGCGGCGTGGATGTGGTGCTGGACCTGGTCGGGTTGAACGAGCATTTGCGCGGCGCCGACCTTGTGCTCACCGCCGAGGGTCGGATCGATGCGCAAACCGCCTTTGGCAAGGCGCCGGCGGGAGTGGCGGAACGCGCCAAGGCGCGCGGCGTGCCCTGCATCGCCATTGCCGGCGACATCGGCGACGGTTCGGAATTGTTGCACGCGCTGGGTGTCCGCGCGATCTTCAGCCTGTGTCCAGGGCCGGTCAGCCTGGAGCGGGCGTTGGCGGCGGGCGGCGACTATCTGGCCGCCGTGACCGAGCAAATCGTGCGCGCCTTTTTGGCCGGTCGTCGTTGAGTTGAACCGGTACACTCGATAATGAACCGAAGGCGACCTTCCGGTGCGGGAGGGATGAGCCAAGCGGGGCCGAGTATCAAGGCGATCCGTCGGCGCCTTGAACAGTTCTTGAAATCGCGCGCGCTTCGGCATGGTTCCGAGGTTTCGTTATCGCTGTCAAGCCATTACCCGGTCCCAGCGTTCGTTCCAATACCTCGTGTCCCACGGGGTCGATTCCAAGCCTGAAATTCGTTTGGGTTTTCGGCGCAAACCACTATGCTGTTGCCGACAAGGCCGCTGATTTGAGAGGGGAAAAGACCGCATGATCGAATTGAAAGTGGACGTGGAACCGGGTGAGGTGGGATTCGACGCCGCCCGGCTGGCGCGCATCGGCCCCCATTTCGCCCGTTACGTGGACGATGGGCGGCTGCCCGGCTGGCTGATCCTGGTGAGCCGGGCCGGTAAGATCGCATACCTTGGCAAGTACGGTCGCCGGGATCTGGAAACCGGGGCCCCGGTCGAGTGGGATACCCTGTTTCGCATCTACTCGATGACCAAGCCGATCACGGCGGTGGCCGCGATGATGCTATACGAGGAAGGCGCCTTCGAGTTGAAGGACCCGGTCAGCCGGTTCATTCCAGCCTTTGCGGGAACGCGGGTGTACCGCAGCGGGTCGGCGTTGAAGCCGGTGACCGAGCCGCTTCGCGAGCCGATCAAAATCTGGCACCTGATCACCCACACCGCTGGCCTAACCTACGGTTTCCACCAGGCCCACCCGGTGGACGCGCTCTACCGAGCCGCCGGCTTCGAATATGGACCGCCGGACGACTTGGACCTCGCCGCCTGCTGTGAGGTCTGGGCCAGCCTGCCCCTGCTGTTCCAGCCGGGCGCGGAGTGGAATTATTCGGTGGCGAGCGACGTACTCGGTCGGGTGATCGAGGTGATCTCCGGCCAACCGCTCGACCAGTTTTTCGCCGAGCGGATCTTCCAGCCGCTGGGAATGCGCGACACCCGCTCCTGGGTGCCCGAGGAAGACGCCGGCCGGCTGGCCGTCCTCTACGGGCCGCACCCCGAAACCCTGCGCGCGATCCGTTGCGACGCCATGGATCGGATCACGCGACAACGCCCGGTCTGTTGCCTGGGCGGCGATGGACTGGTTTCGACCGCCGCCGACTACCACCGCTTCACCCAGATGCTGCGGCGGGGCGGCGAACTGGACGGCGTCCGCTTGCTGGGCAACCGGACCCTGCGCTACATGACCCGCAATCA
>JAVMKH010000194.1:0-2523 GCA_031732935.1 Candidatus Contendibacter sp.
GCACTTCAGCAGGGTGGTCTTGCCGACGCCGTTGCGGCCCATCAGGCTGATCACCGCGCCTTCCGGCACTTCCAGACCCAGATCCCAAAGAGTGTGGGATTCGCCGTAATACTGGTTCAGCCCTTCAATGGTAAGCATCGCCGGCTCCCAGATAGACTTCGATGACCGTCGGGTCTTCCTGCAATTCGTCCAGCCGCCCTTCCGCCAGCACCCGCCCTTGGTGTAACACCGTGACTTGGTCGGCGATGGAGCGAACGAAGCCCATGTCGTGCTCGACCACCACCACCGAATGGCTGCCGGCCAGCGACCGGAGCAGTTCGGCGGTGCGATCCATTTCCGCCGGCGTCATGCCCGCCACCGGCTCGTCCACCAGCAACAGACGCGGTTCCTGCATCAGCAACATGCCGATTTCCAGCCATTGCTTTTGACCGTGCGCCAGAATCCCGGCCAGTCGTCCGCCGTGCTCAGCCAGGCCGATCCGGTCCATCACTGCGGCGATGCGGTCGCGTTCCTCGCTCGAAAGCCGGGTGGTCATCAATCCCCGCATCCGCTTGGCGCCGGACATCGCCAGTTCCAGATTTTCCAGCACGGTCAGCGGCTCGATCACGGTTGGCCGTTGAAACTTGCGACCGATGCCGATCCGGGCGATGGCCGGCTCGTCCAGCTTGAGCAGGTCGATGGTCTGGCCGAAGAACACCCGGCCGGTGTCCGGCTTGGTCTTGCCGGTGATGATGTCCATCATCGTCGTTTTGCCCGCGCCATTGGGACCGATGATGCAGCGCAGTTCGCCGTCGCCGATGTACAGCGACAGGTTGTCGATGGCCTTGAAGCCATCGAAGCTGACGCTGACGCCTTCCAAATACAAAAGAATGCCGTGGGTCGCGTCGACCGGGCCGACCGGAGGGTGCATGCCCGCCGCGTCGAGTTCGGAAATCAATTCGCTCATGTCGTCGCCTCCCGTCGCCGCAACAAACCGATCAAGCCGTAGGGCAGCAACAAAGTCACCGCTACGAACAGTCCGCCCAAGGCGAACAACCAAACTTCCGGCAGCGCGCCGGTCAGCCAGGTCTTGGCGTAGTTGACCAACACCGCGCCGACCACCGCGCCGACCAGGGTGCCGCGCCCGCCGACCGCCACCCAGATCACCGCCTCGATGGAGTTCAGCGGGGCGAATTCGCCGGGATTGATGATGCCGACCTGCGGCACGTACAGCGCCCCGGCCACCCCTGCCAGCGCGGCCGAGAAAGTGAACACCAGGGCTTTCACCCGTTCCACCCGGTAGCCGAGGAAACGGGCGCGGTCCTCGCTGTCGCGAATCGCCACCAGCACCCGGCCCATCCGGGTGGAAACCAGCCAGCGACAAGCGAGATAGCCTCCCGCCAACGCCAGCGCGGACAGCACAAACAACACGATGCGGGTGCCGTCGGCGTGCAGCGGGAAACCGAGCACATCCTTGAAATCGGTCAAGCCGTTGTTGCCGCCGAAGCCCATTTCGTTGCGGAAAAAGGCCAGCATCAGCGCATAAGTCAGCGCCTGGGTGATGATCGAGAGGTAGACGCCCGATACCCGCGAGCGGAAGGCGAACCAGCCGAACACGAAGGCCAACAGACCAGGCACGACTAGCACCATCAGCGCCGCGAACCAAAACATATCGAAGCCGTGCCAGTACCAGGGCAGCGCTTTCCAGTTCAGGAACACCATGAAGTCGGGCAGCACTGGGTCACCGTAAACCCCGCGCGTGCCGATCTGCCGCATCAGGTACATGCCGAAGCAGTAGCCGCCGAGAGCGAAAAAAGCGGCATGACCCAGGCTGAGAATGCCCATGTAGCCCCACACCAAATCCACTGCTACCGCCAGCAGGGCGTAGCAGAGGTACTTGCCGATCAAGGTGACGGTGTAGGCGGTCAAGTGCAGCGGGTTATCGGGCGGCACCAGCAGATTGAGAATCGGTACGCCGACGCCGATGATCGCCAGCACGGCGAGCAAGACCAGCCCGGCGCGGTCGGAGAGTAGCCAGGGGGGTAAGCGCATCATTTTAGATTCCGCTTGGTTAAGTTGGTTTTTATACCCTCTCCCAAGGGAGAGGGTGGCGCAAAGCGCCGGGTGAGGGCGCTTTACGATATCCCCTCGCCCCCACCCCCTCTCCCACAGGGCGAGGGGAGTTAAACTTCCGCCGCTCGTCCACGCTGGGGAAACAGGCCGCGCGGTCGCTTCTGGATGAACAGGATGAGGAACACCAGCACCAGAATCTTGGCCAGCACCGCGCCGGACCAGGGTTCCAGCAACTTGTTGGCCACGCCTAGCGACAGGCCGGCCACCATCGTGCCCCACAGATTGCCGACCCCGCCGAACACGACCACCATAAAAGAATCCACGATGTAGCTTTGGCCGAGATTGGGGCCGACGTTGGTCAGTTGCGATAGAGCCACGCCGGCGACGCCGGCGATGCCACTACCCAAGCCAAAGGTCAGCGCGTCCACCCGCGCCGAGCGCACGCCCATCGCTCGCGCCATGGCCCGGTTC
>JAVMKH010000195.1:0-12661 GCA_031732935.1 Candidatus Contendibacter sp.
CCGCTTCGGTGAACGCCACGTCCACGGCGTCCATCACCACGAACAAACTGGCCGAGACCAAGCTGTAAAGGCCAAACAGCATCACCACCGCAAACAAGTCGCGCAAGCGAATCACGGCGACGGCGGTGATCACCAGCAGGCCAAGCAGAACGATACCTACGAGGATTTCGATGGCGGCGTCTCCTGACCCAGAATCGGGCGCGGATTCCTTGGATCGGACAGCGCCGCCCGCGCCAGGGCGTGAGTGGCGACGATGCTGGTAAACCAGACAAACAACAGCATCAGCAACAGCTTGACGCTTGTCAGGGTCCAACCAGCCTGCAAGATCAAGCCGAGCAGGATCAGGGCAGGACCGAGAGTATCGGCGACTCCAGCCGCATGCAGCCGGGTGTAGAAATCAGGCAGGCGCAACAGGCCGATGACGCCAATCAGCGTGAACGACACGCCGCCCATCAACGCCAGCCAAGCGAGCACATCGATCAACCCGTCCATCATCCATCGCTCCATGGTTCGTTGGAAACGTCGCGCGGCCAGCCCATGTCGCCGTAACGAACGAATTTGAGCACCGCGATGGTGCTGATGAAATTGATGAGGGCGTACACCAAGGCGATGTCAAGGCAATCGGGGCCGCCCGACATAAAACCCAGCACGGTAATGATCAGCACGGTCAAGGTGCCAAACACATTGACCGCCAGAACGCGGTCGTAAACGGTGGGACCGAGCACGGCGCGCGCCAGCGCCAACCCCATGCAGACCAGAACGCCGAGCGCCGTGGCGGCGAACATCATTGACTTCCTTCCAGCCAGGTGACGCGTCGATCCATGGCGCCTTTCAGCAGGGAAGCAGCCGCCTCCTGGGTCAGCGCATGGACTTCCAAAGTGTCGTCGCTCAAGTAGGTGGTCACCGTGCCGGGCGTCAGGGTGATGGAGTTGGCGTAAACGAACCGGCCGAGATCGCTGCGCTGGGTCGGTTTCAGGGTGAGGAGGGTGGGGCTGATCGGCAGCTGGGGATCGACGATGCGCTTGGCGACATCCCAGTTCGCCAGCACGATCTGCCACAGCAGCCAGGACCAGTAGCCGAAAACGTGACTGTTGAACGGCAGGCGCGGCGGTTGTTCCTCGGGGTCGATCATTTCCACGCGCCACGTCACGAACACCACCAGCGCGCAGGACAGCACGCCGCAGATCAGCAGCAGAGGAACGGCAAAATAGCCGGACAGCAGCAGCCACAGGCCGAAGCAAAATAACCATAACCCCAGCGCGCGTAGCAAGCGGCCTCCTCGAAAAGATGTTGTTGGTTACTGTCGATGGCTTCGCGAAACAATAGCCTGCTTGCGGGTTTTTTCAAGCTGGCCGAACCAATGTGGGTTCTTGCGCGGGTTTCCAGGGGCTGGATGGGAACGCCTTAGGTTCCCGTGATTTCAGCAGTTTCCGTGGAATGAAGCCGCCGAACCCGCACCTGCTCGATACGGTGTCCATCCATGCCCACCACTTCGAAGTGATAGCCGGCCAGCGCGAATCGTTCACCGCCGCTGGGAATTTCTCCCAACTGGTTGAGCACCAGCCCAGCTAGGGTGTGATAGCCGTCTCCCCGCGGCAGTTCCTCGCAGCTCAGCACTTCCCGGACCTCTTCCAACGGCAGGCTCCCGTCCAGCAACCAGACGTCATCGCTTTCCTGGATCACTTCGGGGGCTTCGGCATCGGTGGTATCGGCCAGCTCGCCGGCGATGGACGCCAGAATGTCGGCGGCGGTGACGATGCCTTCCACGCCGCCGTACTCGTCCACCACCACCGCCAGTGGGATGGGATGCTGGCGCAACTGTTCCAGCACTTGCAGCGCGTTCATGCCCTCGTGGACTACCAGTGGCTCGCGCAGCGCCTTGCGCAAGTCCAAAAGCCCACCGTCGAGCGCCTGAACCAGCAGGGCGCGTCCCTCGACCACGCCCTCGATTTCGTCCAAATCACCCCGACACGCCAGATAGCGGCTGTACGGATATTGCCGCAAGGTCTCGCGCACTGTTTCCGGGGTCGCCTCCAAGTCCAGCCAGACGATGTCGGGGCGCGGGGTCATCAGCGCCGGAATGAGTTGCCCGCCCAGGTTTAGCACGCTTCGGATCATGGCGCGCTCGGTGGAGTCGAACACGAAGGATTCGTTTCCGACGCTGGCCAGCGCCGCCACCTCCTCGCCCACCTCGGCCGATTCCGCCCGCCCGCCCAACAAGCGCAATACCGCCTCGGCGGTGCGTTCCCGCAACGGACGCTTGCCGGCTAGGAAGCGGCGACGATTGAATTGCGCCCACTGGTTGAACGCCTCGATCAGCACCGAAAAACCGATGGCGGCGTACAGATAGCCCTTGGGAATCTGGAAACCCAGACCCTCGGCCACCAGGCTGAAGCCGATCATCAGCAGGAAGCCCAGGCAGAGAATGATCACGGTGCGATGGGCGTTGACGAAGCGGGTCAGTGGCTTGCTGGCGACAATCATCAACACGATGGCGATGGTGACCGCCGCCATCATCACCGGCAGGTGCTCGACCATGCCGACGGCGGTGATCACCGCGTCGAGCGAAAACACCGCGTCCAGCACCACGATCTGCGTCACCACCGGCCAGAATCCGGCATACAGCTTCGATCCTCCGTGGTCTTCGTCGCTGCCCTCCAACCGTTCGTGCAGTTCCATGGTGCCCTTGAACAGCAGGAACAGGCCGCCGGCGAACAGGATCAGGTCACGGCCGGAGAAAGGATGATCGAAGACGGAAAACAGCGGCGCGGTCAGAGTGACCAGCCAGGAGATGCTGGCCAGGAGCGCCAGGCGCATGACCAGCGCCAGGACCAGGCCAACCACCCGCGCCCGGTCGCGTTGGGCGGGCGGGAGCCTTTCGGCGAGGATGGCGATGAAAATCAGGTTGTCGATGCCAAGGACGATCTCCAAGACCACCAGAGTCGCCAGACCTAGCCAGACCGTGGGATCAGCGAGCCATTCCATGACGGGGACGAGGCTTCCGGTTCAGCGACGCGAACCGCGACGGTGAGAACCAAGCTGATGATTTCCCGGCGCGCGGCGCGCGAGCGACAACGACAAGAAGCGGGGTAAGATGAGAGGCGGCGCGCGGCGGCGGTTCTGGGTCGGGGGACATGGCTCGCTGGGGTCCGTGAAACAGGACCCCATTGTAAGCAGAGAAAAATGACGCTGCCAAGCGCGGTCAAGGACTAGCTTGTCGGAAATGGCGCCGATCGGTCGCCGTTGTCCCCCTCCCGCCAGCGGCGGAGGGGGTGTGATCGGTCAGCGCTGACTGATCGGGACGTAGTTTTGTTGCGTGTGGCCGGTGTAAACCTGCCGCGGCCGGTAAATCCGGGATTTGGGATTGTCATGGATTTCCTTCCAGTTGGCGATCCAGCCCGGTATGCGGCCCATGGCGAACATGACCGTGAACATGTTCAGCGGAATGCCCATTGCCCGTAGCATGAGGCCGCTGTAGAAATCCACGTTCGGATACAGCTTGCGCTCGATGAAATACGGGTCGTTCAACGCCGCTTCCTCCATTTGCAGTGCGATGTCCAGCAACGGATCGCTGATGTTCAGACGGTCCAACATTTTGTCGGCGGCGTCCTTGAGAATTTTGGAACGGGGGTCGAAATTTTTGTAGACCCGGTGGCCAAAGCCCATCAGTCGCAACTTGGTGTCCTTCATCTTCACCCGTTCGACGTATTCGGAAACCTTCATGCCCGACTGGTGGATGAGTTCCAACATTTCGATCACCGCGACGTTGGCACCGCCGTGCAACGGCCCCCACAACGCGCAGACCCCCGCCGCGCAACTGGCGAACATATTGGCTTGACTGGAGGCAACCATCCGCACCGTGCTGGTCGAGCAGTTCTGTTCGTGGTCGGCGTGCAGGATCAGAAACAGGTTGAGCGCGCGGCTCACTTCTGGAGTCGGCCAATATTCACGGTAGGGAATCGAGAACATCATGTGCAGAAAGTTCTCGCAATATTTGTACTCGGGATGCGGATACATCAGCGGCTGGCCGATGGACATCTTGTAGCTAGCCGCCGCGATGGTGCGCACCTTGGAGATGATTCGGGCCGCCGCCTTTTCCATGGTGTTCTCGTCCTCGATTTCCATCATTTCCGGTTCGTAACAACCCATGGCGTTGATCATCGCCGAAAGAATCGCCATCGGGTGCGCATTGGGTGGAAAACCCTCGAAGTGGTTGCGCAAACTCTCGTGCATCATCTGATTGAGGGTGAGTCGCCGGCTGAAACGCTCCAGTTCGACCTCGGTGGGCAGCCGGCCCCAGATGACCAGCCAGGCGGTTTCCACGAAGCTACTGTGTTCGGCCAACTGCTCGATCGGGATGCCGCGATAGCGCAGGATGCCCCGGTCACCGTCGATATAGGTGATGGAAGAGGTGCAGGAGCCGGTGTTGCCGTAACCGTCGTCCAGGGTGATGTAGCCGGTGCGGTCGCGCAGGGTGCTGATATCGATCGCTAGTTCGTTTTCGGTTCCCTCGACGGTCGGCAAGTCGTGGAACGTTCCATCCAGTTCAATGCGGCACGTGTGGCTCATGGCTTGGACTCCATTGGCGTGTGGGAATGGGGTGTGGGTGAATTTCTCTGTGGGGCATCCCGCCCAGGTTTCGAATTATAACGCGGTAAGCAGGGTTGAATACTCCGCGCCTTACCTACTTGGTCGCCGTGCGTTGATGCCGCCAGTATTCGACCACGCCTGGCATGATCGACAGGACGATGATCGCTAGGATCACTAGGGTGAAATTTTGCTTGACAAACGGCAAGTTGCCGAAGAAATAGCCGCCATACAGGAACGAGGCGGTCCAGGCGACGGCTCCGGTTACGTTGTAGAACAGGAAGTGATGGTAAGTCATGTTGCCGGCGCCGGCCACGAAGGGTGCGAAAGTGCGCACGATCGGCACGAAGCGGGCGATGACGATGGTTTTACCGCCATGCCGCTCGAAAAACGCATGGGTACGATCCAGATATGCCTGTTTGAGTACCCGGGCTTCGGGGCTGAACGCCTTTTCGCCGAAGTAATGGCCGGCGGCGTAGTTGACCGTGTCACCGAGAATGGCGGCGGTGGTCAGCAGCAGGAACAAGGCGTGGATGTTCAGCGCGCTGGCGGCGGCCAGCGCGCCCGCCGCGAACAACAGCGAGTCACCCGGCAGGAAGGGAGTAATTACCAGCCCGGTTTCGCAAAATACAATCAGGAACAGAATGCCGTGGAGCCAGCCGCCGTACTGGCTAGCCAGCTCGGCCAGGTGACGGTCGAGATGCAGGAAGAACGAGAACAGGTCGGAGAGAAAGTCCATGGGGCAAGCCGATCATTTCAAGGTGGCGATTAATGGGAAAATGGCCAATAATTTCCTAGTGGGGTGGTGTGGGATTCGCTCGCGTCCTTCAATCGGCGCAGTTGCACCAGAGTTCTAGATCCACCGGCTGGAGGGGAAGATAGCCGCCGCGTCGTAGCGGGGTTTCGGCCTCGGACGGCCAATACAGCAGCTCCACGTCCCAAGGGTTGAGTTTCGCGCCGGTGGCGTTCACCAGTGCCGGTTTACCGTTTCCGCTCGGAATCCGTAGCGCGAGGCGATGGAAACCATCGCCGACACGGGCAAAAATAGCGCCATGGGCGGTGGGTCGTGGGTCGTGAGTCGGGTTGTCAACCGGGCTCATGGCGTGCTCCCGTGGTGGATCGGAACCATCACTATACCGGAATCCGCGCCGTCCGACCGGGCCGAGTGGGACAGGCGATCTTGAAATCCAAGTTCCCATGCCGAATTCCGACTTTCAAGAATGCATCAGGAGGTGAAAATCGTGCGAATTCAGCCATGGCGCCCAACTGAGTTAATCGGCGGTCGAATGCGGTTCTGGCTGGCCGCGCTGGGGGTGGTTGGGGGGGTGCTGGTCGCGGGACTGGCGCAGGCCGCCTGGACCGCGGCTTCAAAACCCGATCCCCTGACTCGCCAAACTCAATGCCTGGTCAGCAGCGATCCGCAATCCGCCCCCGATGGCTACGGCACCACGCCGGTTTCCCTGGTCTTCACCGGCGCCAGCCTGCTGGTGGTCACCGAATCAGAGCTGGATTCCTCGTTCGCCGACCTGCAACTGGCGATCGACAAGAACCCACCGATTCGCTCGGCCCAACTCGGCCACAACAAGATGATCCTGGTGTTCGACCGGGACGTGCCGGATCTGATGCGCTTGTTGCGAACCGGTCGCCAAGCGGTCGTTTATCTGCGGTTCTGGCCAACCTGGCCAGCGACCGAGTCGTTCGCGATCCCGTTCGGCTTGGCTGGCTTTGGCAAGGCGCTCGATGCCATGAACCATCATTGTCAGCCGCCGTCTGGCTCTGGCCGGCCGGCCAGTTGACCGCGATCATCACTTACCGAAGCTGGAGGAACCCATCCATGGGTCTGCGCACGAAATTTAATCTGGTGCTGTTGCTGACCTTCGCGGTCGGCTTAGCGCTGGCGGCGTATCTGTCCGATCGCATCCTGAAGCATAACGCCCGCGAGGAAGTGATTCAGAACGCGCGCGTCATGGTCGAGAGCGCGCTGGGCGCCCGCGCCTATACCGCCGAGCAGATCAAGCCGCTGCTGACCTTGCAGATGAAGCGGCAGTTCCTGCCCCAGACGGTTTCGGCCTACGCGGCGGGACAGGTCTTCAAGGCGCTACGCGGCAAGTTTCCCGAGTACACATACAAGGAAGCAGCGCTCAATCCCACCAATCCCAATGACCGGGCCAGCGACTGGGAGGCGGACATCATTCAGGAATTTCGCAACAACCCGGCGCGCAAGGAATTGATCGTCGAACGGGATACGCCCACTGGACGGATGCTCAATCTGGCGCGCCCACTGGGCATCTACGACGAGGGTTGCTTGACGTGTCACGGTAAAGTCGAGGACGCGCCCAAGACCATGACCGACATCTACGGGGTCAATAACGGTTTCGGCTGGAAGCTCAAGGAAATCGTGGGTGCGCAGGTGGTCACGGTGCCGATGTCGGTACCTTTCGAGCGAGCCCGGCAGGCCTTTACCACCTTCCTGATCCTGCTGGGCGGGGTTTTCGCGCTGTTGCTGGTGCTGCTCAATATCTTGTTGCATTTCGTGGTGATTCGACCGGTGACGCGGATGGCTGACATCGCCAACGAGGTCAGCCTGGGCAAGCCGGACGTGCCAGAATATGTCAAGCCGGGCTCGGACGAAATCGCCTCGCTGTCGCAGTCGTTCAGCCGGATGCGGCTCAGCCTGGAAAATGCCATGAAAATGCTGGGTGAGTAGGATGGAATGAGCGCCAGCGGCGAGATCAGCGCCACGTTGCCACCGCGCATTGGCCGTTATCGGGTGACCGGCCTGCTGGGCCGTGGCGCCATGGGCGTGGTCTATCTGGGCCACGATACGGCGATCGATCGCCCGGTCGCGATCAAGACCATCCACCGCCGCCTGCTGCAGGGCGCGGAAGGCGCCGAATGGCTTGCCCGATTTCACCACGAGGTGCGAGCCGCCGGTCGCTGCCTGCATCCTAATATCGTCACGGTGTTCGAATACGGCGAGGAGGAGAACGCGCCCTATATCGTCATGGAATACGTGAAGGGGCGAGAATTGCGCGATTACTTGAAGGAGCGAAAGCCATTACCCTTGACCCACGCCGTGGCGGTGATCACTCAGGTACTGCGGGCGCTCGGCCATGCCCACGCCGTCGGCGTGGTGCATCGCGATATCAAGCCCGGCAATATCATCTTGCTGGCGGATGGCCAGGTGAAGGTGACCGATTTCGGCATCGCCCGGTTGGAAACGGGTATTGGCCTGACTCAAAACGGGATGACGGTGGGCACGCCCGGTTACATGGCCCCCGAGCAGTTTCGGGGTGAGGAGGCCGACCGGCGCACCGATCTCTACGCCGCCGCCGTGGTGCTGTTTGAGCTGTTGACCGGCGTGCGGCCCTTCGACGGACGCAATGCCAGCGAGATGATGTATCAGGTGCTGAATGAACCACCGCGCCAGGCCACGGCGCTGAATCCCCGATTGCCGCTGGGATTGGATGCGGTGCTGAACCGGGCGCTGGCCAAGGCGCCGGACGACCGGTTTCAGGATGCCGATGCGTTCATCGCCGCCCTGGAAGGGCTGAAACTGGTGGAGCGTGAAGCAGCGGGTAGTTCCACGGTGGTTCGGGTGGCGCCGGTCCAGGTGCCCGAGCCGCCGCCCGCGGGTACACCCCCGGGCTGGGATTTGGTCCTGCTGGAGCGGGCCGAGCGCTGGTTGGTCGAAACCCTGGGGCCGGTCGCGCGGGTGTTGGTGCGCCGAACCGCGCTCCAGGTCAGCAGTCCAGCGGAATTGATCCAGCAATTGATGGCGGCGATTCCGGGCGAATCGGATCGTTTGTTGTTCCAACGGCGAATGCGAACGGCGCTGGATGGCACCACGGGTGGCTTGGGCACGGCAACCAATGCCTCGGTGATGGGTAGCCAGATGAGTGGGTCGTTGGGACCGTTCGACCAGGCCATGCTCGAAATCGCCCGTCGGGATTTGGCGGTTTATCTGGGTCCCATCGCCAAGGTGTTGGTCAAGCAGATCGCCGCCAAGGCTCGGACATCTCAGGAATTGTATCAGCGGCTGGCGGAGCATATTCCAGCCGCTGCTGACCGAGTGGCCTTCCTTAAACACATGCCGCCGGATACCATCGGTTGATCTCCGTTGTTTTTTGGACACACCCATCCCTTTTTCTAAATGGCGTTTGGTCGGTTGATAAGCCTTTGTAAGTTATCCACAGCTTCTGTGGATAACTTTTGGTCTTGGATCAAGGTGGGAATGGCAGAGCTTGAAAAATCGTGGGGTTGTTGTCGTGGATAGGGATTGGATGAAAAATGAGCGATACTGATGTGCTCGTGCAGTATTGTCAATCGTGGTTTACTTTAAAAAATGTATTTTTATAACATCATCTTAATTCCAGATTAACTAACATCCCAATCTAAACGATGTCGCTGTCCTGTCTCCCGATGCCGCGCATCATCCTCAGTGTGCAAATACCGGCTTGTCACACCAAGTGTGGCATGACCTAAGTTATCGCGCACATGACGTAGATCAAGATTGCCATTAGCCATACGCGAACCAGCCGTATGTCGCAGCCAATGCGTCGAGGCCTGTGCCAACCGCTTGGCTTGTTCCAACCGATCCGGTTCAGCCTCAAGCAACTGCTTTGCCGCGCTTGCAAACACGGCCTTGACGATCAGGTGTACCGCCGCGCGGGTCAACGGGCGACGCTGGTTACCAATAGGGAGTAGTAACGGTATAGCTTCACCAAGCTGAGGCAGGGATGATAGATTTCGAGATTGGCGGTAGCGGATCAATTCCTCTAGTAACTCGTCGGTTACCGGCACCAGCCGGACCTTACCACCTTTACCAGTGACCTCCAGCCACCAGTATTCTCGACCATCTGGGTTAACACGGCGAAAGAAGTTACCCATGACGCCGCCTGTTACTTCCGAAATCCGTAAACCACATAGATACAATAGCGAAAATAGCCAACGGATACGGTGGTAACGCGCATGGTCGTGGCGCGTCCCTTGTGGAAGGGACTCGATGGTGGTTTTAACCACAGCCCACAAGTCATTGGTAAGGTAGCGAATAATATGGGGCGGAGTCGAGCGAGTTCGCCGACGCGAAAGCACCAACGGATTACCAACTAGATAACCTGCGGTGACCAACCAGGAAAACAGTACACTCAATATGATCATTGCCTGGCGCTGGCTAGCGGGAGAAAGTGGGCCAGAAAATGGTCGCCAGCGTGGGTCTCCGCGACCGGCCCGGTGATTTGCGGGCATGATCCACCGTTCAGGTGGGTATGGGTCGGCTAGAAAATACTGATAGCGCAGTAAATCTTCCTGGGTAAGTGAGGAAAGCGGCTTGTCAAGCTCTACTAAAGTCCATAGTAATAACCGCTCGGCTTCCTTACGGTAGTTTTGAAAGGTTGTAGGTGTATCGGCATAACGGGCCAGCCAAACCTGAATTGCTTCTAGGTCGGTGCGAGCGGCGATTTGCGTCTGAGTTACCGCACGGTTGCGGTTACTACCCATACTACCATCTAGATTGGGGGGTAAATTGGAGAGCTGGGCATTTTCTCCGAGTAAATTAAACAGAGTTAGGGACGATTTTAGTGATTGCATCGGGTAAGGTTCAGCAAACATGGTGGATTTACCATTAGGAAGGTTAGTTTTTCATAGTCCTTAGATTCTTGACATTATTTCCGTAATGTCAAATATTCATTCCGAGCCCCATCTATTTTAATTATTACATATTATGTAATTTACTATTTGGAACGAAACGAAGCATTTTCGCGATTTTTTGTTAGGCTTATTGGTTGTTGCCGTTGTGAAGTTTAAGTAGTTAGATGATGATATAAAATGATGAGAACCGCCAATTGCCCCTCTTGTGGAGCCACGATCCACTTCCAATCGGCCATTTCCATCCTGACCGTTTGCGTCTACTGCAAAAGCACGTTGATCCGTCACGACTTGGAACTGGAAAACATCGGCAGGATGGCGGAGTTGTTGCCAGATTCCTCACCGATCCAACTCGGAACCGAGGGCACCTACCGCAAGAGCCGCTTCACCGTGGTTGGGCGCATCCAGCTGCGTTACAGCCAAGGTATTTGGAACGAGTGGTATCTTTCATTCGACAACCAGCGCGGCGGCTGGCTGGGAGAAGCCCTAGGCAATTACGCGGTTACTTTCCTGATCCGACCACCGGAACCACCGCCACCCTTTATGGAATTGCGCGCCGCTCAAGCCGTGACTTTGAAAGGCCGCGCGTTTCAGGTCGCCAACATCGAAACCGCCCGCTGCGTCGCCGGCGAGGGTGAGCTGCCGATCCGGGTGGGCGCCGGCTACGATGCGCCGGTCGTGGATTTGCAAGCCGCCGGCAATGCGTTCGCCACCCTGGACTACAGCGAAGATCCACCGCTGGTCTTCATCGGTGAACAAGTCCGGTTCGACGATCTCAAGCTGACCCGACTACGAGAAATCATGCCGGCCGGTTGGGAAATCGACGCGAGTATCCAAGCCCAAGCCTTCCAATGTCCCGGTTGCGGCAGTTCCCTGACTATCCGCGCCCAGGGCCACACCGAAACCCTGGCCTGCGGGACCTGCGGCTCCATCATCGACATCACGGACAAGAACTTTCGTATCCTGTCCACCTTCAAGACCCAGATCAAACACGAGCCGCCGATTCCGCTGGGAGCGCGGGGCCGGTTGGAGGATACCGAACTCGAGGCCATCGGCTACCTACGACGATGCGTGACGGTCGAGGATATAGATTACGAATGGAGCGAAACCCTGCTGTTTCACCGAGAACAAGGATTTCGCTGGCTGGTGGAATACAACGGCCACTGGAGCCTGGTCCACACCCTGACCGCACCGCCGTTGCTGACCGGCTATGGCGCGCGTGCCCGAGCCTCCCACCAGGGTCGGGCTTATCGACACTTTCAGACCGCCAAAGCCAGGGTCAGCTATGTGCTGGGCGAGTTCTACTGGCGAGTGAAAGTCGGCGAACGCCACGAGATCCGAGACTATATCGCGCCACCATTCCAATTGAGCCTGGAGTTTACCGACAAGGAAGCCCTCTGGTCGCAAGCTGAATACCTCGAACCCGAAGCGATTAAGGCCGCGTTCTTGTTGGAATCTCCCCTGCCCACGCGCATCGGCATCGGCACCTGCCAACCCTCGCCTTACGAGGCCCAGCAACCCAAATTCCGGCGGTTGCGCTGGCTATTCCTGGGCATCTTACTGCTCGGTCAAATCGCGACCATCGCCCTATCTTCCGACCAGCAGGTTCACCAGCAAACCTTTATCTTCAGCGCCGACACCAAGGATCAGGCGCTGACCAGCACGCCGTTCGCGCTGAGCGGACGCGAATCCAATATAGTCATCCACGCCGACACCAACCTCAACAACAACTGGATCTATCTGGATCTAGCGTTGATCGAGCGCGATACCGGCGCCTATTATTCCATTGGTCGCGAGATCAGCTATTACCAGGGCGTGGACGAGGGCGAACGGTGGTCGGAGGGCAGCGCCAGCAACGAGGCCGTGCTGTCCGAAATCCCCCCCGGCATCTACTACCTGAGCGTCGAGGGCGAACTGCCTCCATCCTCGCCGACCGTAACCAGCACCCTGACGGTATTCCGCGACGTGCCGAGCTGGAGCAACTTTTTTCTGGCGCTGCTAAGCTTGCTGGTTGTACCGTTCATCTTCCGCTGGCGGGCGCGAGCTTTCGAACGCGCCCGCTGGGCGGAAAGCGACCACGGATCTTGACAAGTCCCACCATCCCCAGAGAGCCTTAGCTCGTGCTTTACCGCAGTTACCTGATCAGTGGCATCCTGATTCTGGCGTTGTTCGCCACCGCCCAGTACCGAGGCTGGAGTATCTTCAGCGTTAGCGAGGCGAAAACCCCGCCGGGCGTCACACGAGGGGTTTATCACAAATAGTATGCAAGAGCCCGATCCGCAGGTTGGGGCCGAAAGTTCGGCTCCTCTTTACTACGTCGGCGTCGGCGCCTCGGCCGGTGGGCTGGAGGCACTGGAGGCGTTCTTCACCCCGATGCCGGCCGACAGCGGCATGGCCTTCATCGTCATCCAGCATCTCTCGCCCGACT
>JAVMKH010000196.1:0-12444 GCA_031732935.1 Candidatus Contendibacter sp.
CGGGCTGGTGGCCGGCGCGTCGAAGGGCGAGGGGCTGGGCAACCAGTTTCTGGCGCACATCCGCGAAACCGACGCCATCGCTCATGTGGTGCGCTGTTTCGAGAACGACGATGTGATTCATGTCGCCGGGCGGGTACGGCCGCGAGAGGACATCGAAACCATCGGCACCGAACTGGCGCTGGCCGATCTGGCAACGGTGGAGAAAGCCCTGCAACGCGCCGAGAAGGCGGCCAAGGCCGGTGGCCGGGAGGCGTTGGAACGCAAGGCGGTGTTGGAACGGGTGCGAGCGCATCTCGACACCGGCGCTCCGCTACGGACGTTGGAACTGGTGGCCACCGAGCATGAAGCCTTGCGCGATCTGTTTCTGTTGACCGCCAAGCCGGTACTGTACATCGCCAACGTCGCCGAGGACGGTTTCAACAACAATTCGCTGCTGGATCAGGTGCGGGAGATCGCTTTCCAGGAAGGCGCCGAGGTCGCGCCGGTGTGCGCGGCCATCGAGGCGGAATTGGTGGAGCTGGACGAGGCTGACCGAGCGGAGTTTTTGGCCGATTACGGGCTATCCGAGCCGGGTCTGGATCGGGTGATCCATGCCGTCTATAAGCTGCTGGGGTTGCAGACCTATTTTACCGCCGGTCCCAAGGAGGTCCGGGCCTGGACCGTGCGGACCGGTTCCACCGCGCCCCAGGCGGCGGGGGTGATCCATACCGACTTTGAGCGGGGTTTCATCCGCGCCGAGGTGATCGCTTACGCCGACTATATCGCCCATGGCGGCGAAGCCGGCGCCCGCGAGGCCGGAAAGTGGCGACTCGAAGGCCGGGATTACATCGTTCAGGAGGGCGATGTCATGCATTTCCGGTTCAATGTTTAGCGCGGATGTGATCCGCAAGTAAAGGCGAAACGAATGTCGAAAAATTCATCATTGATTTTTATGAAAAATTTTCTATTGGGCGATCTTTGTTCGGCTGGATCAACCCAAAAACCAGCCGGAAGCGATATATAAATATATAATAATCAATAAGTTGATTTTATGTTGCCTCTAAGGCATTTTGACAATGACCAATGCCATCGTTGCGCAGGGTGTCCAACTGGAGCAGTGAACGCTAGGTTCCAATCCTTCCCATCGCCGCCCCGAACCCTCACAGCGCCCCGGCCATCCGCCGTCCTTCCGCTTCGTCCACCCGCGCCAGCAACAGCGCCCCGCCGACGAACAGCACCAGCAACGACAGAATCGAAAAGCGCGGATTACCCGTCAGCAAGCTGACCACCCCCATCAGCACCGGCCCCAGCACCGCCGCGAACTTGCCCAGCATATT
Organism: Candidatus Contendibacter sp.; assembly: GCA_031732935.1. GTDB lineage: Bacteria > Pseudomonadota > Gammaproteobacteria > Competibacterales > Competibacteraceae > Contendibacter. The sequence continues at coordinate 1,317 of JAVMKH010000196.1, forward strand.
GAAGAAGCCGAAGAATTCTCCGGACTTTTCCGCCGGGATCAGCCGGGCGTACAGCGAACGGCTCAGCGACTGCACCCCGCCCTGCACCAGGCCGATGGCGATGGCCAGGACATAGAATTCCCAAGGATGGCGGATGAAATAGCCCCAAACGGCGATCAGAATATAAACCCCGATGGCGATGAAAATTCCAGTGCGCGGCCCCCAACGCTCGCCCAGCCGGCCAAAGGCAATGGCGGCCGGAAAGCCCACGAACTGGGTGATCAGCAGGGCGACGATCAGACTTTCGGCGGGAAAACCCAGCGCCAGGCCATAGTCGACCGCCATGTGAATGACGGTATCCACCCCGTCGATGTACAGCCAATAGGCCAGTAGAAAGGCACCGACCACCCGCAGCCGGCGGACTTCGCGAAAGGTGCCGCGCAACTGGGTCAGGCCGGCTCGAATCACCGCCAGACCATTTACCCGGTCCGGCGCGGGTGGTTCGGGCACGAACAGCCATAGCGGAATCGAGAACAACGCCCACCACAGCGCCACCGTCACGAACGAGACCCGCACGCCCTCCGCCGCGTCCGCCAGGCCGAACCAGCCGGGATACAGGGTCATCAATACATTCAGGGCGAACAACAGGCCGCCCCCCAGATAGCCCAGGCTGTAGCCCAGCGCCGATACGATGTCGAGCTTGCGTTCGCTGGCTACCCCGACCAGCAGCGCGTCGTAGAAGATGTTGCCGGCGGAAAAGCCAATCAGCGCCAGGACGTACAAGGTCGCCGCCCACACCCATTCACCCCGGCCGACCCCGTACAAGGCGCCGGTCATGACGATGCCCAGCGCCGCGAAGCCCAACAGGAACCGCTTGCGGACGCCACCCCGGTCGGCGATGGCGCCGAGCAGCGGGGCGAGCAGCACGATCAGCAGGCTGGCCAGCGAGTTGGCCGCGCCCAGCCAGAAGGTGCTTTCCGTGACCGATGCCTCCGCGCTCCAATACTGCTTGAAAAAGATCGGAAAGAACCCGGCGATGACCGTGGTGGCGAAAGCCGAGTTGGCCCAGTCGTAAAAGGCCCAGGAAACCACCCGGCGACGATCCAGGCGTTCGGGTTTTGGAGAAGATTGTTCAGAGACCATCAACCGGCTATCCCATGGCATTGGCAAGTGATCAGATTGTCTGTTTGACGGAAATACGGGAATGCAACTAACCTGCATCTTGCTTGAAAGCAACAATTGAAATGCCTGACGAACTTTACCGCAAAGTGAAGGCCAAGAGCGCCTTGGAAGGTCGGCATATCCCACGCCATGATGACCGCCCCTGTCGAAAGTCCGCCGCGACTGACCCGAATTCGCTTATTCGGTCCGGTCATCTATAATCATGGCGAAGCCACCTTTCTCACCATGGGATTGTGGGGGCGGACCGAAACCCAGGCCATTTCACCCACCGGGCCCGGTGGGCGCGGATAGAACTTTCATGTCGGCACGCATCGCGACGGTCAAGCGCGACACTTTGGAAACCCGGATTCAGGCGCGCGTCAATCTGGATGGCGCGGGCAACGCCAGGCTCGCCACCGGCTTGCCGTTTCTCGACCACATGCTCGATCAGGTTGCCCGCCACGGCTTGATCGATCTGGATATCGAGGCCGAGGGCGATCTGCACATCGACGCCCACCACACCGTCGAGGACATCGGCATCACCCTCGGCCAGGCGGTCGGGCAGGCCCTGGGCGACAAGCGGGGCATTCGCCGTTACGGCCACGCCTACGTGCCGCTGGACGAAAGCCTGTCACGGGTGGTGCTCGACTGCTCCGGCCGGCCTGGGTTGGAGTATTGCGTCGAATTCCCCCGTGCCCGGATCGGCGCGTTCGACGTGGACCTGTTTCGCGAATTTTTCCAGGGTTTCGTCAATCATGCCCTGATCACGCTGCACGTGGACAACCTGCGCGGCCGCAACGCCCACCACATCGCCGAAACCGTGTTCAAGGCGTTCGGGCGCGCGCTGCGCATGGCGGTCGAACCCGACCCGCGCGCGACCGGCATTCCTTCCACCAAGGGCAGCTTGTAAAGCTCACTCTCCCGCGCTCCCGTCTTCCCGAGTTTTCCGCATGACCAGCATCGCGATCATTGACTACGGCATGGGTAATCTGCGTTCGGTTGCCAAGGCGCTCGAACATATCGCCCCGCGGGCGCGCGTGATCGTCACGCAGAGCCGCCAAGACATTCTCCAGGCCGACCGGGTGGTGTTTCCCGGCCAGGGTTCGATCCGCGACTGCATGCGCGAACTGGCCCACTGGAACCTGGTGGAAGTAGTCCGGGACGCGGCGTTGGGCAAGCCCTTTCTAGGGCTGTGCCTGGGACCGCAGGCGCTGCTGGATTTCAGCGAGGAGAACGACGGCGTCGCCGGTCTGGGCGTGCTGCCCGGCCGGGTGGTCCGGTTCGCCGATCCCCGCGACCCAGTCAGCGGCGAACCGCTCAAGGTGCCGCACATGGGTTGGAATCAAGTCCGCCAGACCGGTGATCACCCGCTCTGGCGCGGTATTCCCCAGGACAGCCGCTTCTATTTCGTTCATAGTTATTATCCGCGACCCGCCGACGAAACGCTGGTGGTGGGGTGGACCCGTTACGGCTTCGAGTTCGCCTCGGCCATCGCCCGGGACAACATCTTCGCCGTGCAATTCCACCCGGAAAAGAGCGCCCAAGCCGGTCTGCGGCTGCTCGCCAATTTCGCGGCCTGGAATCCCTAGCGGATCAGTGGTCAGTCAACTCATGTAGAAACCTGCTAGAAACCTGCCATGTTGCTCATACCCGCGATTGACTTGAAAGATGGTAAGTGCGTGCGGTTGCGCCAAGGGCGGATGGAAGACTCAACGGTCTTTTCCGACGACCCAGTGGCCATGGCCGCGCGTTGGGTGGAGGCCGGCGCCCGCCGCCTGCATCTGGTGGACCTGAACGGCGCGTTCGCCGGACGACCGGTCAACGCCCAAGTGATTCGTCGCATCGCTCAAACCTTCCCCGATTTGCCCATCCAGGTCGGCGGCGGTATTCGCGACGAACAGACCGTGGAAGCCTATCTGGACGCCGGCGTCCAGTTTGTCATCATCGGCACCAAGGCGGTGCAGGAGCCGGGCTTCATCAACGATCTGTGCGCGGAATATTCTGGCCATATCATCGTCGGGTTGGACGCCAAGGATGGACGGGTCGCGGTCGATGGCTGGTCGAAGCTGTCCAAGCACGACGTGATCGATCTAGCGCGAATCTTCGAACGCTACGGCGTCGAAGCCATCGTCTACACCGACATCAGCCGCGACGGCATGATGCAGGGGGTCAACGTCGAGGCCACGGTGCGGCTGGCGCAGGCCATCAGCATCCCGGTGATCGCCTCCGGCGGCGTCAGCACCCTGGACGACGTGCGGGCGCTGCGCGCGGTCGAGGGCGAGGGTATCATGGGCGCGATCATTGGCCGGGCGCTGTATGACGGCGCCATCGACCTAGCCGAGGCGCAACGGATCGCCAATATCCAGGGGAATGGGTGATGGGACTGGCCAAACGCATCATTCCCTGCCTGGACGTGGATCGGGGCCGGGTGGTCAAGGGCGTCAAGTTCGTGGAGATCCGTGACGCCGGCGATCCAGTGGAAATCGCCCGCCGCTACGATGAACAGGGCGCGGATGAAATCACTTTTCTCGACATCACCGCCAGTTCCGACGACCGCGAGACCCTGGTTCACGTCGTCGAGCAAGTCGCCAGCGAGGTGTTCATCCCGCTGACCGTGGGCGGCGGCATCCGCGCCCTGGACGACGTGCGGCGGATGTTGAACGCCGGGGCCGACAAGGTATCCATCAACACCGCCGCCATCGCCCGCCCCGAATTCGTGCGCGAGGCCGCCGAGCGGTTCGGCAATCAATGCATCGTGGTCGCCATCGACGCCAAGGCGGTGCACCAACCCGGCGAACCACCGCGCTGGGAAATCTTCACCCACGGTGGCCGCCGGCCCACCGGCATCGACGCGGTGGAATGGGCGCGGCGCATGAACGCCTATGGGGCCGGCGAAATCCTGCTGACCAGCATGGACCGCGACGGCACCAAGCGCGGCTTCGATCTGGAACTGACTCGCACCATCAGCGAGGCCACCACCATTCCGATCATCGCCTCGGGTGGGGTGGGTACGCTGGATCATCTCGCGGATGGCATTTTGTTGGGCAAGGCCGACGCGGTGCTGGCGGCCAGCATCTTTCATTTCGCCGAATACACCATCGAACAGGCCAAGCGTCACTTGCGGGCGCGCGGCATCGAAGTGAGATTATGAACGACGACTGGTTGGAACGGATCAAATGGACGGCGGACGGGCTGGTTCCCGCCATCGCTCAAGACGCGGACAGCGGACGGGTGCTGATGATGGCCTGGATGAACCGGGAATCGCTGCGGCGCACCGTGGAACGCGGCGAGGCGGTGTACTGGTCTCGCTCCCGCCAGGAGCTTTGGCACAAGGGCGAAACCTCCGGCCATACCCAAAAGGTGAAAAGCATCCGACTGGATTGCGACCACGATGTGTTACTGCTGGAGATCGAACAAATCGGCGGCATCGCCTGTCATACTGGTCGGCAAAGCTGTTTCTTCGAGGAGTTCCGTGACGGCCAATGGGTTGTCACCGATCCTGTACTGAAGGACCCACGCGAGATGTACGGCGCATGAGCGACGACACCCTGCGCGAACTGGCGGCGACGCTGGAAGCGCGCAAGCAGGCCGATCCTGATAGTTCCTATGTCGCCCGCCTGTACGCCAAGGGCCTGGACGCCATTCTCAAGAAGGTCGGCGAGGAAGCCGCCGAAACCCTGCTGGCCGCCAAGAACGGCGATCCCGAACATCTCGTGCGTGAAACCGCCGATTTGTGGTTTCATACCCTGGTCCTGCTGGCGCATCAGGGACTCGGTCCCGATGCCGTGCTCGACGAATTGCGTCGCCGTTTCGGCGTCTCCGGTCTGACCGAAAAAGCCGCCCGCGTCGCTGGCTAGACCCGCGACGCCCTCCCCCGTCGTTACAGAGGCCACATCGTCATGCATCTCAGTATTTGGGAATTACTGGTTGTTCTGGTCATCGTCCTGGTGCTGTTCGGTGGCAGTCGGCTGCGTAATCTTGGCTCCGATCTCGGCTCCGCCATTCGCGGTTTCCGCGACGCCATGAAGGAGAGCGCCAAACCGGAAACCATCGAGGAGAACCCCAAGAAGCTCGAACGGCAGGTGACGCCGGAGCATGTCGGCGAAACCGTCGTCCACGATCCCCTGGCCAAGGATCGCCAAAAGGTTTAGGTTTCGGATCGCACCGCCATGTTCGAGATCGGCTTCTGGGAGTTGGTCATGGTCGGCGTCGTCGCGCTGCTCGTGGTCGGCCCCGAACAATTGCCGGGGCTGGCCCGCAAGGCGGGCTTCTGGCTGGGCAAGGCCCGCCGCATGATCGCCGAGGTCAAGGCGGAAGTGGATCGGGAACTGCACCTGGAAGACATCAAACAGTCGTTGCGCCAGCAGGCCAACCTGGGTGAAGTGAAGGAACTGACCGACCAAATGCAATCGTTCCGCCGGGAAATCGAGGAGGAATTCGACGATCCCGGTCCACCGCCGGGCTGGCAGCCGGGAATGCCGACCAGCGTGCCGCCACCGCTGGGCTGGACGCCGCCGGTCGCGAACCAGGAATCGCCGGCGACCGTTGACGCACCTACCCCGGTTCGGTTGCAGAAGCCGGATATGCCCGCGCTGGTCCAGATGTCGTCGCCCCCAACCGAGAGCGACGCCGTGCCGCCTCCCTCTTCTCCAGCCGCGAACTGACCCACCGTGTCCGATGCCGACCGCGAACAACCCTTCATCAGTCATCTGATCGAACTACGCACCCGGTTGGTGCGCATCGTCGTTGGAATTGGGTTGATGTTCGCCGTGCTGTCACCGCTCTCCAATCCGATCTACAGCGCGCTGGCTGGACCGCTAACCCGGCACATGCCAGCCCAGAGCAGCATGATCGCGATTGACGTGCTGTCGCCGTTTTTGACCCCGCTCAAGTTCACCCTGATCCTGGCGGTGTTCATCACCATCCCGTGGATTCTTTATCAGGCCTGGGCCTTTGTCGCGCCGGGACTGTACCAGCGGGAGAAACGGATGGTTCTGCCCATCCTGACTTCCAGCACCCTGCTGTTTTACTGCGGCATGGCCTTCGCGTACTTCTTGATCATGCCGATCTTCTTCACCTTCATCACCGCCACCGCTCCGGAAGGCGTCGCGGTGATGACCGATATCAATCGCTATCTCGATTTCGTGATGATGCTGTTCTTCGCGTTCGGGGTGGCGTTCGAGGTGCCGGTCGCCACGGTCATCCTGTCGTTGGCCGGCATCCTCTCGCCCGAGACCATGGCCGCGAAGCGGTCCTATGTCATCGTCGGCGTATTCGTCATCGGCATGTTGCTCATGCCGGACGTGATTTCGCAGACCATGCTGGCGGTTCCGATGTGGCTGCTGTTTGAAGCTGGCATATTGATTTCGCGGTTGCTCCTACGTCGGCGCGACGCGGCGCGGGCTACCGCGTCCACCGGGGAATCTTGAGTCGTCCAACGTTTGCCAAAAACTCGCCCCAACCTGGGGCGAGCAGCAACGCAAGCCCCTCACGCATCCCGATAGCGCCAAGCTATCCGCCGGGCGGTTTCGGCCATTTCCGCGCGTGGCGTCAAAGGAAGCTCGGCGCTCGAAGCGAGAGCGACTCCATGTCAAGTACCCTGTAAAAGCCGACAACGAACGCTTGGCTTGCGCCGAGCATCGCGATCAAGACCCACCACCCCATCTGGGCGACAAACAGCAAAGAAATCACCGCCGAGGGGATAGACAGCGCGAGGATCAGACACAAAACAAAAATTTTTCCCAGCGTTTTCAAGATGGAATCGAAGGAGTTCATGGGTCGTTCTTTCATCCACAACTTTTGAAAAAACCACCGAGGCAGTCGCCGCAAGCGGTCGCCGCCGGAACGGATCGGATGTTCGACGCCAATTCGCCTTCCCCGCTCCCGGAACAGGTACGTTGCCCACGCGAGCTTGCAAACCGATCTCCAAATCAGTAAGTTTCATCACCCAACTTTAAAACGACTCCTCGATTTCAATCGACCCTGTGCAAGGAATTCTTATGAAGCGGACTTTCCAGCCCAGCATTATTCATCGCAAGCGTACCCACGGCTTTCGCGCCCGCATGGCCACCAAGGGTGGTCGCCGAGTTTTGAAAGCGCGCCGCGCCAAGGGTCGCGCCCGACTGACCCCCTGAAGCCGTGGCCGATGGCGCGCGCTTCCCGCGCCGCGCCCGGCTGACCGGCCGGAACGCCTTTGCCCATGTTTTTGCCCAGCCGGTCAAATCCAGCGACCGCTATTTTACCGTGCTTGCCCGCCCCAGCGCGCTCAACTATCCCCGGCTCGGTCTGGCCATTTCCCGCAAGGTTGCCAAATCCGCCGTGGCGCGCAACCGAATCAAGCGGATCATCCGCGACAGCTTCCGGCATCATCAGGCATGGCTCGGTGGCCTGGATTGCGTGGTGATGGGCCGCGTCGGACTGGTCGAACCGGACAACGCTGTCCTGTTCGCTGCGTTGCAACGACACTGGCGCAGGCTGGCGCAATCATGCGCGCCCTCCTGATTGCCTTGATCCGCGGCTATCAGTGGTTCATCAGTCCATTGCTGGGCAATCACTGTCGTTTCTATCCAAGCTGCTCACAGTACGCCCGCGAAGCTATCGAGCGCCACGGTGCCTTGCGCGGCGTCTGGCTGGCGATCCGGCGGGTGGCGCGCTGTCATCCCTGGCAGCCGGGCGGTGTCGATCCCGTTCCCGAATCTTCCCCGAAGGACCGTTGATGGAAAACCAACGTTTGCTGCTGTTCGCCGCCCTAATGTTCGTGGTGTTTCTGCTCTGGCAAAATTGGCTGGAGTTTCAATCCGTTAAGCATCCGCCGCCGGTCCCGCCACCGGTAGCCACCGCACCGACGGGGCCGACCAGTCCCGCCCCGCCGGCCACGGTTTCGGGCCAGGACGTGCCAACCGTTGCGCCGGTGGCCAAAGCAGCACCGGGTTCGCAAGCACTGGGCGGCGGCCAGCGGGTACGGGTAACCACCGACCTGTTCGAGGCCGAAATTGACACAGTGGGCGGCGATCTGCGCCGGGTCGGCCTGCGTACCTACCCGGAATCGGTGGAGCATCTGGACCAGCCGTTCCAGTTGCTCAAGGACAGCGGCGCGGATCTCTTCATCGCCCAATCCGGGCTGGTGGCGTTGAACGACGGTCCCGCGCCCAACCATTACGCCACGTTCGTTTCCGAACGGACTGAATATCGGTTGGCGGACGGTCAAGATGTGCTGGAAGTACGACTGAACTGGTCGGACCCGTCCGGCGTCAAGGTGGTCAAGAGCTACACCTTCCGGCGTGGCAGCTTCCTGGTGGAACTCAACCAGCGGGTGGAAAACGGTAGCGCCAGCGACTGGCGGGGCGGCCAGTACCGGCAGTTCCAGCGGACGCCGCCGGCCAAATCCAACAGTTATTTTGGCGGTGGCGTGGTGACTTACACCGGCGCGGTCATTTCCACGCCCGAGCAGCGTTACGAGAAGATTTCCTTCGATAACATCGCCAAGAAGGAATTGAACCAGACGGTCAAGGATGGCTGGGTCGCCATGATCCAGCACTATTTCCTGGGCGCGTGGGTGCCGAACTCGGGCGAGGTCGAAGACTTTTACACCAAGAAAGCGGAGAGCGCCAACCGCTATATCGTGGGAATGCGCGGCGCGGTCCAAACCGTGCCGGCTGGCGCGACCGGCGATTTCCGCACCCGCCTGTACGTGGGGCCGAAGCTGCCGAGCGTGCTGGAGGACGTCGCGCCCAACCTGCAACTGACCGTGGACTACGGCGTGCTGACCATCATCGCCGTGCCGTTATTCTGGCTGCTGAAATGGATCCACGCCATCATCGGCAACTGGGGCTGGGCGATCATCTTCCTCACCATCCTGATCAAGCTGGCATTCTACAAGCTGTCCGAGACTAGCTACCGCTCCATGGCCAACATGCGCCGGCTAGCGCCAGAACTAGCCCGGCTCAAGGAACTATACGGCGACGACAAGCAGAAGATGAACGAAGCGATGATGGGCCTGTACAAGAAGGAAAAGGTCAATCCGCTGGGCGGTTGCCTGCCGATTCTGGTGCAGATTCCGGTGTTCATCGCCCTGTACTGGGTGCTGGTGGAGAGCGTGCAGTTGCGACAGGCGCCATTCATGCTCTGGATTCACGATTTGTCGATTCCGGACCCGTACTATGTATTGCCGCTGATCATGGGTGTGACCATGTTCGTCCAGCAGAAGCTGAGTCCGGCTCCGCCCGATCCGATACAAGCCAAGGTGATGATGGCGTTGCCAATTGTCTTCACCTTCATGTTCTTGTGGTTCCCGGCGGGTTTGGTGCTGTACTGGGTCGTGAACAACATGCTGTCCATCGCCCAGCAGTGGGTGATCACCAAGCGGGTGGAGTCGGGCGCCGACGCGGCGGCGCTCAAGGCCAAGGAAGGATCGGGACTGGGATTGGGCGAGCAGGCCAAGAAATTGCTGACGCTCGCCAAGCAGGCGTTACCCGAGCAGAAGAATCCTGGTAAGCGCAAGAAATGAGTGCGTTGCACTCATGCCACGCCACGTCCCAACCCTCCCGGCCGCAAGGGGGCGGGCATATCAGATGGCATGACTGACACCATCGCCGCCATCGCCACCCCGCCCGGACGGGGCGGGATCGGCGTGGTTCGCGTGTCCGGTCCCCTCGGCGCCGCCATTGCCGAAGCCGTTTGCGGTGCTCTTCCCACTTCCCGCCAAGCCGTCTTGCGCCACTTCCGCTCGAACGATGGCGAGGTCATCGACGAAGGCATCGCCCTCTATTTCCCTGCTCCCCATTCCTTCACCGGCGAGGACGTGCTTGAACTGCAAGGCCACGGCGGGCCGGTGGTGATGGATTTGTTGCTGGCGCGGGTGCTGGAACTGGGCGCCCGCTTGGCCCGACCCGGCGAATTCTCCGAACGCGCCTTCCTCAACGACAAGCTCGATCTGGCTCAGGCCGAGGCGATTGCCGACCTGATCGCCAGTGACACCGCTGCTGCTGTCCGCGCCGCGCTGCGTTCGTTGCAAGGCGAATTTTCCCAGCGGATTCGCGCCCTGGTCGAGGACTTGATTGAGTTGCGGATGTACGTTGAGGCCGCCATCGACTTTCCCGAGGAGGAAATCGATTTTCTAGCCGACGGCGTGATCACGGCCCGCTTGGGCGAGTTGCGGGAGCGATTGAGCGCCTTGCAAGTCGCCGCCGGTCAGGGACGCTTGTTGCGCGATGGCATGACCGTGGTGATCGCTGGCCGACCGAACGCCGGCAAATCCAGCCTGCTCAATCAACTGGCCGGACGTGAGACGGCCATCGTCACCGCCGTTCCCGGCACGACCCGCGACGTGTTGCGTGAGCACATCAGCATCGATGGGATGCCGCTGCACGTTATCGATACCGCTGGCCTGCGCGACAGCGACGATCCGGTGGAACGGGAAGGCATTCGCCGTGCCTGGACCGAGATCGAGGCGGCTGACCGGATTTTGATGGTGGTGGACGACCGGCAGGGATTGACCGTCGAGGATCGGGCTTTGCGAGAACGGTTGCCGGTGGGTACGGCGGTGACGGTGCTCTACAACAAGATCGATTTGAGCGGCCAGGCGCCGACGGTTCAAGCGGGCGAGTGGGGGACGGAAATCCGGCTGTCGGCTAGAACCGAGGCGGGATTGGACCTGCTACGCGAACATCTCAAAACTTGCATGGGCTATCACGGCGGCGGCGAGGGAACGTTCATGGCACGCCGTCGACATCTGGAGGCGCTGGAACGAGCGACGGCGGCGCTGGAACGGGCGAACCATCAACTGGAGGTCATCCGCGCCGGCGAGTTGGTCGCCGAAGATCTACGCGCGGCGCAAAACGCGCTGGCGGAGATTACCGGGGAGTTTACCAGCGAGGATTTGCTGTCGCGGATATTTAGCAGTTTTTGCATTGGAAAATAGCGAGACTTCCAGCAGGGTCCGAAGCCTTCCATAAAATCTCCTCAAGCCCGCGTAAAAGCGGGTTTTTTG
>JAVMKH010000197.1:0-12401 GCA_031732935.1 Candidatus Contendibacter sp.
CTCCTCGACCAGCGAGTAGGTGACCTGCTGGAAATCACCCATGCCATAGATAATATTGAGATTGCGATTGAGCTTCTCAGGATCGAGCGGTTCGCCCAGCTTGACGTGCAGTTGCTTTTCGATGACCCGGTCGGACAAGCGGGTATTGTTCTTGATTCGGATGAAGTCGATGACGGGATGATGGTTTTCGGGCAGATCGGGCCGCGCGGCCCGATGCGCTTGATAGGCGGACGGGGATAGCGATAACCGGTTCAGTTCGCCCCGTTTATCTTGAGCCGCGGCATAGCCGATGGTGACCGCTTCCTGGGAGCGGGCGAAGTCAATGCTGGAAATATTCCCCAGATCCGGCGTGATCAAGATGTCCCGGCGCCCCAGGGTTTTGATCTGCTGCTGGGCGTTGCGCACGGTCAGGATGGAGGTGAGCTGTCCGGTGATGGAAAGCAACGAATTCAGTTCGCTGGCGGGAGCCAGCGGCGAGCCCACATCCACGGCGATGATGACATCCGGGCGGCAGAGTTCCCGCACCACATCCACGGGGACATTGTCCGACACGCCACCGTCCACCAGTAGTTTGCCGTCCAGTTTGACCGGCACCAGAGCGCTGGGGATGGACATGCTGGCGCGCATCGCCATGGCCAGTTCGCCAGATTTCAGCACCACTGGGGTGCCAGTGGCTAGATCGGTCGCCACGGCCCGATAGGGAATCTTCAATCTGTCGAAGTCGCGGATCTCGGCGGCCGGTAGCGACAGTTCCTGCAACAGCAGCAGCAGGTTTTGCCCTTGCAACAACCCTTGGGGAAGCTGCACCTGGCCGTCCTTGATCCCGACACCGTTGTTCGTCAGGAGAACGCGTTGTTGCTGTTTGGTGCGGAAGGGTAAATCGGCGCGCGGTGGCCCGTCAGTGAACGCCGCCGGCCAGTCGATGCGTTGTACGGCCTCGGTCATTTCCTCAGGGGTCATGCCAGCCGCATACAACCCGCCAATGATCGATCCCATGCTAGTGCCGGCGACGCAGTCGACCGGAACGTGCAGCTCCTGCAGCATCTTCAGTACGCCAACATGGGCGATGCCACGCGCGCCACCGCCACCCAGCACCAAACCGACGCGGGGGCGGCCCGGTGCGTCGGTGGCGGCGCTGGCGACCGGCGAACCGGCTAGGGCGAGCAGGGACAGAGTAAAGAGCAGGCTGGATAGCCAGTGCGTGCGGTGGTTGCGCATGGAATGGGACCGAAGGTGGTTGTCGGTGGGGACATGCAGTATTCAGCGGCAATTCAGAAAGTTTATGCCAGGATGATTAGTAAGACAGAACAGTCGATACGGTAGGGTGATTTCATGAGCGAAAAGCAATCCGAATCCTTGCCCGGCGACTTGGTGGCCATGGATATTGAAGTGCGCGAGCGGCGGGAGTTTTTGCTAAGCTTGAGCAAATGGTCGAAGGCGGTCATTGGCGGCGTCCTGCTGGGAGGGGCGCTAGTTCCCGGGCAGGACGCCAAGGCGCAGGGTGGCGCTGGCGTTTGGTACAACTCCGGCCGCGGCTGGGGCGGATGGGTCGAAGGTCCGTGGAACTGGTATAACCGCCCGCGCTGGTATAACCGCCCCTACTGGCGCGGCTACGACTGGTACGACCGTCCCTGGTATAACCGGCCCTGGTATAACGGAGGAGGCTGGTACAATGGCTGGTACAACCGCTGACCCTTCCATGAACGAATTTATCTACGAAGTTCCGGTGGAGCGGGTTGCGGCCCACCAGGGCCAACGACTAATCATTCGCGCTTGCGAGCCGGCGGCGCTGGCGACCGCTTTGACGGGCGAACCACCCGAACAGATTGTCGGCGCGCGATTGTTGTCCCTGGACACCGATTCCGAACCGTTGAACACCTGGGCGCCAGGGTTACCGGTGGATTTGGTCATGACCGATCCCGACACCGAGTTTCCCTTGTTGTACCGGCACGTCGAATTGCTCGATCACCACCCGACACGGGTGATTATCCCAGTACGGCCCGGCTTCGCCAAGGCGGTCAAGGTCGCGATCTCCCTAAATTTCGCGGTATGGCTAGAGCCGGGTCAACCCGAACCGGCACTGATCGAGGAACTGGTCGAGGTCATGGCGTTCTATCTGCGCCAGCCGACCGTCGCTCAGCCGGTCGAATTTTTTCACAGCGTGCTGCTGGGTTTCTATCACGACGATCCGATACCCCTATGGGTGGTGCTGGATACCGATCCCCGTTATCTGCGAGTCGTCGACGACGACGGCGCGGAATCGTTGCCAGGCCGATTGGCGGGCGTCGTGGCCACGGTCGCGGCCAACGCCGATCTTGGTGAATGGATCGCCCGGCTGCTGGCCACGGCGGACGAGTGCCAGGGTTGTGAGTTTCTTGCGGGTTGCGGCGGCTACTTCAAATGGCCACGCCGCGATTATCCCTGCGTTGGCGTGAAACATCTGTTCGGTCTGTTGCGGGAGGCCGCCGCCGAACTGCGCCGCGATCTTGGTTCAGCTCCGTCCTAGCGCAAGCCACTCCCGCCGGCGCTGTTCCCGGCGGAATGTTTTTTCGGCGCTAGTAGCGATACCGCTGTTGTTGCTGGTTCCGGCCGTAGATATTTCCGACGACCGCGCCGGCCGCACCGCCAATGATCGCGCCCGTCCCGGCGCTGCCGCCGGTCAAGCCTCCAATGGCCGCCCCGCCCAACGCACCGATAGCCGCCCCGCTTAGCGTGCTCTGCTCGGTGGGCGTCATGTTGGTGCAGCCGGCGCTGAAAGCAAGAGCTGAAATCGCAATCAAATAACTGATCTTTCTCATGATGTGTCCCCTTATTTTATCTTGGCCGGGTTGGTTTTCGGCGCGACCATCTGGAACCAGATCACTTCGATGATCGGCTGCTGCTGTTTATCGGGGTTGGCCTTGTAGTAGGCATCCACGGTCTCCACGATCTGTGGCAAGGTCATCCCATCCAGGGCCTTGATCAGGTGGGGGATTGTGGTGCGGTGCTTGGGATTGGGACCGGTCAACTGGTATTCAACCATCGCCATGTTCAAAATGCCCAGCACATAAGCCCCCTTTTCGGTGTCGGTGGCTTTCAACCAGCGCTCGCCAGTGGGAATCCGCCATTCCGCCTTGGCCGAAGCCGCGGGCTGCGCCGGTTGGGACGTGGCCGGCTTGGTGGCGGGTGGCGCGGGGTCGGCAGCCTGGGCCGTGGACCAGCCGGTCAGTCCCGCGGCCAGACTTAGAGATAGCAGCGTTGTTGTGAAACGATATTTTATCAGCATGGAGAGCCTCCTTGGGAGAGTGGGATGGGTTCGGAAAATGAAGTCCTGCTACGGGCTGACCTGGGCCGCCTTGCGTTCCTGCCAGCGATTGTAAATCCAGGCCCCGACAAAATAGACGATGATCACACCCAGACCGAGCCACGCCAGCAAGGGCGCGAGGTTGGAAAAGGCCACATTGACGATCCCGCCCAGGAGGATGAAGATGGCGACCAGGCACAACCGCCAGTCGTAGTATATACCGGCGAGGAAGGCGCTCAGGGCAACGGTGTAGGTCATCATGAAGCTGCCCTGGCGGTCGTCGATCAAATCGATGATGTTGTTGTGACCGGCCGAGACCATGTAGAGCAGAAACGCCAGCGCGAGCACCGCGCCCCAGTGCAGAACCTGGCGCGCGATCAGCAGGAGGCGGGATTTGAAGGTCGGTTCGACGTTATTCCACTGGGTCACGATGCAGATCAGGCCAAAGATCGGGATCAGCCAATGCCAGTACCAGCGACTAGTATCCAGGTCGTAGGTGGTGTAGATAGCGCCGATCCAGGCCAGGACGATCATCAAGTAGAAGCCGATATCCTTGGGGCGAAACAGCCGTCGCCACAGACTGGGCCGGGCGGCGGCTGGTTCGGAAGTTGGAACCAGTTCAAGTTCGGGCATGAGAGTTTCCTTGCATGGGGTTCAAATCGACGGTTGGACAATGTACCTATTAGAGCATACCCCGTCGATAAAACGCGCGGCGGCGTCCAGCACCGGTTCCCGCGCCTGGTGGTGGGGGACATGACCACAGGCGGGTAGCCACAGGATTTCGGTGGGTCCGGAGACGCCGACGGCGATGGCGTCCACCTGGGCACGGGTGGCATATTCGTCGTCCGCACCCTGGATAAGCAGGGTGGGGCAAACGACGCGGGGCAACTCTACTTCGACGTTCCAAGAGCGGCGCGTGGGTCGCAGCCAGGTATCGCTCCAGCCCCGGAACATCCTTTCGGTGTTCGCGCCGTGATAGCGTCGCAACCCGTCCCGCACCGGGCCCTGCTCGTAGGCGGCGACAGCTTGGCGGATACCGTCCAGACAGACTGCTTCGATGAAAACATGCGCTGCCTCGCTGATCACGGCGCGGACTTGCGCCGGATAGGCGGCGGCGAATAGCAGGGCGATGGAAGCGCCGTCGCTGTGGCCAAACAGAATCGGCGGCTCGACGATGCCGCAGGCCGCCAACACCTCGGGCAGGCTGGTGCGCGCCTCCCGCTCCAGATAGTCGTCGGGGCGTGGTTCGGTCAGGGGTTCGGAGCGTCCGAAACCCCAGCGCTCGTACACCAGCGCCGGTAGGCCAGTTCGGGCGCATAGTTCCGCTGGAAAGTGGCGCCACTGCCCGATGCCGCCCAATCCCTCGTGCAGAAAAACCAGGTTGGGGCCGGCCACGGCATGGGGGGAAGACAACCGTTCGGCGTGCAAGCGGTGGCCGGCGGCGTGAAGATCAAAACGGTGGCGATGGACGGACGCGGTCACGGGGATTCTCAGGCGATGCGCTGTTCCTGAAACAGAGCCAACAAGATATCCAACCGTTCCCAAGGCGCGGTCATTTCCAACAGCGCCTGGCGGACGGACAGGGGCAGGGGCAGGATTTCCGCCAACCGGTTACCGATCCACGTGGCGTTCTCCCAGTCCGGGGCGAGAAACCGGGCATGGCGTCGTGGCTCCCCGTTTTCCAGGGCTTCCAGCAGATCGCGCAGGACGCGCGCCAGAGGTTCGTGGCTGGGGAGGGGCGGTTGCGCCGGATCGTCCGGCAACCCAAACACCTGGCCCACCAATAGATGGTCAGGTTGAATCCGGTGACCGACCACCTGTAGACGTTGCACGCCCAGGCAGGTGATGCTGAGCAATCCATCGTCGGTCTGGTCGAAGTCCACGATCCGGGCCAGAGTACCGACCGAGTGGATGCTGACCGGTTGGTCGCCCGCCTCGTTGCCTTCGTGAATAGTCACCACGCCGAAACCGCTGTCGGTTCTCATGCAGCGGCTGACCATGTCCAGATAGCGAGTTTCGAAAATCCGCAAAGGGAGAATCCCGCCAGGGAACAGGACGGTCTTGAGCGGGAACAGCGGCAATTCCTGGGTGACGGTCGCGGTCATGGCTTCATCTCGCCTCCGGTTCCTGACCCCAACGCGGCAGCAGCGCGTGGGGGATCTCCAACTGGTCAAGGATCCTGGCGACGATGAAATCCACCAGTTCCGCGACCGTGGTTGGCCGGTAGTAAAAACCGGGGTTGGCCGGCAGGATCACCGCGCCGGCGCGAGCCACCCGCAGCATGTTTTCCAGATGGATCACCGAGAGCGGCGTTTCTCGCACGGCCAGAATCAGCTTGCGTTTTTCCTTGAGCGTCACGTCGGCGGCCCGTTCCAGCAGGTTGTCGCTGTTGCCGTTGGCGATGGCGGCCAGCGCCCCGGTGGTGCAGGGACAGACCACCATCGCCCGCGCCAGGGCCGAGCCGCTGGCTGGCGGCGCGGTCCATTCGTCCTGGCCGTAAACCCGCAATTGCTTCGGGTCACAGCGGTAATGTTCGGTCAAGGTTTGCTGGATGTCGCGCGGCCGGCCCGGTAATCGCAGCTCGGTCTCCATGTGGATGACGATCTGGGCGGCTTTCGAAAGCAGCAGTTGCACTGGATGACCCGTTTCCAGTAGACATTGCAACAGCCGCAGACCGTAATCGGCCCCGGATGCGCCGGTCATGCCGAGGATGATGGGGTGGGCAGTAGTCATGGCGTTGGGCTGGCAAGGTGAAAGCGCACGATCCACTTTTCATAACATACCACGAACGACGCCGGGTAGCCGCTGGCGATGGCGTCGATCAACCCCAAACGACAGCCTTTGTCGCCAGGTATGTTGACCATTGAAAAATGAGGATGTTGTTGGGCAACAAAAAGGGCCGCGAATCGCGGCCCGGAATTTAGATGCCCTTTACGGGGCTTGGAAAGCAGCCTACTGTCCGATGATCGTATAGGCCGTCTCCACCACCTTCGAATCCGCCCAACCTTCCTTGAAGGCAATGGCTTTCAGGTTATAAATGATGCTGGCCCTGGGACTACTAGGACAAGCCAAGGTGATTGACTGACCATTGGCGAGCAGCGTACCCGAGGTTGACGTTGGGATACTGCCATCCATCGTGTAGCGGATCGAGGCTCCGACCGTCGGGCTGGTGATGGTTACCTTCAGGCTGCCCTGATAGAAACCGCTCGATGGGTCGAAGGACGGCGCCGCCACCGTCGCCAACGGTCCCATGAACTGGCCAAAGGCCCATGGTCCCAACCCGACCGGTATTTCAACGATGACCCGGTTGGTCCGGCTGTCGATCACCGATACGGTATTGCTGGCGGTGTTGGCGACGTAGACCCGCCGGTTGTCCGGGCTGACCGATACACCGTAGGGAACTCTAGGGTTGTTGTCCAACCGCAGTTGAACGATGCCGACCACGGCATGATTGGCGGTGGTGTCGATCACGAACAGCCGGTCACCAGCGCCGTCAGTGACATACACCCGGTAGCCGTCCGGGCTGACCGCGACCCCGCGCGGCACCAGCGGTTGCGGCGCGCCGCCAAACTCATCGAGGGCAATGACACCGACAACTCGGTTGAAGACGGTTTCCATGACCGAGACCGTGCGGTCGCCAGAATTGGCGACGTATACCAACGCGCCGCTGGGGTGGACCGCCACGCCTTCCGGCGCCCAGCCAACCGCAACCGAGCCGACCTGGGTCTTCAGATCCACATCGAAAATCGACAGCGAGCCGACGCACTGATCGGGATTGACATTGATCGGTGGTCGCGCCACCAGCGCATCGCATTGATCCACGTAGGGATTGGCTGCGTCGTCCGAGAACGAGTTGACCGTGCGATTGGTGACGTACACCAGCGGAATCAACGGATTGGGATGTGCCGCCACACCGCGCGGATACGGGTTCGTGGAGAGGTTATGGTTAGCCAGGTTGGGGACGTTCATATCAATGAACGGCTGGTTGGTGCTGGTGTCGATGACCGACAGGCTGAAGCTGCCCTCGTTAACCACGAACACTCGCTCGCCCGTGGGATTGATGGCGACGCCCAACGGCGCGGCGCCGATCGGAATAACGGCGATCACCTTGCGTTCGGTCAGATCGATCACCACCAGCGTGCCGCCCGTCCTGCCGAACTTGGGGCGATTGGCGACATACAACCGGGTGCCATCGGGGTGAACCGCGATGCCGCTGGGGCCGGCATTGTTGATGCCCGCCGGGATATTGTCGACGGTTTGGTTGATGTCGGGGTTGATGATCGACACCGTGTCGCCAACATAGTTGGTGATGTAGGCCGGCCCGCTGAACAGACCGTAGGCGTATGGCCCAAAGGAAATTACCAGGTTGACCTTGCTACTAACCGGCAAGGCCACATCCGGCGGCGGATTTTGCCGGATCACCTGACCGGCGGGCACCTCCTGACTACGCTCGTTGGCCACCAGCCCCACTTGCAAGCCGGCATCGATCAGCTTGGCGGTGGCGGCGGCCAGCGACAACCCGGCGACATCGGGAACTTGGGTGGTCGGCCGGGCACCTGGGTCCTGGGGAACAGGGCCGAGCGACACCACCAGATTGATTTTCCAACCCACCGGAACCAGGGCGGTCATCAGCGGGTTTTGGCTGATGACGCGACCGGCCTCAACCATGTTGTTGGTCTGGCGGGACACAAAGCCGAGCTGCAAGCCAGCCGCGTTGAGCTTGGCGGTGGCGTCGGCCAGGGTCAACCCGACCACATTGGGCGTTGCGACGGGTAGTTGCGAACCCGAGGACACAAACAGGTTGATGGTGGTGCCATAGGGAACAAGCGTGCCGGCGGTGGGGCTCAGACCGGAGACCCGACCAGCGGGAATCGTGTCGTGGGGTTGCACGGTGATGGCGCCGACGCGGAACAAACCGACCGCAAACAGACTTTCCCGAGCGTTCTCGACCGTCATGCCGATGACCTCGCTGGGCACGGCAACCTCCTGAGGTTGGGAGAAGCCCTCGGAAACGATCAGGGTGACGGCGCTGCCGAGCTTGACTTGCGTGCCGGCCACTGGCTCGGTGCCGATGGCGCTGCCGGCCGGCACCGTGGGATCCGGCTGCCGCAAAACGCTGCCGATGGTAAGTCCAGCGTCTTGCAGGGTGGCTTTCGCCACATCTTCCGGCAAGCCCCTCACGTCTGGAATCTTGACGACCCCGGCGGGACCCAGCGAGACGGTCAGGGTGACAGGAGTGCCCACGGCGACCTTGGCGCCGGCCGCCGGGCTTTGGGCAAGGACGATGCCGGCGGGGACAGTGTCGCTGTACTGTTTGAGCACCGCGCCGACGCTCAGGCCCACGCTGCGAACAGTGTTGGCGGCGGCGGCCTGGGTCAGGCCGACCACGTTTGGAACCTCGATGGCCCCTGGAGGAACCGGCGGATTGATCGGTGCTTCCTTACCTGAAGAAATGACAAGGTTGACGGCGGTGCCAGGGGCGACCAGGGTGCCGCCACCCGGATTTTGGCTAATGACGGTGCCGGCGGGGACGGTGTCGCTGGCGGCCAGGGTGACGGTGCCGACCTTGAGGCAGACGGCCGGATCAACGCTACACGTGCCTTCGATGGCGGATCTAGCGGCCGCTAGGGTCAGGCCAACGACATTGGGAACCGCGATGGGCGACCGTCCCGAGGAGATGATCAGGTTGACGGCGGTGCCGACACCCACCTGCGTACCAGAGGGAGGAGCCTGACTGATGACGCTGCCAGCGGCAACGGTTTCGCTGGTTTGGAAAGTGATGGTGCCAACCACCAAGCACTGGGTGGTGTTGGTCACGCAGGTGGTCTTGATCGCGGTCTCGGCGTCAAATTGAGTTTTACCGACTACGTTCGGAACGGTCAGGAGGGGCGGACCCGAGGAAACGACCAAGTTGACCTTGGAGCCAGCGGAGGTCACAAAACCGGCGATCGGGTCTTGACTGATGACGCTGCCAGCGGGAACGGTGGCGCTGGCCTGTTGGGTAATGGTTCCAGTCGTCAAGCACAAGGCAGGGTTGCCAGCCACGCAGGTATTATTGATGGTGAGCGTGGCAGTGTTCTGGGGTTGGCCAACCACATTGGGAACCGTCAGTCGGTAAGCGACGACGATAGTGACGGTACTGGTGGGGGGAACGCTCGCGCCGCCTGTTGGGTTCTGGCTGATGACGTTACCGGCGGTAACGGTGTCGCTGAAGGCATAGGTGACGGTGACACTCAAGCATTTATCTGGAGTAAGGGGATCGTCATCATCGTCACCACATGTCGTTGTGATCGCGGTGGTGGCGGCTGCTTGGGTCTGCCCGACCACATTCGGGACGCCAACATTCGCCGCCGAACTGATCTGTGGGTAGGCCGACAGAATAAACCCGATGAAGATCAATAGAAAAGATACGAGAAAAGACGTGGAAAAAAGCCTGTTTCTTGATTTCATAAGGAAGCCCCACGCTTAAGGCATGACAGCACAGGTGCCCTGGCCCTGTTCGGAAGTCGCGGCTCGATGGAATCGCGTCATCCCCCCTTCGATTCAGATTCAAGTATAGCATCATAATTTTTCAGCGGGGTTAACACGGTCGGTCGAACAGATCGCGCCCTCCCCCACGGTCTCCTTGCCGCCATCACGCTTGACCGCAGCGTTTTACATGAGATTGATCCACAGTCCACTCGTTTATGCCACTGCGCACGCCCGCAGCGCCGCCTCATCCAGCGCGTGCCGGTCCACCTTGAGATAGGCCACACCCTCGTCGGCGACCACCACCGCTTCCGCCACCCCCCGGACCTCGCCCAGTCGCAGGGCCAGCAGTCGCGCCTCCACTTCGTCGAGGGCACCGACATTCAGGAGATAGCTACTCAGATACCGGGGGTTTTTCATGCTCCAAGCCACCAGCAGCCACGCCAGCGCGCCGAAGGTGGTGAATGCGAACACGCCTTTCAGGCCGAGCAGTCCGCGCAGCCAACCACCTAGCGCCCCACCGGCGAACGCCCCCAGAAACTGGCTGCTGGAGTAGACGCCCATTGCCGTGCCCTTAGCGTCAGGCGGCGCCATCTTGGCGATCAGCGAGGGCAAGGTGGCTTCCAGAAGGTTGAACGCCGAGAAGAAAACCAGTAACAGCACCGCCATTTCCAGAACTGTGTCGCGCAGGTTCAACAGCCCAAACTCAGCCAAAGCCAAGGTCAGGATTGCCCCGAGAAAAACCGGTTTTAGCCGACGGTATTTTTCGGCCACGACGATGAACGGAACCATCGCCACCATCGAGAACAACAGCGCCGGCAGATACACTTCCCAGTGCTGGTCGCTGGGAAAGCCAGCGTCGCGCAGCGCCAGTGGCACGGCCACGAAGGTAGCGGTCAGCAGCAGGTGCAGGGTGAAGATGCCGAAATTCAGCCGCAACAACTGACCGTCGAACAACACTCGTCCGAACTGAGAGGCGACGGGTTCGGCGTCGCGATGGACGCGGCTCGACACGGGATCGGGCACACCAAACCGTACCACGGCGATGCCGAGCAAAGCGAACAGGCCGGTCAGCCAGAAAATGCCCGGCACGCCGACCCAACCGTTCAGCACCGGCCCCAAAATCATTGAGGCGGCGAACGATACGCCGATGGTGACGCCGATCATCGCCATGACTTTAATGCGATGTTCCTCTCGGGTCAGATCGGCCGCTAGCGCCATCACCGCCGCCGATACCGCTCCGCCACCCTGTAAGGCCCGACCCAGGATTACGCCATAAATTGAATCGGCCAGCGCCGCGACGGCGCTACCCGCGGCGAACACCAGCAAGCCGATGTAAATCATCCGCTTGCGGCCATAGCGGTCCGACAGGAAGCCGAAGGGGATCTGAAACAGCGCCTGGCTGAAACCGTAGATGCCGATGGCAAAGCCGGTCAGCGCCGGGGTATTGCCGCGCAGGTGTTCAGCGTACAGGGCGAACACCGGCAAGATCATGAACAGACCCAACATCCGCAGCGAAAAAACGCTCGCCAGCCAGAACGCCGCTTGACGTTCGCCAGCGCTCATCCGCTCGGGGGGCAAACTGGCCGCCTTCATCCCGCTTCAAGCCTCCATCGGTTTCCAAGTCAAGGGCGCCAATGGTACTACCCTTGCTCGCGACGCGCATGGGCCAGCTCAAAGTTGCAAGGTCGGCCAGCGGAATTCGCTCATCCCGACTGCGGCGATGACGCAAAGGCATCGCCGCAACTGGAGGCGGTTTCGCTCAGGCGGGAACCTCGCTCAAGGCGATCCCCAACGCCTTGGCGATACCCGTGCCGTAAGCGGGATCGGCCTTGAGGCAGTGGCCGATATGGCGAATCTGTATCTCGCGCGGCACACCCGCCATGGAACGCGCGGTGTTCTCGAACAAGGTTTGTTGCTGGGCCGGCGTCATCAGGCGGAACAGTGCACCCGGCTGCGAGTAGTAATCCGCGTCCTCGCGGTGGTTCCAGTGGTCGGCCGCGCCCTCCAGGCTCAGCGGCGGCTCAGAGAAATCCGGCTGCTCGGCCCATTCACCCTGGTCGTTCGGTTCGTAGCCCAGCGTGCCGCCGTGATTGCCGTCGACCCGCATCAGGCCGTCTCGGTGATAGCTGTGGACCGGGCAGCGCGGCGCGTTGACCGGAATGAGATGATGGTTTACGCCCAGCCGGTAGCGTTGCGCGTCGCCGTAGGAGAACAGCCGTCCCTGCAACATCTTGTCCGGCGAGAAGCCGATGCCGGGCGCCACGTTGGCGGGATTGAAAGCCGACTGTTCCACTTCCGCGAAGAAGTTTTCCGGGTTGCGATTCAGCTCCATCACGCCAACTTCGATCAGCGGGTAATCCTGGTGCGGCCAGATCTTGGTCAGATCGAAGGGGTTGTAGGGCACTTTCGCGGCATCGGCTTCCGGCATGATCTGCACCTTGAGCGTCCATTTCGGGAAATCGCCCCGTTCGATGCTGTCGTACAAGTCGCGCTGGTGGCTCTCGCGGTCCTTGCCGATGATGGCCTCGGCTTCCGCGTCGGTCAGGTTCTTGATGCCCTGGTGCGACTTGAAATGGAACTTGACCCAATGGCGTTCGTTCCTGGCGTTGATGAAGCTGAAGGTGTGGCTGCCGAAGCCGTGCATGTG
>JAVMKH010000198.1:0-12396 GCA_031732935.1 Candidatus Contendibacter sp.
GGTGCCGGTGGAAAATTCCACCGAGGGCGTGGTCAACCACACCCTGGACATGTTCCTGCAATCGCCGCTGCGGATTTGCGGCGAGGTGCAGATGCGCATCAATCACCATCTGATCACCCGCGCCACCGATCCCAAGGCGATTCGGCGGATTTATTCGCACCGGCAATCGCTGGCGCAGTGCCGGGAATGGCTGGACGCCAACATGCCGCGCGTTGAACAGATCGAGGTCGGGAGCAATGGCGAGGCGGCGCGGCGGGTGCGCGACGAACCGGACGCGGCGGCCATCGCCGGTCAGTGCGCGGCGGACATTTACGAGTTGCCGACGCTGGTGCGCAATATCGAGGACGAGCCGAACAACACCACCCGGTTCCTGATCATCGGCATGCAGCCGATCGAGCCTTCCGGCGACGACAAGACCGCGCTGCTGGTGGCTTCGCTCAACCGGCCCGGCGCGCTGTTTCGGTTGCTGGAGCCGCTGGCCCGCAACCATGTGAGTATGAACCGGATCGAGTCGCGGCCTTCACGGCGGGGGATGTGGGATTACGTGTTTTTCATCGATCTGGACGGCCACGCTCGGGACGAGCCGGTGGCCAGGGCGCTTACCGAACTGCGCGAGCAGGCCAGCCTGTTCCGGGTGCTGGGGTCGTACCCCAAGGGCGTGCTATAAAAAACGGCGACCACGCTTTGCCCGGCCGAGGAAGTGCCGAATCATTGTTGCCCCGGACGCTTGCGGAACCGGGAAGCCGGGGAATCCAACCCGCCGTTCGATCCTGACCATGTCCAACCCTGCCTTGCTGGATACGATCCGCTACGTCGAAACGCCCGAGGGGATCACCCTGAAGTTGCGGGTGGCCGGACCGATGGCGCGCGCGCTGGCCTGGAGCATGGACAGCCTGATCCGCTATGGCGCGTTGTGGGGATTGTCGATGGGGCTGGTGCTGCTGGGTTGGGCTGGGTTGGGCGTGTGGTTGATCACTCTGTTTTTGATCGAATGGTTCTATCCGGTGGTGTTCGAGATCTACGCCGATGGCGCGACGCCGGGCAAAAAGGCATTGGGTCTGCAAGTGGTGCTGGCCAACGGCGCGCCGGTGGACTGGCCGGCGGCGTTGATTCGCAACCTGCTGCGGGCGGTGGATTTCCTGCCGGCGTTTTACGGGTTTGGTGTCGCGGCCCTGCTGATCAGCCGCGATTTCCAGCGGTTGGGCGATCTAGCGGCAGGCACGCTAGTGATCTACCGCGATCCTCCAGTTAAAGCACTCGCGTTGCCGCCGGGGCCGGCCTTGCCGCCGCCATTGCCGCTGAGCGCCGCCGAACAGCAGTGGCTGATCGACTTCGCCGAGCGTGGATCGGCGTTGAACCCCGAACGGCAGGAAGAACTGGCCGCACTGCTGGCGGATTGCACCAGCGGATTGCGGGGCGTGGCGGCGGTCGAGCGGTTGCGCGCTCATGCCCGTTGGCTGGTGGGAGAACATTCGTGAAACAGCGCCCCTTCGAACAGCGCCACGCCGCCGACTGGCGGGCCTTCGCCGCGACGCTGGACCGGCTGGAGCGCCGCAAGCCGGACCGCAACGCCGCCTCGTTGCCGATGGCCGAGTTTCCCGCTGCTTACCGTCGCCTGTGCCAACAATTGTCCATCGCCCGCGCCCGCTGTTACGGCGGGCCGCTGCTGGATCGGCTCAACCAACTGGCGTTGCGCGCCCACCAGCAACTCTATCGCGCCCCGCGCCAGCGGGGCCGGGCCATGCTGGATTTTCTGCTGGTGGACTTCCCTCGCCGAGTGCGGGCCGACGCCCGGCTGTTCTGGCTGTGCGCGGCGTTGTTCTACCTGCCGCTGCTGGGGATGGGGGTGGCGGTCCACCAGTCGCCGGAACTCATCTACAGCCTACTATCGCCGGAGTTGGTGACCGAGATCGAAGAGAATTACGCGCCCGGCCAGGAGGCGGTCGATCGCGCCGCCGCCGACGATCTGGCGATGTTCGGCTACTACATCCACAACAACATCGGCATCGGCTTTCGCACGTTTGCCAGCGGCATTCTCCTCGGCGTCGGCGCGGTGTTCATGCTAGTGTTCAACGGCGTGTTCATCGGCGCGATATCCGGCTACCTCACCGCGCGCGGCTATATCGAAACCTTTTATACATTCGTCGCCGGCCATGGCGCGTTCGAGCTGACCGGCATCGTGCTGGCCGGGGTCGCCGGCTTGAAGCTGGGCTGGGCGGTGGCCGCGCCGGGTCGCTTCCGCCGAACCGAGGCGCTGCGCCGGGCCGCCGCCGAGGGGGTGCGACTGATGATCGGCGTGGCCGCGCTGCTGGTGCTGGCGGCGTTCATCGAAGCATTCTGGTCCTCCAACCGCGCCATTCCCACCGTCACCAAGTACGCGGTGGGCGGCGCGGGCTGGCTGCTGATGATCGTCTACCTCGGTTGGACGGGCCGTCGTGCGCCTTGATGCCGTCGCCGCCGAATTGCGTCCGCGCAATCCCTGGGAGGCGACTGACCTGGGCGCGGCGATGCTCCGGCGCTGGTCGGGGTCCGTCTATCGGGCATGGTTCGCGTTGGCGTTGCCGTTGTTTGTGTTACTGCACCTGCTGTGCTGGCGCCATTGGTGGCTGGTGCCGTGGCTGCTGTGGTGGCTCAAACCCCTACTGGATCGTCCGCCGTTGTACATCCTGGGCCATGCCCTGTTTGGCGACGCGCCGGACCGTCGCCGATTCTGGCGTGAATTGCCGGGCCTGTTGCGCCATCGGGCGTTAGCCGCGCTGACTTGGCGCCGCTTCGATCCGGCCCGCTCGTTCCACCTACCGGTGGCGCAACTGGAAGGGCTGGCGGGCAAGGTCCGTCGCCAACGGCTGCGCGATCTGGGCCAACCCGGACGCGGGCCAGCCGTGTGGCTGACCGTCATCTGCGTCCATCTGGAAATCGGTCTGAACCTGGCGCTGCTCATCCTGGCGTGGATGCTGATCCCCGATTTCGTGGACCTGGAATGGCATGAGTTGCTGGACGACACCGAGCCGTGGGGACAGTTGTGGCTGAATGGGGTGAGTTTCTGCGGGATGAGTCTGGTGGAGCCGCTCTACGTCGCCGCCGGTTTCGCGCTGTACCTCAACCGGCGCACCTGGCTGGAGGCCTGGGATTTGGAGCTGGGCTTTCGGCGCTTGGCGGCACGCCTGGCGCAAACCCGGCCGGCGGCGGTCATGGTCGGGCTAGCGCTCGGCGCGGCGCTGTGGGTCGGCCAGCCTTCGGTCGGTTTCGCCACCGACGCCGCGTCCGATGGCGACCCAGAAATGGAAATGGTGAAGATGCGCTGCGAGCAGTGGCGCGCGCGCGTGACGGAATTGGCCGAGTCCACCGACCTGGTGCAACGGGCGTTGGCCGAAACCCTGCGCGACCCGGACTTGCGGGCGTGCGTCGTTGAAGAACGCTGGCGCTGGCGGGAGCGGCCGGAGGCGCCGCCGGCGGAGAAATCCGTTCCCGACGGTGGACTGGCGCGCGGGTTCGCGATAGGGGTCGAATACGCCCTGTGGTTCGCATTGGGTCTGTTGGCGGCCGTGGTCGCTTGGCAGCTATGGCGACAGCCGGTGACCTTGCGCGGACGGCGCCCGCGCCGCGCCATCGCCAAACCCGCGCCGACCCTGGGTCGAAACGACTTGATCGCGCCGCCGGCCGCCGATCTGGGCGAAATCGCCTGGCGGCTTTGGACCGCCGGCCAGCCGCGCGCGGCGCTGCGCGCATTGTATCAGGGCAGCCTGGCGGGATTGGCGACCCGCCATGGCGTGCCAGTTTCCCCCAGCGCCACCGAGGAGGATTGTCTGCGTCTGACCGCCGCGCGGCTGAACGATGACGAACTGCTGGAGTTTTTCCGCCGCCTGACCCGTGTCTGGCAAGCGACGGCCTACGCCCATCGCCCGCCCGACGAAACCGGCGCGCGCGCGCTATGCGCGGAATGGCCGCGCCATTTCGCCGCCCCCGCGGGATCATCGCCATGACGCGGCGCCGGCTCGTCCTGGTAGGGGTCAGCACGCTGGCGCTGCTGATCGCGGGCGGCGCGGGCCTGTGGCTGAGTCAGAATCTGGTCAAGCACAGCGAGGAAGTATGGATCGGTTACGGCGAAGCGGCCCAGCGCAATCCGTTTTACGTGGCCGACCGGCTGTTGACTCGGCTGGGTCGCGCCGTTCGCAGCGTGCGCCGGCCGCGCGACCTGCCGCCAACTCTCGATCCCGCCGACACCGTATTGATGACCATCCCCAGCCACATGCTAGGCGCCGCCGAAGCCGAACGATGGCTCGCCTGGGTCGACCGAGGCGGCCATCTCCTCATCGGCGTGCGGCGCGAACACGAACCGGGCCAGAGCGGCGATCCCCTTCTGAACGCCCTGGCGACGCGCAGCCACGCCCCCACGCAATGCGCTCTGGATCAGCCGGTTCCGGTTCAACCGGACCCCGCCACGCCGCCGCTCCAGGTGGATTTCCACGCCGGCCTGCGGCTGAACGGCGATTTCTGGCGCGCGATTCAATGGGGCCAGGGCCAGGTGACGCTGTTGACCGACTGGGGATTATTCGCCAACGGACGGATTAAGGATCACGATCACGCTGGCTTTCTGTGGGCGTTGATGCAACGCAACCCCGGCGGCGCGATCTGGTTGCAATACCGGATGCAGCCCCCGTCGCTGATGCAACTACTGTGGGAGCGGGCCTGGATGCCGCTGATCGGATTGATTTTGACCCTGCTGGCGGCGCTGTGGCATTACAGCCGACGGCTGGGACCGATTTTGGCGCCGCGCTCCGGCGCACAGCGTCGATTGGTCGAGCATCTGGATGCCAGTTCGCGCTTCCTGTGGCGGCGCGGGGCTGGCCCCACCCTGCTACACGCCGCCCGTCACTACACGTTACGCCGCTTACAACGGCGCCAGCCGGGCGCCGCCGAACCCTCCCTGACCGCCGCGTTGGCCGATTCGGATCAGCCGCTGAATGACGCCGCCCTACTCCACACCCTGCAAACCCTGCAACGACTCAATCGCACCCCATGAACGCTCCCTCGGACGTTGCCCGCCCTACCCCACCCTCCGACGATCAGTTACGCTGGGCCTGGGATCTGCTGCAAAACCTGCGCGGCGCGATCGGCCAAGCACTGATCGGTCAGCAGGCCGTGGTCGATCAGACCCTGGCGGCGTTGTGCGCCGCTGGCCACGTACTGGTCGAGGGCGTTCCAGGTCTAGGCAAGACGCTGTTGGCGCGGGCACTGGCGACTAGCGTCGCCGCCCGTTTTGCCCGCATCCAGTTCACCGCCGATCTGATGCCCAGCGACGTGACCGGTCATGCTTTGTACAACCTGCGCGACGAGCGGTTCGAAATTCGGCGGGGGCCGGTGTTCTGTCACTTCCTGCTGGCCGACGAAATCAACCGCGCCCCGGCCAAGACCCAGGCGGCGCTGCTGGAGGTGATGCAGGAGGGACAAGTCACCATCGAGGGTGAATCGTTGCCGCTGCCGCCGCCGTTCATGACCCTCGCCACCCAGAACCCTATCGAGTATGAAGGCACTTATCCACTGCCAGAGGCGCAACTCGACCGATTTCTGCTGAAAATCCAGATCGACTATCCGTCCCCAGAGGAAGAAACCGCGCTGGTGCGTTCGGTCACCGGCGGCCGGGTCGGCGACATGCTGGATTTGTCGCGGGTGCGGCCGGTGGCCGATGTCGCGGCGGTACTGGAGTTGCAGCGCATCGCCGCCCATCTGCGGCTGGATGACGCGGTGCTGAACTATGCCGTTCGCCTGGCGGCGACCACCCGCGCCATGCCAGCCTTTGCCATCGGCGCGGGTCCGCGCGGTGGCATTGCCCTGGTGCGGGCCGCTCGGGCCCAGGCGTTGTTGAATGGTCGCGATTTCGTCACGCCCGACGACGTGAAGGCCATGGTCAAACCCGCCCTGCGCCATCGCTTGACGCTGGCGGCGGAGTACGAGATGGAAGGGACGCGAGTGGATACATTGCTGGACGAGCTGTTGCGGCGGGTGGCGGCGCCGAGGGTGTAACGGTGAGCCCCGCACCGCGTCTGTTGCGCTGGCTGGCGGGCTGGACCCTGTTGGGTCTGGTCCCGGCGGTCTGGCCGGAACTGACCGGATTCTGGCTGCTGGTCAGCGGGTTGTTGCTCGTGGTCGCCGCATGGGACGCGGTCCTGCTCCGTCGCCGTCCCCCGCTGACGGTCGAGCGCGGCATCCCGCCCGTGCTGCCACTGAGTGTCTGGCGCGCGGTGCGTCTGCGGGTCGTCAACCCCGATGATCGACCCGC
The DNA here is from genome assembly GCA_031732935.1 of Candidatus Contendibacter sp. Lineage (GTDB taxonomy): Bacteria > Pseudomonadota > Gammaproteobacteria > Competibacterales > Competibacteraceae > Contendibacter. Next base: position 6,281 of record JAVMKH010000198.1, read on the forward strand.
CGCGCTGACGCTGTTCGACCATTACCCCACCGCCGCCGCCGAGGTTACCCAATTGCCCCGGCGGCTGGTCGTGGCGGCCGGCGGCTGGGCCGAATTCGACTATCGGCTGCGACCGGTGACGCGCGGCGCATGGACGTTTCCGTTCACCCAGGTTCTGCTGGAATCGCCGCGCGGTTGGTGGCGGCGCGACGACCGCCTGGGCGAACCGGAGCGCGTGCGGATTTATCCCAACTTCGCGATCATCGCCCAGGACATCCGCCTGACCGCCGACCGACGCGAGGCGCTGCTGGGCATCCATCGCCACCGCCGACGCGGCGAGGGGCAGACGTTCCTGCAACTGCGCGAATACCGCATCGGCGACAGCTTGCGCCAGATCGACTGGAAAGCGACCGCCCGCACCCGCAAGCTGATCGCCAAGGATTATCAGGACGAGCGCAACCAGACCGTGCTGTTCCTGCTGGACTGCGGCCGGCGGATGCGCGCCCAGGACGATGACCTTAGCCATTTCGATCATGCCCTCAACGCCCTGATTCTCCTGGCCTACGTGGCCCTGCGCCAGGGCGACGCGGTCGGCGTGCATAGTTTCGGCGGCGAGCGGCGCTGGCTGGCGCCCCGTTCGGGACCGGGGATGCTAACCACCCTGATCAACGGCGTTTACGATTTGCAACCGGGCTTGGAGCCGCCGGATTACGCCGACGCGGTCCAGCGGACGCTGACCCAGCAACGCAAGCGGGCGTTGATCGTGCTGCTGACCAACCTGCGCGACGAGGATCAGGATGAATTGCAAGCCGCGGTGGTCCTGCTGCGGCGTCGCCATCTGGTACTGATCGCCAACCTGCGCGAACCCGTGCTTGATGAATTGCTGGCGCGGCCGATTTACGATCTGGCGCGGGCGCGGCTGTATGCCACGACCTGTCACTATCTATTGCACCGGGAGCGGGTCCAGGAGGAGTTGCGCCAGCAGGGTGGCATCGTGCTCGACGTTCCGCCGGACCAGCTGCCGGCCGCCATGGTCAACCAGTACCTGGATCTCAAGCGCGGCGGGCAGCTGTAAGGCTAGGGCGAACAGGCGCGATGATTCGGACAGGATGACGCTTGACCCCGGGAGCGCTCGCCAGTTGAACCGAAAACGCGTTCGCATGGTCAATAAAGGCAGTTTTCAACCCTCGGGAGGTTTGTTCAAAATGCTGCAAAGAAACGATCCGCTGGTCACGGCGCCGGTCACGCTGTCGAAGGACCGGATTGCCCCGGTCCCCAACAAGGTCCTGCGCAACACCTATCTGTTGTTGTCGATGACCCTGCTGTTCAGCGCCCTGACCGCTGGCGTCGCCATGGCCCTCAATGCGCCGCCGCTGCATTGGCTGATCACCCTGGGCGGCTATTTCGGCCTGCTGTTCGTCGTCACCCGGCTGCGCGACAGCGTCTGGGGACTGGCGGCGGTGTTCGCCCTGACCGGCTTCCTGGGCTACACCCTGGGACCGATCCTGAACTTCTACCTCAGCCTGCCTAACGGCTCGCAAGTGGTGATGACCGCCCTGGCGGGTACCGGCGCGATTTTCCTGGCGCTGTCGGGCTACGCCGTGGTCAGCCGCAAGGACTTCAGCTTCATGGGTTCCTTCCTGATGGTGGGCATCCTGGTCGCCTTCCTGGCCGGGCTGGGCGCCATGTTGTTCAATATCCCCGCCCTGTCGCTGGCGGTGTCGGCGATGGTGATCCTGCTGATGTCCGGCATGATCCTGTGGCAGACCAGCGACATCATTCACGGCGGCGAAACCAACTACATCATGGCGACCGTCACCCTGTACATCACGATCTTCAACCTATTCTTGAACCTGCTGCAAATCCTGGGCGTCTTCTCCGGCGACGATTGATCGCCCATCGGCCTTCAACCCGAGACCCCGCCCCGGCGGGGTTTTTCGTGGGTGACGCGTTCACGTTCAATCCAGCCCCAGTTTCTTCAACCGGTAACGCAGCGCCCGGAAGGTGATGCCCAGCTTCTCGGCGGCGGCGGTCTTGTTGTAGCGGGTTTCCTCCAGCGCCCGCAGGATCGCCGCCCGCTCGATCTGTTCCAGATAGTCCTCCAGATTGCGAACCGACGACGATTGCAGAATCGGCAAGGTCTTCGATTCGAACCCCTGGTCGACCAGCGGGGTGGCCATTTCCTCCTTGATCGCCGCAAGTGGTGGTGGTCGCGACCGCGACGCGGTCGGTTCCATCGCCAAGGGCAGCGACAAATCCGTCGCCTGGATCACCCCCTCCTCGCACAGGGTAAACGCCCGCTCCAAAGTGTTTTCCAGTTCGCGAATATTGCCCGGAAAGGCATAGGCCCGCAGCGTGGTCAGCGCCGAGGGAGCCAGGTTCGGCCGTGACAATCCGGATTGCCGGCTGAGCCGCTCCAAAATCGCGTTGGCTAGTTCCGGGATATCCTCGGGATGCTCGCGCAGGCTGGGCAATCGCAACTGAATCACGTTCAAGCGATAGAACAAATCCTGGCGGAAGCCGCCGTTCTGAACCAGCAGGGCCAGATCCTTGTGACTGGCGCTGAGGATGCGCACGTCGATGGCGATTTCCGTCTGCGCGCCCACGGGTCGCACCGCCCGTTCCTGAATCGCCCGCAGCAGTTTGACCTGCATCGGCATCGGCAAATCCGCGACTTCGTCCAGAAACAGCGTACCGCCCCGCGCCGCCTGGAACAGCCCGCCCTTGTCCTGGGTGGCGCCGGTGAAACTGCCCTTCTTGTAACCGAAAAACTCGCTTTCCATCAGATGCTCGGGAATCGCTCCGCAGTTGACCGGCACGAAGGGCTGGTCGGCCCGCGGTCCCGACAGATGGATCAGTCGCGCCGCCAGCTCCTTGCCGGTGCCCGACTCGCCGCTGATCAGAATCGGCGCCTGGCTGCGGGCCAGTTTGGCGATCAGCGCCCGCACCTCGGCCATCGCCGACGACTGGCCGAGCAAGGTGGGGCGGTTGGCACCGGAGCCGTCACCACCCCGATTCAACCGGAGCGCGGTCGCCACCATCTCGCGCAGTGCCGCCAGCTCGAACGGTTTGGACACGAAGTCGAACGCGCCCAGCTTCAATGCCTCCACCGCGACTTCCATATTGCCGTGGGCGGTGATCACCGCCACCGGCAGATTGGGATAGTGCTTTTGGATGTGCGCCACCAATTCCAGCCCGCTGCCATCGGGCAAGCGTAGGTCGGTGATGCACAGGCTGAAGAACTGGCGCTTGAGCAGGGCGCGCGCCTCGCTCAAGGTCTCCGCGAGCAGACAGGTCACACCCAGTGGCAGGAGCGTCATCGCGATCAGTTCGCGGATATCGGCTTCGTCGTCCACGATCAGGGCATTGCAGGCATCCATCATTCCGTCTCCGGGTCTAGGCCAACCGGGGTGAAGGTGATGCGGAAACAGCAGCCCCCCTCGGCGATGGGCAGGTATTGCAACTGGGCTCGGTTAGCCTCGCACAACTCCCGGGCCAGATACAGACCCAGTCCGGTGCCTTTGGCCCGGGTGGTGAAGAAGGGTTCAAACAGTTTGACGGCGTTTTCCGCCGAAATCCCAGGACCGGCGTCGCGCACCTCCAAAAAGGGTCGTCCGCGATGGTTTTCCAAACCGGCGCGCAGTTCGATGTGGGGCGGTTCTCCAGGCCGGACCCCGTGCTGGCAGGCGTTGACGCACAAATTCCAAAGCACCTGCCGCAACTGATGCGGATCGAAACAGATCGCCAGGGAGGCTGGCTCCACGGTCTGGCGCCACTCAAGCGGCGGTCCGTCCATCTCGGGCGTGAATTCCCGAATGAAGTCCTCCAGCCACGACGCCAGGGCCAGCCTTTCCGGCTTGACCTGGCCGCGCCGGGCCAGGTTGAGCACGTCGGTGATGATTCGATTGGCGCGCTTGACATGGTTGTGGACGATCTGCGCCAGCCGCCGGTCGCTGGCGCTGGCGCTGGCGGATTCCTGCAGTAATTGCGCGGCGTGACTGATCGCGGCCAGCGGATTGCGGATCTCATGGGCGATACCGGCGGTCAACCGGCCCAGCGCCGCCAGCTTGATCTGTTGCAACCGCTCGGTAATCTGTTCGGAATCATCCAGCAAAATCAGCACGTTGGCTGCTTGAAGTCCGCTCAGCCGGGTAAAGCGCGGGATCAGTTCCGGGCGGTGCTCGGCGGGGCGAAACGCCCGCCCCTCCAAAGCGACGCCGTTCAGCCACGCCCGCAGCCGTTGCGCCAGCGGCGACGATAGCGTGTCCAGCATCACACCCGATCCCGCATCGGTCCAGCCAAGCGCGTCCCGGGCGGTGTCGTTCAGCAACAACACCCGACCGACGCCGTCCACCACCACTACCCCATTTTGCAGGTGGCGGATGATGCCCTGGTTCAGTTCGGCGACCTCCAGCAACTCCAACGTGCGGCGACGGGCCAGCGCCTCGCCTCGTCTCGCCCGTTCCGCCAGGGCGTAGGTCAGCACGGCGGCGATGAACAGCGCGGCTCCCAACACTCCCAGGCGAACCCAGTCATCGGAAATATGGCCCAGGCGCTCCCACAGGCCGGGCCAGCCGGTCGGCCCGCGCCCCGTTCGGGCTAGGGCCGTGGCGATTTGCCACTGACTCATCGACCAGGAGCCAATCAGCAGGAAGAAGCCCAACGCGGCGGCCAGCAGCGCCGAACTGAGCGGCAACAGAATGCCGCTGGCGGCCACGGCGGTGATGAGCAGGCTGTTCAGGCTACTGGTCAAGCCCCCCGAGGCATGGATCATGACGGTCAGGGCCAGCAAATCCACCAGCATTTGTAGGTGGGCCTGAACCGTCAGCACCGGACGCCGCCAATAGCTGCCAACAATGGCGAGTAACGTCAGCACGATGTAGATCAGGGTCGCGCCTAGAAACAGATCCGGGTTCTGCTTGCCGAACAACCGATTTTGCGCATCCACGCCGAACGCCGTCAGCAACAACCCCGCCAGCGCCAGCCGGTAGATATGGGAAGCGCGAAATACCCGCCACAGACGGCGGCGATCCGGTGGATGGTCGGGAAAATCGGCGAGCGGGCTGGCGGCGGTCACGGCGGAGACGTCTTGCATTCTTAGTGAAGAGACACCGTTCAGGGTAGCGGGTTGATTATGAAAAGGCGGCGGGGAAATTCAATCCCGGCATCCCCAAGGCGCGGGCTGGTCGCGCGGGCACGCGCCCCACTTCCCCGCGAGCGCTATTTTAAACCTACCGTCGTTCCCCGTGTGTTGGCTATGTGAAGATCAAGGTTTTTCGGGATAGAATAGATACTCCAACAGAAAGACAGAAAGAGGGATGTAAACCGCATGAACCTTCACGAATACCAAGCAAAAGAGCTTTTACAACAATTCGGCGTGGCGATACCCGGCGGCATCAAGGTCACTTCCCAACAGGAGGCGGTCGAAGCGGCGAAACAGGTCAGACCGGGCGGACCGTGGGTGGTCAAGGCTCAAGTCCACGCGGGCGGGCGCGGCAAGGCGGGCGGTGTCAAGTTCGTCCGCACCATTCAAGACGTCGAAGAAGTGGCGGGGCGCCTGCTGGGTTCCACCCTGCATACTCACCAGACCGGTCCAGAAGGCGTCCCAATCCACGCCCTGCTGATCCAGGACGGCGTGGACATCGTCAAGGAATACTACCTGAGCTGCCTGGTGGATCGCAGCAAGAAGCGCATCATCCTCATCGGCTCTTCCGAGGGCGGCATGGACATCGAGGAAGTCGCCGCCAAGACGCCCGAGAAGATTCTGACCCTGACCGTCGATCCCGTCGCCGGCATCCAGCCCTATCAGGCCCGCAATCTCGGCTTCAGGATGGGCATGGAAAAGAAGCAAGTCGATCAACTGGTCAAGGTGCTGAACGGCGTCTACAACCTGTTCATCCAGAAAGATTGCAGCATGGTCGAGATCAACCCGCTGATCGTGACCGACACCGGCCAGGTGATGGCGCTGGACGCCAAGGTCAGCCTGGACGACAACGCTCTGTACCGGCACAAGGACACCGCCGAACTGCGCGATCCCACCCAGGAAGACGAACGCGAGCACATCGCCCACGAAATCGGCCTGAACTACGTCGCCCTGGACGGCAGCATCGGCTGCATGGTCAACGGCGCCGGCCTGG
>JAVMKH010000199.1:0-12315 GCA_031732935.1 Candidatus Contendibacter sp.
ATCACCAAGGGAGGGTTTGAAAAATATTATAATATAATCTAGCCGTATATGGTATCATAATCCCTTGGTTGTAGGTTCGAATCCCACAGGGCCCACCAGTAAAAACAAAGGCTTATCGATTGACCGGTAAGCCTTTTTGCATTGTGGCTAGCAGTATGGCTAGCAGAGTTGAGTGTAAACGGTCGCATGGTTTGATTCTCAACTGACAAATGAAATGAGTCTCAAACCATGCGTTCATTTACACCGATCCCGCCCTGGGATTGGCGGCATGGTGAAAAGGCAGTAGTAAAGCCAGAATCGGCGCGGGTCCGGTCGGAAGGAGCGTGGCACTGCGGGTCCAAGCGCACCTGCCGCGAGATGACCTCGTGCGACGAGGCGCGGTTCTATCTCACGCAATGTGGGGTAAGCCGGCTGGATGGTGATGGGGATGGGCGGCCGTGCGAGGCGTTGTGTCGGTGACAGGAAATTGGGTGGGTAGTGTTGCAACGCATCACATCACCGGCGGCAAAAAGCGGTGTGGCTGGAGCGTAGAGGAAGACTCGCCACTTTTTGCTATCCGAGTGCATGTGATTGTTCGGCCTTTATCTAATTGCCGGCCATACGGCTTGCGACTGCCGCAATCTCTTGTTCGGTGAGCCGTTCAAGGATCCAGCCCTTGGCGAATTTTGCTGTTTCTGATTTAGGTAGTTGGTCCTGGGTAAGATCTCGAATTCGCACTCGGGCGGGCATCGCAGCACCTTCACCAACAAAAATCGCCTCTTGCTGGGTGAGATTTGGCAGAGCCTTCGTCATACCGGACAAACCATCCGGAAGGAAACGAGACACATGCTGTTGGTCTGCAGAATTCGTAAGCCGCAGAACGAGCCATGTGCCGCACTGAGAAATTACTGTGCTTTCAACATCCGCAGGTCGCTGACTAACGAGCATCAAACCAATACCATATTTTCGTCCTTCACGAGCTATCCGCCTAATGGCGGTTTGAGCTGCAGCGTACTCCGCTTCCCCTCTATCAGGCACATATCGGTGAGCTTCTTCGCAAACTAGAACGACTGGATCGCGCTTTCTCTCTTCAATTGTTTGGTAAACCTTATATTGAAACAAAAGACGGGCTAGCATAGCGGCAAGTGGGCCTGCAACTTCATTCGGAAGGCCGGAAATATCGAGGATACGAATATCCTGGTCGAAACCGCCTTCATCTTGGAGCTGGCCAACTAATTGAGCAATAATGTGTTCAAGCGATGGACTCCCATTGTTCCATTCCCGCATCATGAAACGAATTCGTGGATCACGCCTCAACACTGAGAGCTTGTCCAAAATTGATTTGAATTTTGTGGCAAAATCAGAAGGTGTAACACTTTGAAGTGCTCCACCTTGCACTCGCGCAGCCTGCAAATAGAAGATGTGGTTATAAAACTCCTGAAGGCTAAACGGCCGAGGCTTGTCGTGATCAAACTCAATCAACTGCTCGTGCGTAACTCCGTCCTTTGGTCGAGGCGCGTCGTGGTCTAGGCCATCACTTGGAGCCGCCCCACCATGTGCGGTCGGGGAAGGATTAACAAGATTGGCAGCAACCATGCGTGCGTGTGTAATGGCCTTATAGACGATATTGTTCTGCGAGGTCGCTTCCTGTTCGGTTTTCCCAATTACTAACGTCCTGAATTCATCCGCAGACATCAGCCAATAGGGCAAGCTTATCGGAGAGCCCGTAGTCTCTTCGTTTCCGAGTGGATCGTATGCGCGATAGACGATCGCTCGATCTTTGAAGGCGTGCCCATATTCTCCATGGGGATCAATAACGAGGATACGCGGATGACACAATGCGCCAGGCTCTGCGGTGTGCTCAAGCATGCTATGAAGCAAAGCGGCAACAGCACCGGACTTTCCCGACCCCGTTGAGCCAAGAATAGCGCAATGCATTCCGAGCATTTTGTCGACATTTGCTTTACAGACGGTATTGTCTGCTCCTACGTAATGAGCAAATGGAACGAGCGGACTATAGACGCCATCATCTTGATGTCCTTCCGCAGCGGAATAGATTTGGGTGGTTTCCTCGCGAGTAAGCAAATGCACGCTCTGGCGGGGCAACGGATAGGTCGTAACGCCACGGACAAACCGTAGTTTCTGCTCTGCTGCGTTCCAGATACCCTCGGCAAACAGCTCTACTTCCATCAACCTCTGGTCAGCATCCGGTGGAATCGGCTTAGTAAGTTCAAGCAATTCCTCGGAATGCATGCGCAGTAAAGTCACAAACCCAAATACGAGACGCCTTCCGAAGTGGACTTTGACGATGCTACCGATCTGGCCAATGGGATAAACCCGTCCTTCAAATGTTCGGGTGAGTTCCGTAACGTCCCCAGATAACTCGACTCGAATCGAAGTTCCAGACACTTCGACGATATGCCCAACCTTCAAGTCTGAAATAAGTTCAAATGTATTCATACTGTACTGGCCTCCGCCCCGCTATTTAGCAATTTGGTGACGCCAGCAAACGTCCACCAATCTCGCTTTGTTGGCGTGGTCGGAGGCAAATATGGTCCGTCCGAGCCCACATATAGCCCATCTTCAGTAATGACATAAGCGCGCTTTCCCCAAGAACTAGTCCTCCAGGTTTGAAGCAGGGGATTTAGGTTTCGAGCGAAAGCAAGAAGCGTTGTCTTATTCCCAGGACGTTGCAGCGCCAGCTCTATTTCTTGGTTGATATGTTCGTCCCCAAAGCTGTACCCGCAGGTGGCGAGGATGTTTTCGTCACACGCACCAAGCGCTCGGCGAAACAAATCAAATTGGGCCGCGAAGGGATCTCGTTGTGTTGCTAAATATTTGGTCGATTGTGGGTAGATTAAAACCCGAGAAATTTTCTTCGGATAAAGATCACCGTCGCGGACTCGCCACACACGATCGTCTTCACCCAAGTGCCAATCGATCGATCCGTGAAGCTTGATTACGTGGGCACGGTCTTTAAGGTTTGGTTCATCATCGCCATACCTATGACTTCGATATGCTACGGCTCCACCTGAGAAGCCATCCCAGTACGAGAAACCTCCAAGGGCAAGCGCGTCTTCAAGGAGCGTGTCATAGTTGGTGGTAAAAAGGCGGACTGCTCTCCGGCGCTCCGCGATTCCCGCTTGGCTTCGGTTAAATAAAGCTGAAACGAATGCCGAATGTTGATCGATAGTTACGATCCGGTTATCAATCGTTCCGATCTCCTCCCTCGCTCCACTAGATCTTACGGGTTTATATCCCCATCGGATAGTCTCAGCAATCCATGTGAGAATCCGTTGGTGAAGATTATCTAGGTCTTCCACTGTGAGAGTAACGCCGTCAAAATCGATGTTTTTGTTCTTGGATCGGTCAGCAATCGCACGGTGATCCCCAAGTTGGCTCAAAATGTGCTCGATATGAGAATCGTCAGAAAGCTGGCTTTTAACGAATTTTAGAACCTTAGAATCGTTTGGCTTTCCTTCGCTTTTCGCCCTTTCAAGAACGCGCTCGGTCAATGGCCACATCAGAGGAATCCCAGCATCAAGGCTAATCCCCGCGCCAAACAACCATGATTGATTGCTTGCCGCTAAGAGATTATCGAGTTGGGCTAAAGAATCTTTGGTTAATGAATCCATAAATCTTGTTCATTCCTGGTGTTTTGAAGCCGAACGGGGCGGCGGATAACCGGCGAGCCCGGACAAAACGTAGTTTTGGACGGGTGAAGTCCGGTTGATCCGCGTGGTTGTGCGGCGCTTCGCGCCGTGCATCGACCGACGCCATCGCCGAAGCGCTGGCGCGGCCGTTCGCGGAGGTCTCCGTGGCCATGGTCTACCGCAGTCTGTATTTCGTGACGAACGCAGTCGCACAAGACCCCACCACCGACCCGATCCAATATTTGGCCGACCACGCCCGCGAGTTGGGCATCCTTAACGATCTTGTAAAAAAAACACCTCGCAAGCGTCCTCCAACAACCTCCAAACTCCTCCAATTTACCCCTTAACAATCAACTAAATGGCTTAACTTGCAAGTAAACCCTTTAGCCCTAGAAATTCCGCCTTGCCCGCCGTCCCACCGAAGCGAATCGGACGCCACGAGGCGTCTTTGACCTATGGGCATCTTCCATGCCATTGCCGCGCCTGGTACGGAGGGTGTTATTCATGAATAGGTTACCGGCACGGGTTCATTTTTTGACCACTGTGGCGATTTCAATTTGAAACTAGGGAATTTCACGCTGTTTCAATTTGAAACGAACGCCTGACGATCATGTGCTAAACAACCGCTATTGACTACCAACCTTGAAAGGGGCTTTTTTTATGCCTTGCGGCGCGCGCCCCAGGCATTGAGCGCCGCTATCCTTCGGGCGCAGTCGCAAGGCCGGCGGCGATGCGCTTCCCGCCGAGTCGGGTCAAGGCTCGATCCACCCGGTCGCCGAGCAGGGCCGGGCGCTTGGGCTTGTCATCCACTCGACCCGCCGGTGGGCGGCGGTGGCGGCGGCAGCGGGATCGGAAGTGTAATCCGAATTTCCTGGCCGGGCACGGGCTTGACGCGGGTCTTAGGGTGATTTCCGTGGTGACGGCGGCGCGGCCATCGGCCTCGACGCGGACCACGTGGCGGCCCGGCGTGGCGGCGAACCGCACGGTCGCGGCGGCGTCGGCGACGATGGGGTCGCGCCCGTCGATCCAGATTTTCGCGCCGGGCAGCGGCGTGCCGGTCTCGTCGGTGAGGATCAGCGCGACCACGTCGCCGCCCAACTCCAACCGATACTCAGTGGCGATCGGCTCGAACGCGCCCGACGGCCAGATCACCATCACGGCGGGCGCGGAACCGGCGGGCGCTTGCGCGGTGATCTTGACCTTGCCCCGACCGTAGCCGGGATCGATGTCCATGACGACGTAGTTCCCGCGCAGCGGCAACCGCGGGTGATCGAGCGCGATCCACACGCCCGGCACGGCTTTTCGAGGCGGATAAAGACCAGATCGGCGCCTAGCTGAATCGAGCCGCGCGCCAATGCTGGGCGGTGATGCTGTCTGTCCTTGTGGCGGGATCTGTCGGCGAGGGAGTACCAACTGGACAAAGCCGCTGGTCAGTCAAGCCATCAACACAAGTTTCGTCGAGCGGGATAACCTCACACGGCGGCAACAGAATCGTCACCTGACCCGACGCACGAATGGGCTTTCCAAGGACTTGACTTGGTTTGAAAAACAGTGAAGTTAAGGGACACTACCACAAGCTGGATCACGCCAGATATTCACGGCTGATCTGTTGCAACAGTCGCCGCGCCGCGCCGTTCAGGAAGGGCGCGACTAACGACAGCACCTGATAGACCCCCAAACCCAGGTTCGTACCCTCGTCCGGAGCGGCGCTGGCGCTGGCGCGGACGCTCTGAAAGTTCAGCCAGTAGGTCGCGACCACCGCGATATTGCGTGCCAGCGCCGCGATGTCCTCGCCGGTGGCGTCCATCACGCCCGCGTCCACCAGACCCTTGCAGATGGCGGTGGCGGTGTTGATCTTGCGCTCCAAAATCCGACGAAAATGAGTCCGCAGTTTCTTGTTGCGGCTCAGGATGTTGTCGAGGTCGCGGTAGATGAATCGGTACTCCCAAATGTTTTCGAACACCAGATGCAGATACAGCCACATATCCTCCATGTCCGGCACGCGGCGCTCGGGCGTTTGCAGCACCGCGTCCATCCGCCGTTCGAACTGCTGGAACAGCAGCCCGATGATTTCATCCTTGCTGCGGAAGTGGTAGTAGAGATTACCGGGACTGATATCCAGTTCGTCGGCGATATGATTGGTGGTGATGCGGGGTTCGCCGTGCTCGTTGAACAGTTGCAGGCTGGTTTGCAGGATGCGGTCGCGGGTTTTCATGGGGACGGGCGCGGGTCCGGGCGAGTGGCAAAGCAGAGCAAACGGGGAATGTCGTTTAATTGTGGGTGGTTTTGGACTATTTTCCAACGATCCGGCCTGGCCGGGATCATGAGAATCACAAGGAGATCAGCATGGAAAAGATCTGGTTGCGCGAGTATCCGCCGGGCGTGCCGGCCGAGGTCGATCTGAACGAATTCAGTTCGCTGAGGGATATCTTGGAGAAAAGCTGCCGGCGATTCGCCGACTTGCCGGCGTATTCCAATCTGGGCACGACCCTGCGCTATCGGGACATCGACCGGTTCAGCCGCGCGTTCGGGGCCTGGCTGCAACAAACGCTCGGTTTGGGCAAGGGCGAGCGGGTCGCCCTCATGATGCCCAACGTCCTGCAATATCCGGTGGCGCTGTTCGGTATCCTGCGCGCCGGTCTGGTCGTGGTGAACGTCAATCCCCTGTATACACCTCGTGAACTGGAGCACCAACTCAAAGATTCCGGCGCGACCGCCATCGTCATCCTTGAAAACTTCGCCCATACCTTGCAGGAAATCTTAAGCCGGACCCCGGTCAAGACCGTGATCACGACGCAACTCGGCGATCTATTTCCGTTTCCGAAACGGCCGCTGGTCAATTTCGTGGTCAAGCGAGTCAAGAAGATGGTGCCGGCCTGGGACATCCCCGGTGCGATGCCGTTCCGGCAAGCGCTGCGCGAGGGGGCGGGCCAGACGCTGGCGGATGTGCCGTTGAATCATGACGATCTAGCATTTCTTCAATACACCGGCGGCACCACCGGCGTGTCCAAGGGCGCGATGCTGACCCACGGCAACCTGGTGGCGAACCTGCAACAGGCCTCGGCCTGGCTGAGTTCAGGGTTCAAGCCGGGTGAGGAGATCGCCATCGCCCCCCTGCCGCTTTATCACATCTTTTCGTTGACCGTAAATGGCCTGGCCTTCATGAAGACGGGTGTTCACAATATTCTGATCACTAACCCGCGCGACATACCTGGCTTTGTCAAGGAGTTGGGCAAGGTCCGGTTCACCGCCATCATCGGCGTAAATACCCTGTATAACGGGTTGTTGCACGCGCCCGGTTTCGAACGGCTCGATTTCAGCGCCCTCAAGCTGAGCGGATCTGGGGGCATGGCGGTGCAGCGGGCGGTGGCCGAAAACTGGCGGCGGGTGACCGGTACACCGCTGATCGAGGGTTATGGCCTGACCGAGACCTCGCCGCTGGCGACCTGCAACCCGCTGACCTTGCCCGAATACAACGGCAGCATCGGCCTGCCGTTGCCTTCGACCGAACTGTCCATCCGCGACGACGGCGGTCGGGAGCTAGGCATCGGCCAGGACCAGGTCGGCGAGATCTGCGTTCGCGGCCCGCAGGTGATGCGCGGCTACTGGCAACGGCCCGACGAAACCGCCAAGGTGATGACCGACGATGGTTACCTGCGAACCGGGGACATCGGTTACGTGGACGAGCGGGGCTACGCGCGGATCGTGGATCGCAAGAAAGACATGATCCTGGTGTCCGGCTTCAACGTCTATCCCAACGAGATCGAGGACGTGGTGGCGCTGCATCCAGGAGTACTGGAAGTCGCGGCGATCGGCGTGCCCGACGAGAAATCGGGTGAGGCGGTCAAGATCGTGGTGGTCAAGAAAGATCCGGCGCTGACCGTCGAGGCGCTGATCGGGCATTGCCGCCAGCATCTGACCAGTTACAAGGTTCCGCGCCGGGTCGAGTTTCGGAGCGAGCTGCCCAAGACCAACGTCGGCAAGATTCTGCGGCGGTTGCTGCGGGAGGGGTAAGAGCGACTCCCTCTTCCACTGGGAGAGGGAAAGGGTAAGCGCAGGCTGGTTCAAGCCGCCACCTGGGCGTTGACCGCGCGCCCCAGCCAGTCCAGCAGGTAATCCGCCGGCTCGCGCCAATTCAACTCCATCATCATGGCATGCGCCATGTTAGGGAAGATGTGAACCTCGGCGCGGTAGACGCGAGCGGTTTCCTCGACGATAGCGGGCGAAACGAATACATCGTTGCGCGCGCCGAGGGCGAGAATCGGCATCCGTAACTGTTCCGGCTTCAGCCGCAGCGGATTCAAGCCCATCATGTCCAACGCCACGACCTGCGATTCCGCCTGGATATAGTCGAAGTACTCCCGCAGTTTTGGCAGCGGCATGTTCTGGGAGAACAACAGCCGTCGCATCATCTCCGGCGTGCCGTAGGTGGGGCCAAGCAGCGAGAACAGAGCCATCTGTTGGAACAGGAACGGATGGCGCATCGCCATGTGCAGGTTGGTCGGCAGCAGGCCCTGCGGCGGCACCGAGGCCATCAGCACCAACCCGGCGATCCGGGCGTGATTCTCCAGGTATTTTTGAACCACCATGCCGCCCATCGAGTGCCCAATCAACACGGGCGGAGCCGGCATGGTCTCGACGGCTTTTTCCAGGTCGGCGACGTAATCGGCCAGTCGCCAGGTGTGCAGATGCTCGTGACCCTCGCTGCGGCCGTGACCGCGCAGGCTGAAGGCGTGCGCTTCGTAGCCCCGTCGCGCGCAATGGGGGAGAAAGTTTACGTCCCAGCAGCGGGCATCGGCGAACGAGCCGTGCACGAACAGCAAGGGCGTCGGCTTGGGCGTGGTTTCGGGATAGCGGCTGATCATATCCAGTTTCATGATTAAGGTCCTGTCTGGGCGGGGGAAAATAGTAGGATACGATAAGAGGTCAGATCGATGCGGCGCTTGCAGGGAATGGTTGCGCGGGTGGCGGATCGGGGCTTCGTCAGCGCAGGGCCACGGTTTCCACCCAAACCAGCTCGCAAGCACCGGTCCCGGTGTCCTCGCGGCTCAGCGAACTGCGCCAGCGCCAGCCGTCGTCACGGCGCACGTCGACTAGATAGCCGCCTAGATGGACGATTTGGCCGGCGCGCACCGACTTCAACTGGTCGGCGACGGCGCGCGAGGCGGGAATCAGGTGCATGTTGGCGCTGTGCGTTTCGATGTCCCGGCGCGGGATGGGAAAAGTGGCGGTATGCCAGTAGTAGAAGCGGCTGCCCTGGCGGACGGTGATCTGAGCCAGCACCGCGCTATCCGACATCGGCCCCCAGCCCAGCGCCAAATCCACCGGGGCTAGGTCCGCGCCCGCGTCAAAGCGGTAATCTTCCCGACCCAGTACCCGGGCCTCGATGGTGAATTCCGCCAACGCCTTGATCTCGTATCGATCCTTGCGGAAGGTCGGGGCCGCCGCGCCCAGCGGCTGTTGGCGCGGAACGTCGGGCGCCAGCACGCCGGGCGACCGTTCGATGGGACGGCCGCGCCAGGCGAACCAGGCGCCGAACGCGCAGATCAGGAGCAAAAACCAGAGGCGACGCATGGACTGTAGGCCACTTTCTCAAGGGACTCCGCCTTGATCCGCCACCGGGGTCCAGTCCGCGCTATCTATCGTCGCGACCGTGCAGCGCAGAAGGCCATGACTGAGCAGCGCCTCCACGATATCGCCGACGCGGACAGCGTCGGCCCGGCGCAGGATTTCACCGTCCGCTGGCCGGCGCACGATGGCATAGCCACGGTCGAGGGTAGCGAGCGGACTCAGGGCGTGGATTTGGCCGCTCAGGCCGCTCAGGCGCTGGGCGGCGGTTGCCAAACGCTGGCGCACCGCCGCGCGCAACCGCTGGTCCAACTCGTCGAGTCGTTGCGCGCGATCCCGCAGGCGCCGACGCGGTTGGACCCGGTCAAGTCGGCGCGTCAGCTCCGCCAGCCGCTGGTTTTGGTGGGCAAGCCGCCGTTGCAACGCCCGGTCCAGCCGCTCTTCCAGCAACCGGACTTGGCGCAGCCATTCCAGTCGGTCGGGGCTGGCCAGTTCCGCCGCCGCCGTTGGGGTGGCGGCGCGCAGGTCGGCGACGAAATCGGCGATGGTGACGTCGATTTCGTGGCCGATGCCAGTCACCAGCGGGATGGCGCAGTCGAAAATGGCTCGCGCCACGGTTTCCTGGTTGAAGGCTTGTAAATCTTCCAGCGAACCACCGCCGCGCGCCAGCAGCAGCACGGCGCAGTCCCGACGTTCGGACGCTCGCCGGATGGCATGGGCAATGGCTTCCGCCGCGCCGTCGCCCTGCACGGGAACGGGATACAGCAGGACTGGCAGGCTGGGGCAACGGCGGCGCAGGGTAGTCAGCACGTCGCGGATCGCGGCGCCGGTGAGGGAAGTGATGACGCCGATCCGGCGGGGGAAGCGAGGCAAGGGCCGTTTGTGTTCCGGCGCGAATAGTCCTTCCCGTTCCAGCTTGAGGCGCAGTTCGTCGTAAGCCCGGCGCAGTGCGCCGGCGCCGGCTTCCTCCACATACTCAACGATGAGCTGAAAATCGCCGCGCGGTTCGTACAGGCTGACCCGACCTCGAACTAGCACCTGCTGACCGTTGCGCGGGCAGTCGCGGAACAGGAAGGCGCGGTTCTGGAACAGCGCGCAGCGGATTTGCGCCTTGGCGTCCTTGAGCGAGAAATAGAGATGGCCGGAGGACGGGCGCGACAAATTGGAAACCTCGCCTTCCACCCACAGCGACGGAAATTCGCCTTCCAACAGGGTGCGCACGTCCTGGTTCAGGCGGGAGACGGTGTAGATGTCGCGATCCGGCCGCATCATCCGTGAAGCGTCATCAGTCGGGCCGCCCGCCGGCTTGGAAAGTGGTCGATATCGCGCTTGGACAACTGCGCTTTGCTCTCGCCGATGATGAGCAACTTTTCGTCGCCCCGCCGCGCTCGCCCGGGAATGTCGACTTCCACATCCCGGCCCTTGTCATCGGTCAGGTAGTCCCGGTACAGCGGTTCCTCGACTTCGATGCCATAGTCGCGCCGGAGCAAAGCTGGTAGGTGGCGATAGGTTTCGTTTTCCAGCGTATAACCGACGGTGGCCGCGAGTCCGCTTATCTGTTTGTTGGTATCGCTCAGTTGTTTATTGGTGTCGTTGAGGCAGTCGGCGAGGCGACACGCCGATTCCTCGGTCCGTTTCTGGGCCTCGGTAAGTTCCTCGACGCGTAGTTCGGTGCGTTTTTGAATTTCGGCGAGTTCCTGAACCGTGCCGCGGAGTTCACCAAACTCGACCTTGGTAACGGTATTTTGCAGATCCTCGTAGATCACGCCCAAAACGGAGGCCAATTTACGCGCCGCCGCGTCGCCCATGGCTTGGGCAAGGTCTTCATGGATTTTATAGGTGTTGATCATGGCGCGGGCTGGTCAGTGAAAACCATGATATTGATTCAAGTTTCATTACTAGACAGTGTAAGCGGTACCCGTGTACCGACGCCAGTTGCCGGTTGGATTCTTCAAGCGATGCGCGCCATGCGCCATGAGGCTGGCCTTTTGACTCCGGTGGGAGACGGTACGGAGGCCATGGGATGCCGTGGCGACATTCATTCCGACCAGCCGTTTCTCCTACACGTCGCGCCATAGATTGACTCTCCACATGAACCCAGCCGGTTTTCCGTTTACCGTCCGTGCATCGTGGCATACACTAGTTCGCTTGATTTTTTGCCAAGCTCCGAGGTTCGCCGCCATGCGTATCGTTCAAGAAGCCCTAACCTTCGACGATGTCCTGCTCCTTCCCGCCTATTCCGCGATACTGCCGAAGGATGTGAGCCTCAAGACCCAACTGACCCGCGCCATCGCCCTGAACATCCCGCTGCTATCGGCGGCGATGGATACGGTCACGGAATCGCGGCTGGCCATCGCCCTGGCGCAGGAAGGCGGCATCGGCATTATCCACAAGAACATGCCAATCGAGAAACAGGCCCAGGAAGTGCGGCGGGTCAAGAAGTACGAAAGCGGCGTCATCAACGATCCTATCGTTACCGCGCCAACGACGACTATCCGCGAGGTGCTGGCCCTGACTCGCGCTCATCATATTTCCGGCGTGCCGGTGGTGGATGGCGAAAATCTGGTCGGTATCGTGACCAGTCGCGATCTACGCTTCGAGTACAACATGGATGCCCCGGTCAGCGCCATCATGACGCCGAAAGAGCGGCTGGTGACGGTGCGCGAAGGTGCCAGCCGCGAGGAAATTGTCGCCCTGCTGCACAAGCATCGCATTGAAAAACTGCTGGTGGTCAACGACCGCTTTCAGTTGCGTGGCATGATCACGGTCAAGGATATTCAGAAATCCAGCGATTTTCCCATTGCCTGCAAGGACGAATGGGGCCGGTTGCGAGTCGGCGCGGCGGTCGGCACCGGCGGCGATACCGAAGAGCGGGTAGCGGCGCTGGTGAGCGCGGGTGTTGACGTGATCGTGGTGGATACCGCCCACGGCCATTCCCGCAACGTGTTGAACCGGGTGCGCTGGGTCAAGGACCGGTTTGCGGAAGTGCAGGTCATCGGTGGCAACATCGCCACCGCCGCCGCCGCCCGCGATCTGGTCGAAGCCGGCGCGGATGCGGTGAAGGTCGGGATCGGCCCGGGTTCGATCTGCACCACCCGCATCATCGCCGGGGTCG
>JAVMKH010000200.1:0-12247 GCA_031732935.1 Candidatus Contendibacter sp.
GGCGCTGATGACGAACACCAGCCACATGCCCCACAGATGCGCGTGAAAGCCGGGGCCGTGGCCACTGAGCATCCCCGGCAGCGGCAGGTAATGGAACATCAGCCCCGTGTAGACCGCCACCGTCACTCCCGCCATCGCCCAGACGCAGCCGGCCGGCAACAACGCGGCGGTGATGATCAGGGGCAGAAGCAACAGCGAAACGAAGGGATTGCTGGCGCCACCACTGAAGAACAGCAGTACGGTCAGAGCCAGCACGTCGAGCTGCAAATACGTGAACATCTCCCAAGCCCCCACTGGAGCCGCCCACCGAATCCGCAGACGCAAGGCGGCGAACGCCAGCGCCATCAGCCCCAGGAACGTGGTGACCGCCCACAACGGCAGTGGTTGCGGGGAGGTCAGACCAAAGCGCAGCCAGAGCAACATGACGCACGGTCCCGACACCACCAGCAAGCGGAGCAGCAACAAACGTCGCAAGTCCTCCATCCAGCAAACTCCGATTCGGTCATTGATGGGCGGAAATTATGCCCGCCTAGCCGGAGGCGGGTTTCATTGTAGCGATTCCCCCGATTTCGTCGGGTGCGACAATTTGTCGCACCCCCCGCCGTTTTCAGCGGACCACACCGGCTGGATAATCCGAAGCGCAGTATGCTTCAAAACGCCCTTTTGCTTCCCAGCCAGCGACTGACGCTTCCCAGCCTCATCCGTTACGATCAAGATATAAGCCGCCCGATTGGGCCACCCTCCCAACCTTCGGAGATTTCCCGATCCATGAATATCAAACTGCCCGCGCTGAGCCTGTTGCTCGCCCTGAGCGCCTCCGCTTTCGCCGCCGATACCACCACGATCAAGGTCGAGAAACCTTGGGCGCGCGAAAGCCCGCCCACCGTCACCAACGGCGCCGCCTACATGACTCTCGTCAACACCGGCAAGGAAGCGGACCGCCTGGTCGGTGCGTCCGGTGAGGTTTCGGCCACCGTCGAGCTGCACACCCACCTGATGGAGGACGGGGTAATGAAAATGCGCCCGATCAAAGCCATTGAGGTCAATCCCGGCGAACCGGCCGCGCTCAGGCCCGGCGGTTTACACATCATGTTGATTGGCCTTAAAAAACCCTTGGCGGCGGGCGAAAACTTTCCCCTGCGCCTGCGCTTCGAGAAGGCCGGCGAGATACCCGTCGAGGTGAAAGTGCGTAAAATGGAGTCAGAAGACAGCGCCCAACAATCGCATCACCCGGATCACAAGGCGCAATGACATCATTTTCGGCACCGGGGTTGGAAACACCGGCTCCAGCCCCCTCGACCAGAAGGCCCGCACCATGACGCGCGGAAAACTCATCATCCTGATCTTGGCCAGTGCCTTGGCCCTGAGTTTAGGGCTCTGGCTGGGCCAAATACTGGTCCGTCCCTCGGTCGAACCGCCGGCTATCTCCGGTATTCTCTTTCCCGAACCCAAGGCCATCGAGGACTTTACCTTGAGCGACCAAACCGGCCAGCCTTTCCACCGCGACCGGTTTTCGGGGAAGTGGACTTTTCTTTACTTCGGCTATACCTATTGTCCAGACGTATGTCCCCTGACCTTGGTCGAACTCGCCAAGGTACAGCAACAGCTCGCGCGGGATAATTTGGACGGGGACACCGCCTACATGCTGATTTCAGTGGACCCTGAACGCGATACGCCGCAGCGACTTGGAGAATACACCCGCTATTTCAATTCGAAATTTACGGGCGCCACCGGTACGCCGGAGGCATTGAACAAGCTGGCGCGGCAGTTTGGCGTTATCTACATGCGTGCGCCCGATTCGGAGAATAAAGCCAACTACAGCATCGATCACTCTTCCACGGTGATCGTGATCGATCCCGATGCCCGTCTGCACGCCATCTTCACGCCCCCCCACAAGCCGGAAACCATGGTGTCCGATTTCAGGAAAATTCGTGAGCACTATCAATCAAAAAATAACTAACTATCTGTCAAACAGACAGAAATAGTACATCAATCATTCAGGAGTCGGTCAACAAATTGAATTCCGCCCGATAAAGGGTATCGCTCACGATCTCCACCGTCACCCGCCATTCCCGGTGCCCCATCGAACACATCGGCAAAATCGCTTGTCCTTGCCACGTCTTATCCTTCCCTTGGGCGAGAGTAAATTGGTTAAATCCCATATCCATGTTCAACATGGTAAAGTTGACCGTGATTTTCTTGATCTTGGCTGCTTCCTCTCCACTTAGCTTGACCTGCACGGGAAACGCGATCAGGGGTTTTACGCTGTCTCCCAGTCCAATCGTCACGGCCAATGTCCCGTCACTGGCCGTGCAAAGTTTGCCCACTGGATTACAGACGGGATCGGCGATCAAAACGACGGAGCGGGCTGATCCATTACGATGCAGCCAATGATTCAAGTCGGGATAATATTTGTTTCCCAAAATACCCAATAAAATAAAAACGGTTATCGTTCCGCTCAGTGCTAAAAAATATCGTTTGGTCATGAGGGGTTCCCTGCGATTCCAGCGGCGTTTCCGCACCACCTTCGCGTAAACTTGGCGCGCCTGGGCGATGGGTGGATTCAAGCCTGAAACCGTCGTGTCAACCGCCGCAACTGGCGTACTTGCTCGGGTGGCGCGACCGGGCCGTAGCGCAGCGCCGCGTACAGGCGCGCGATCTCCCAAACCGCCGCTGCCAGCTCCGGTCGGCCAGCGGCTACCCGCCCGGCGAAATCCAGCGGTCCCTCGGCCGCGCCGCGCGCCAGCCCACGCCGGGCCAGCCGGGCGCAGAACCGTTGCCAGGCGCGCGCCACCGGATCGCGGGCCAGACGATTGCGCCAGCGCCAGCCGGCGTACAGCACGCTGAACCCGCCCAGCGCGATCAGCATCGCCACCGTCATCCCGGTCCAGTCCGCCGGCCCGAAGCCCAGTCCCGACAGAAATTCCTTCTGGCGGTCAGGACCGTAGGCCAGCACCCATTCGTTCCAGGAATTGTTCAAGATATCCCAACCCAGGACCAATTGGCGCAGCCATTCGCTGTCGCCGCCGCGCCGCGCCAGAAACGGCAGGAGGCCCGCATCGGACAAGGCGGCGTAAAGCCCCTGCTGGACCCGGTTGGGGGCCACCGCGCCGGTCGGATCCACTCGCACCCAGCCGCGCCCCTCCAGCCAAACTTCGGCCCAGGCGTGCGCGTCGGATTGGCGGACCATCAGATAGCCCCCCAGCGCGTTCATCTCCCCACCCTGATAACCCAGCACCACCCGCGCCGGCACGCCGCCCGCCCGCATCAAGACCACGAAGGCGCCAGCGTAATGTTCGCAAAAGCCCCGCCGGGTACGAAACAAGAAATCGTCCACGATGTCACCGCTCAGCGGCGGTGGAGTCAGGGTGTAATAGAACGGCTGTTCCCGGAACAAGGTCAGGGCGGACCGCACCAGCGCCTCGGGCCGGGGATCGCGCTGGCGCCAGTCCGCCACCAGCGCCCGGGCGCGCGGATTGCCGCGCGGCGGCAATTGCAAGCCACGGCTGCGCTCCATCGCCGTCAATTCCCCGGTTCGATACGCCAGATACGACCGCATTTCGTAGCGGTACACCTCGTTGACCGGCTGATCGCGCAGCAGTTGAAACGAAGCCGTCATCCTGGCGTGCGGCGGCAGGCGGGCGGGCAGGTCCAGCGCGAACAGCCAGCTCCGGTTACTCGGCTCTAGCACGACCGCGTAGTCCACCGCCGCGCCTTCCGGAGTCAAGGGCGTGGGGGTATTGAGGGGCGGTTCCTCGGGGCGGGTCCAGCGCCGGCCATCGAAATGCCACAACACCAGCCCGCGCCAGTAGCGCTGGTTCGGCGGCGGAATGGCGCCGGTGAACCGAACCCGGAACGCCACCTCGCCGGACTGGCTCAATTCGCTGATGGTGCCCGGCGCCATCTGTTCGGACAATCCAGTGCGGCCCTTGTAGGCATCCTTGGGCAGGCCCCACAGCGGGCCGGGAATGCGGGGAAACAGCACGAACAGGATCAGCATCACCGGAACCGCCAG
This sequence comes from Candidatus Contendibacter sp., assembly GCA_031732935.1. GTDB lineage: Bacteria > Pseudomonadota > Gammaproteobacteria > Competibacterales > Competibacteraceae > Contendibacter. Next base: position 4,016 of record JAVMKH010000200.1, read on the forward strand.
CAACACCATCCGCCCCGTCAGCCGCAGCGGGGCGAGCGCGGTCAGGCCGGCGTGCTGGCGATGGATCAACACCTGGGCGGTCAACATGACGAGGATCACCGCCAGCAGGTAGACCACCTGCGGAATGTCCTGGCTGTAGAGCAGGTTGCTCATCACCAGCAGATAGCCCAGGAACACCAGCACCACGCCGTCGCGCAATCCCCGCGATTCCAGCAGCTTGCAGGCGGTCATCGCGGTCAGCAACGCCACGCCGGCGTCGCGACCAAACAAGGTCCGGTGGTCGACGATCACCCCGGCCCCGGCCAGCACGGCCACCAGCAACAACAGCCAGCGCGGCGGCAATGCCCAGTTCCGGAGCACGATCAAGCCACGCCAGCCCACCAGCGCGGCGAACAGGACGCTCAACCAGACCGACAATTCGGTGGCTTGGGGCGCGACCCCCAGCGCCAGCGCGGCCAGCAGCCAGGTCAGCGCCGACGCGGTCAGCAGCTCAACCGGCGGTGGCGCGCGTTCTGGCCGGCTCTTCCGGCTCCACGGCAGTTTCATGGCGGTGGGAAGTATCCTCGGCATAGGTAAACAGCGCCAGCGCTTCCAGGCACCGGCGGCGATGGGCGTCACCCTGGGCGGGTGGAATCCGCGCGCCGGGCAACAGCAAACCATAGCGGCGGCCCTCGCTCTCGGCCTTCAACACCCATTGACAGAGCTGGGCCAGCCGAGGTTCGACGCTGTCGATACCCAGCAGCCGCCAGTCCAGCCATAGTTCGGGCCGGGCCTGATCGGTGAACTGCTTGACCAGCAGGGGTCCGCCACGGGTTGCGGCCTTCCAGGCGATCCGACGCGGCGAGTCGCCGGGGGCGTACAGCCGAAAGCCAGCGTAATCCTCGCTGCCGAGGCCCTGGTCGCCCAGACCCGCTCCGGTACTGCCCGACAGCGCCGCTGGCAGCGGCCGCCGGCCCCGGGGTTGCGGATAAACCAGGCACGCCTGCTCGAATTCCACCCAACTCCACGCTTGCAACAATCCCAGCGGATAACGGGTCAGCACCCGAACGCGCCCGGTCCGCAACCAGCCGCGCCGCTCGGCCAACACCGTCAGGGTCACGACCGTCGCGCCGCTGGCGGGTAAATCGGTATAGCACGGCGGTTGGTCGCGCCCTTGCAAGGCGACGCCGTAACGCGGCTTGGGGTCCGGATTGTCCAGCCGAAAGACGAACCGCGCTTCCTGGCCGGCGAACACCGGCTCCGCGCCGCTGGAATCCACGACCAGTCCCAACAGATTATCGTGCGCCTGCCACATGCTGTTCAGCGCCACCGCCGCCAGCAGGAAGGTGAAGGCGAACCCCATGCTGTTGCTGTAGTTGATCGACCACAGGAAGAGCAGGAACAGCAGGGTGGCGAAGGCGTAGCCCTGCGCGGTCGGCAGGATGTAGATGCGACGGCGGGTCAAGCGGACCGGTTCGCTGGATGGCCGCTGGCCGCGCGTCACCCAGCGCTCGAACCGTCGCCACAACGCGCCCACGAGCGGGCACTCAGGCGGGCAGGGTCACGGCGGCGCGCAAACGCCCGACCAGATCGGCGGAGGTTTGCTCCAGATGCTCCTCGCCGGGATAGAGCCGGTGCCCCACCACCGCCGGCAACACCGCCTGCACGTCTTCCGGCAGCACGTGGCCGCGCCGGTGCAGCAGCGCCCAGGCCCGAGCCGCCCGCAGCAAGGCCAGGCCGGCGCGCGGCGACAACCCGCCCCGGAACAAGCTGGACTGGCGCGAGAACGCCAATAGGCCCTGTACATAGTCCAGCAACGGCGGCGCGGCATGCACGCCAGCCACCCGCCCCTGCGCCTCGCGCAATTGATCCGGGGTCAGGCACACCGGCAATCGCGCCAGCACATCGCGGCGATCTTCTCCCTCCAGCAACAGGCGCTCCGCCTGGGCGTCGGGATAGCCCAGTTCGATCCGCATCAGAAAGCGGTCGAGCTGCGATTCTGGCAGCGGGAAGGTGCCGATCTGGTAGGCGGGATTCTGGGTGGCGATGACGAAGAACGGCTCCGGCAGCTTGCGGGTCTCGCCCTCGATGGTCACCTGCCCCTCCTCCATCGCCTCCAGCAGCGCGCTCTGGGTCTTGGGGGTGGCGCGGTTGATCTCGTCGGCCAGGATCAGTTGGGCGAAGATCGGGCCGGGATGAAACACGAAGGTTTCGCGCTGGCGCTCGTACACCGCCGCGCCGAGGATATCCGCCGGCAACAAATCGCTGGTGAACTGGATGCGCTGGTATTGCAAGCCCAGGCAGCGGGCCAGGGCGTGCGCGAGGGTGGTCTTGCCCATGCCGGGCAGGTCCTCGATCAGCAGATGGCCGCGCGCCAGCAGGCAACTCACGGCCAGACGAATAGCGCGCTCCTTGCCGAGAATGGTCGTGCCGACTTGCTGGACCGCCTGGTCCAGACGGTCTTCCAAAGTAGCGGCCATGTCAGGCTTGGGGGCGCAGATCGCGCTTGAAGCGTTTGAAGTTTTCCACGTAGCGGCCGGCGGTCCGCCGCATCCGCTCGATTTCTTCCTCGGATAACGCGCGGACGATCTTGCCGGGCGAGCCCATCACCAGCGAGCCATCCGGAATGATCTTGCCTTCGGGAATCAGAGTGTTGGCGCCGATCAGGCAGTTCTTGCCGATCACCGCCCGGTTCATGATCAGGCTCTTGATGCCGATTAGGCTGTTGTCGCCGACGATGCAACCGTGCAGCATGGCCAGATGGCCAACCGTGACATCGCGGCCGATGGTGAGCAGGATACCGGGGTCGGTGTGCAGGACCGAGCCGTCCTGGATATTGGAGTTTTCGCCGACGGTGATGACGTCATTGTCGCCGCGCACCACCACGTTGAACCAGATACTGGCATTTTGCTTGAGCACCACCGAGCCGATCACGGTGGCATTGTCGGCGATGAACCAGTCCTCGCCATGAAACTCAACGCCGCGGTCGCCGAGGGAGTAGATCACCGGGTTCTCCTTCTCTGAAGGCTTGGAAAAACCGGTTCAGTATAGACGAGCGGCCGGGCCTCGAAAGCGAAAAATGGTCAACGCCCGGTCTCGGCCCTTCCATGCATCGGGGAGCGTATGGCGAGGGATCGGGCACTTCGCCGGACCGTTGGAGTGGCTTGCCAGCATTCCCGCGCTGGAGCGTGGGAATGGGAACTCGAAGACGCTGTCGCCCGCCCGCCGCGTGGGCGGGCGAGGATGTTTACGCGGTTTCCCAATCGCGCCAGCGGCTAGCTCCGCTCTCCTGCCACTGACTGTTGCGCACTTCATACACCAGGGTCATCAGCTTGTCGTCGGGCGCGTCGCTCAAGCCCCGGATCAGTTCCGCAAATAACACCGGGCGCGTCACGATGATCTGCCGGATGTCGCTGGCCACCTTGTCCGCCAGCGCCAGCAACAAATCCGCGTCCTCCCCCAAATCCGCCGCTATTCGCCGAATGGTTTCCTCCGAGGGTGGCGGCGCGTCACCTCGTTCGATCCTGCCGAGATAAGTTGGCTCCACACCGATCCGCTCCGCCGTCTGTCGGATCGAGTAGCGATTGTTCACGCTTTGGCGCCGCTGGCGCAGCAGCCGAGTGTAAGTTCCAAAGATCATGTGCAATTTACCCTAACTTATATTTTATCTTAGTGTTTCAGTCAGGTAGGCAACTTGCGGGCCTCCCGGCCAATCAGGCAGGCAAAAATAAAGCCAATTCAAGACAAACGGCGGCGGCCGTTCGCCCGAACGCTAATCGTGCAAATTTACTGAGGAAATGAGACCGGCTGGACGAAAAAATTTTTGGGAGGGAAGTTTGCAGAGCGCCAAACCGAACCGGCCGTTTCAATTTGAAACGATTGGACGTTCACACGTTTCATTTTGAAACGTCGAAGGTAGGGTCGGACTGCGAGCGGTAGTCCTTCAGGCGGCGCCATACCGTGGTGCGGCTGACTCCCAGGTCCTGAGCGACCTGGTTCAGATCGCCTTGATGAAGTTCGAGAAGCCGTTCGATTTCCGACCGTTGGAGCCGTTCTAACCGAGTCATGCCGGTGGCGTTCGAGGAAAGGTCGGGCAACCACTCGCCGGCTTCGATGCGGGGGCCGCTGCTTAGAATCAAGGCGCGTTCGATCAGGTTTTCCAGTTCCCGCACATTGCCCGGATAATCGTAGCGACACAAGGCTTGCAAGGCGGCGTCGCTAAAACCGTTCGCTTGGCTATTGAGCTTGCGACGGTGCTTTTTCAAGCAATAATCCGCCAACAGGGGAATATCCTTGACGCGCTTTCGCAATGGTGGAATGTGGATGGGAAAGACATTGACTCGATAATACAGATCCATCCGAAACCGGCCCTTCTGAACTTCGGTCCACAAATCCCGGTTGGTCGCGGCGACGATCCGCACGTCGACCTGTCGGTATTCGTTCTCGCCGACTCGGTGAAACCGTCCTTCTTGCAGGATTTGCAACAATTTGACCTGAAGCGCCGAGCTCATTTCGCTGATTTCATCCAGAAACAGGGTCCCGCCGTCGGCGACCTCAAATAATCCCTTGCGATCCTGGATCGCACCAGTGAAAGCACCACGCTTATGACCAAACAGTTCGCTTTCGAGCAGATTTTCGGGCAAGGCCCCGCAATTTTGTTCGATGAATAGCCGATCCTTGCGAAGTCCCTGCTGGTGAATATGGCGAGCCACCAGGGTTTTGCCGGTGCCGGTTTCTCCAGTGAGCAGGACCGCCACCGAATTATTGGTGACCTTGTTCACCAATTCAAAGACGTCTTGCATGACGGGAGTTTGTCCGACGATATCGGTATCTTGCAAATCCTTGTTGACTTCATTCCGTAAGAACCGATTTTCATCGCTCAGGCGTTCGTTGGCGACCCGCAATTCATTCAGCAATCGCTGATTTTCCAAAGTCAGTTCGTAACTTTCCAGCGCCCGCTTGACGATGATCCTGAGTTCCTGCCGCTCCCAGGGCTTGGTGATGTACTGATAGATGTGGCCGTCGTTGATGGCCCGAATCAGCGAGGCGATGTCGGTATAGCCGGTCAGAATGATGCGAACGATGTTGGGGTCGATTTGAAAGATCTTTTCCAGAAGCTCCGCGCCGGTCATCTCCGGCATCCGCTGATCGGCGATGACGAGGGCGATCTTCCGCTGCTTCAGGATTTCCAGCGCCTCGGCGCCACTGGAGGCGGTGAATACTTCGTACTCCTCCGCGAACGTGAGGGTGAGACTGCGCAGGATTTCTCTTTCATCGTCGACGACCAGCAAATTGTATTTCTTCATGCCGCTTTCCTCATCAAACGCACGGGTAATTCGACGGTAAATTCCGTTCCCTCGCCCACCTGGCTTGCAACTCGCATCTTTCCTCCATGTTTTTCGATAATGCCATAGCTGATGCTCAGTCCCAGTCCCGTTCCCGTACCAACCGGCTTGGTGGTGAAAAAGGGATCGAAGATTCGGCTCATATCCTTCTCTGGAATACCGACGCCATTGTCTTTGATCACGATCCTGGCGCAGTCCTGATCCAGTTCCGTTCTGATCCAAACTTCGCCCTTTGGTTTCTGGATCGCCTGCGCGGCGTTTTGCAGCAGATTCATGAAGACCTGATTGATTTGGCCTGGATAGCATTCCACCAGCGGCAGGTAGCTATACTCGCGATGGATGGTGATTCGATCCTGATATTGCTTGGCAAGCAGATTCAGGGTAGATTCGATGCCTTCATGCAGGTCGGCTAGCACCAGGCCGACATCGTCGGTACGAGAAAAAACGCGCAAATCCAGCACGATCTTTTTCACCCGTTCGGTTCCTTCTCGACAACTGGCGACCAATTCCCGCAGGGTGCGCAGAGTGGTGTCGAATTTATCCGCTTCCTGCAATTCATCGTTGTGGTGGACTGAATCAGTCGGCTGACCGACCCGATCATGGGTCTGAATCATTCTCACCAGGCGCTCGGCGTAGTCTTCGACGAATTCCAGGTTGCTGGAAACATAACTGATGGGATTATTCAATTCATGAGCGACGCCGGCCACCAATAACCCCAGTGAAGCCATTTTTCCCGAATGGACGAGTTGTTCCTGGGTGCGGGTCAATTCCTGATAAGCGGCCTCGATTTCTCGATGGCGTTGATGCAGTTTCTGATTGGCGGTGGAAAGTTCCTGGGTGCGCTCGGCAATCCTGGCCTCCAGATCGCGATTGATTTCCTCCAGCAGTTGGCGACGCTCGTGCTCGGCCCTCAGTGTTTGGGTCAGTAAATGACCGCCGTAAACCAGGCCGAGGCTCATGACAGTCGATAGCGTGGGAAGCCAGAGATCCATGTGAGTGAAAACCATGTAAGCTGTTGTCATCGTCAAGATCGCCAGCGCCCCTGTCGTAATCAGGGCGGTGACGGGTTTGAGTTGTGCAACAAGCAAACTTGCGGCCAATGTCAACGATAGCGGCAAAATCCATTGCCCTTGTCCTCCCAATTCGCTGACGAACTGCCCTTTGAGAACATTATCGATGACGTTGGCCTGAATCTCGACGCCCGCGGAGGGGCTTCCAGTGATCCAGGAGAATGGGGTGAGAAAGGTGTCGCCCGATAGGCGTTGCGGTTCGGGGATGGCTTCCAGCAGGCGGCCCACCAACACGATTTTGCCGGCGAAAACTCCAGGGGGTAGCATCCGTTCGTAATGCAGGGCCTGATAATACGAAACGGTCTTGATCGTCTTCGGCGGTCCCCGGTAATTGATCAGCGCCTCCCGCAACAACTCCTTTTGATTGAATCGACTGGCTCCGGTCGCGGTCCCGGTGGCCAGGGTCGGCTTTCCCAGATAGCGCCGGATGACTTGCAGGGCGAACGAGGGCATATCGGGAGCCAACAGGTGAGCCCGCCGCACGACTCCATCCGCGTCGATGCTGATCAGTGGACTACCCACCGTGGCGGCCTCGCGAAACACTGGAATCGGATCGATTCGGGTCGTATGGCGAAACAGGGGATCGTTCACCACCGACAGGGCGCTGACCAGGACGACGTTGCCACTGCCGCGCAGGATGCGCGCCAGTTCCGCGTCCTCGGCCGGCTCGGAAGGCTCCGAAAACAAGATGTCGAAACCAATGACCTTGGCCCCGGCTTTGTTGAGTTGTTGAATCAGTTGAGCGTGCAGGCTGCGCGGCCAGGGCCATTGCCGGCCGATCTCAGCCATGGAAGGTTCGTCGATGGCGACGATGACGATCGAATCGGGAGGAGGCAAAGGACCGCGCAAGGTGAACAACAAATCGAGCCCTTTCAACTCCAGGAAGGAAAAAAGCGACAGGTTGGAGGAAAGGAGGGTAATTCCGAAGGCGACTACCGCAACGATAGTCGCCGACGGAATTAATGAAGTTTGGAGTTTGGACAAGGCTTAAAGTAGCTGATCAATTCAGCATAGGCATAGATCCATCACACACATGGGTCCACCCATATCAAGTTGCCATTAATGCGCTTCCAACACCCGCTTTGCGGCTGTACTGTACCGGATGAAGAGCTAGCGGTTATTTTTAAAAAAGGTTCACCTTTAGCAATCGATTGGTGATCGACCTGCGCTACTCTTACTGTTCCCTTGTCATCCGAAATAACCACCAGAACCGTATTAGGCCCAATATTACTAAGGGTACTGGCAGGTACTTCAACACCAGTCAGACTCATTGGATTTTCTCCTTTTGGGTGTGGCTAGAAGTTAAGAACAAACCGCCCAAAAACGGTTCGTTCAGGAGTGAAGAGAGGATTGCTAGTCCCATCTCCTGTTTGAAAATTGTCATCCTGATAATGAAACTTCTTATCGAACATATTATCAACTTGGAGAGCGACGACTCCCCATCGTTTAGGAAGACGATAACCCAAGCCGATATTGATCAGGGTAAAATTCTCGTTCCGCGTTGGCGAAAGGGTTGAGGACCCTGGATCAAGGACTTGGATTTTCTGATTTACATAAACAATGCCTAATCCAGCAAAAAAACCAGAAGGATCAAAGTACTGGACATTCAAAGGCAGCGAAAGGGTTTTCAATTCAGCCGGATAGAAATATAAACACATCGCGCAGCTCTGATCCGGCTCAAATGTTTCATAAAGCAGCGAGGCGGAGAATGCCCAGTTGTGGCTCGGCAGCCAATATAAATAGGCATTATAGAAATTGTCTTGACTGCTCACAACTTCGTAGGATTCGGGTTGCGCCAACTGTCCAAAAGGAACGTCGTTGTCCTGTCTTAACACACC
>JAVMKH010000201.1:0-17103 GCA_031732935.1 Candidatus Contendibacter sp.
CCCGCCGCCACCAGGGCGACGATGGCGCGGTTGATCTTCTCGCTCATGACCACCCCGTAGGTGATCAGGAACACAATGGCGGCCAGCGCCATCTGGAAGGTCGAAGCGGCCGCGGTGGACTCGTGCATGTCAGTGATTCTCCCCCAGCAGCTTTTCCAGGACATCCCAGAACGAAATGATGCCCTCGAACCGATGGGTTGCCTTGTCCACCACCGGCACGCTGGTGGTGCGGCCGTTCAGCATCAGCAGCATGATTTCCATGGCATGGGTATCGGGATGGGCGACCTCGTGGATGTTCAGCCAGTTCTTGACCGGTTCGTCGCGACGCCCGCCCAGACGCTGGGCCAGATCGCCGATGCTCTCGGTCACGAAAGCCACGTTATCCAACCCATGCTTGTCCAGCACCGCCTTGGGCAGGGTCAATTGCAGCAGGGAGTAGATGCTGAACGTGCCCAGATAGCGACCCTGTTCGTCCACCACCGGCAAATGACGTAGATGATGCTTGAGAATCCGCTCGGCGGCGGTCGCCACCGTATCGGTGGGCCGCAGCGTCATCGGATTGGGGTTCATGATGATATTTGCCTTCATGCAAGGTCCTTGGTTGAGGGAGAAGATGGCTGAACGGTCGAATCCTGAAACACCAGTCCCCATTCGATCAGCAAGTCAGGAAACAGGCCGGCCGCCAGCGTTCCCCTGGTTTCGTGAATGACGGGTTTGCCATAACACCCGTCGGCGCTCACAGTGTAGACGATGACGACGTGATCGGTGGGATGCACCAGCCAGACCTCGCGCACGCCGGCCCGTTCGTAGGCCGCGAGTTTCTGAATCTGATCCTTGGCGGCGGTGCTGGGCGACAGCACCTCGATCACCCAGTCCGGCGCGCCGCGACAGCCGCGCTCGTCCAGCTTGACCGGATCAAAAATGACCGAGATGTCGGGCTGCACGACCGTGGTTACGGCGTCGTCGGCCTCGTTCCCGCGCGGCGGGCGCACATCGAAGGGCGCGACGAATGGCCGGCAGGGTTTGCCGACCAAGTGGTTGGCGATTTGCCGGAACAGTTCGCCAACCGCCGTCTGATGGGCCAGGCCCGGCGCGGCCATGGCGTAAGCCTCGCCGTCGATCAGTTCCCAGCGTTCGTCATTCGGCCAGCCGCGGTAATCCGCATAGGTAAAAATCGTTATCGGTTTGCGCAAAGGTTGCCCCATGGTGGACGTTCCTGATGATGTAGATCGGTGGAATCTAGCCAAACGTCCCGCCGTTCCAGCCCCAGTTTTCGGCGCTGACGCTGGTGAACCCGAGATAGACCCGGTCGGGCGGGATGGCGAGTTGCTCTTGCAGCAGCGTGCAAATGCGCTCGGATAATTTGCGGTTCACCTCGCGGTTCAAGCCACCGATGCTGCGGATGTCAGCGTAGGCGGCGGAATCTTCCGCGCCGCCCATCAGCATCGCGGCTTCGCCGACGGTGACCATGACATAGCGTTCTGGTTTGCCGATGCACTCGGCGACGATTTTCGACAGGGGAGCAAGCAGGTTATGGCGCTGCTGGTTGGACAGGTGCACCGAGGTTTGCAGGGCGAGCAGGGGCATGGAATAACCTCCAGTAATGAAAAGTGAGCAACGGAAAACCGGCGGCGGACGAACGGGCGACGGAATATTCCACGTGGAATATTGACCTCGTATTCCGAACAGCGGGCAGCGGCGGAATATTCCACGTGGAATATTGAGCACGTTGTTCCTCCCGACTGGCCTGGATAAATCCCTCGTCCGCCGTGACGAGAGGCCTATCCCGCCCTTACCGGGAATGCGGGTATCATTACGAACGCTATCCATCGTCCTGATCCGCCCTTCGCTCCAACGGATTCTAACAAATGCGAATGCTTAGCCTCATTCTGTGGGCGCCGTTCTTTGGCGCGGTCCTGGTCGCCCTGTTGCCGGCAGTCCAGCCGCGTCTCATCCGCATGGTCGCCCTGTTTCACGCCGGATTGGCCCTGGCGCTGGCCTGGAGCCTGATCGCCGCGTTCGACCGAACCACGGCAGCGATTCAGTTCGCGGAACAGGTGGTGTGGAGTCCCACCCTGGGAGTTTCCTATGCGCTGGGCGTGGACGGGCTGTCCCTGCCGATGGTGCTGCTGGCCACCCTGCTCGCCGCTGTGGCCCTACTGGCTTCGGAATCGGTGACCAGCCGGGTCAAGGGCTACCACGCCTGGCTGCTGATCCTGGAATTCGCCATGCTCGGCGTGTTCATGGCCCAGGACTGGACCCTGTTTTTCATGTTCTGGGAGCTGACCCTGATACCGCTGTTTTTCCTCATCGACCTGTGGGGCGGGGAAAAACGGCACGCCGCCAGCCTGAGCTTCGTGCTGTACACCATGGGCGGGGCGATCTTCATTCTGATCGGCCTCATCATGGCCTACCGGAGCACCCCGACCCCGTCGTTCGCCATGGCCGCCATCGCCCAGGCGGCGGCCAGCCTGCCTCGCGACCAGCAGGTATTGCTGCTGCTGGCGTTTTTAGTCGGATTCGGAGTCAAGATTCCCATTTTCCCACTGCACGGCTGGTTGCCGCTGGCCCATGTCGAAGCGCCCAGCCCGGTCAGCATCCTGCTCTCCGGCGTGTTGCTCAAGATGGGCGCCTACGGTCTGTTGCGGGTTGTGCCGATGTTGCCGGAGGCAACTCTGTTGTTGCAGCCGCTGCTGGTCGGCATCGCGTTGGCCAGCATTCTTTACGGCGGATTGCTGGCCTGGCGGCAAAGTGATTTGAAAGCGATGATCGCCTATTCGTCGATCAGCCACATGGGGGTGGTGTTGCTGGGGCTGTCGGCCTTGAACGAAATCGGGTTGATGGGCGCCACCTTGCAAATGACCGCCCACGGCCTGATCGCCGGCGCGCTGTTTCTGGTGATCGGTCTGCTGTACGAGCGCACCCATAGCCGCGAGTTGGCCGATTACGGCGCTCTAGCGCGGGTCACGCCCGGTTTCACCTTCCTGATCACCCTGGCGCTGCTCGCCTCGATGGGAATGCCTGGCCTGGCCGGCTTTGTGGCTGAACTGCACGCTCTGCTCGGCGGCTTCGAACGGTGGGGGTGGCTGATGCTGCTGATGAGTCTCGGCGTGCTGGTGAGCGCGGCCTACGCGATTCGCGCCATGGGCCAGTTGTTCACCGGTCCGCCGCGCCCGGAACTGGCCGGACTCCGCGACCTGCGGCCGCGAGAGTGGGCGGCCGCGGCTCCGTTGATGGCGGGGCTGCTGGTCCTGGGGTTGCAACCCGCGTTCGCCACGGACCTGATGAACGTCACGGTCGCGCGGTTGAGCACCGTCTTTACCCGGTTGCCGTAGGAGAACGCCATGTCCGCGATAGTCCATCGGGATTCAGCCGGTGCGTCTCCCTCGATTCCGCGCGATCCGCGCCAAATTATCGAACAGGCGGTGGCGCATCTTGACCACGCGTTGCCCGGCCAGGCGCCGATCCTGAATTTCGTCCATCACAATACCCTGCACGGTTACCAGCATCTGCCCTTCGAGGAGGCGCTGGCGGCTTTCGAACGGCTGACCGGAATTCGCGCCTATTGGCCGGAAGAAGAATTCCGCAAGCAGTACCGGGCTGACCGGATCACCGACGCGGATTTGGCGGCGGTCCTGGCCGAACGCGCCGAATTGCGAGCCGGCGCCACGCTGGTTCGCCTGGGCGAGCGGGAAATCGGTCGCGGCGAGGTGTTGCGAATCTCCCTGGTCCACGGCGCGGACACCCTGACGCCCAGCCAACTCGTCTGGCGGATGGAAGAACTCGACGCCACCCACCGGTTCCAGGAGGATGTCCCCGAGACCATGCGCCGGCGCTTGCTGGAAACCGCCGCGCGGGACGGCGTGACCGGCGAGCGGGACGCCGTGGAGGATCTGTGGCGGGCCTGTTTGGAAGCTTTCCAGTTGCCGGCCGACGGTCTTCATCCCGAGGAACTGGTGGACTTGCAGTTGAACCTGGCGAAGTCCTTGCTGGCGCGGTTCAAGGCGCGGGGCGCGGCGGACGAACGGGAACCGGTCACGCATCAGCACATGCGGGCGGAAGCGGCGGCGCTGGTCGAACGACTGTTCGCGGATGTGGGGGTGGGCGTCACGCTACGCGGGTTGCTGCGAACCCTCACCGGCCAAGACCTGCTGGATCGAGTACGCCCTGTCCTCATCCGCCTGTGCGCCGCGCATCTCGACGAGGGGCTGGCCGCGTGGCGTCCGCCTGAGCGGGCCGAAGGGCTATACGCGGCCTGGCGGCGGCTGGCGGGCAGCGATCTGGCCTGGACCTTCGCGGGAGACTGGCACGCGGCGCTGGCCCGCTGGCCCGAGGACCCGGTCGAGGCCATCGCCGCCGAACTTCGCCGGCTGAAACTCCCCGAATCGCGCTGGGAAGGTTATCTCACCCGCCTGGCCCTGGAATTGCCGGGCTGGTCCGGGATGATAAATTGGCGGCAACATCATCCCCACTACCCGGCCAACCGGGAAACTCCGGTCGCGCTGGTGGATTATCTGGCGGCGCGGTTGTGTCTCGATGGTCTGTGGATCGAGCGCCTGTGCCGCAAAACCTGGGGGCTGGAAGGCACGTTGTCGGCGCTGCGCGCCTACTTCACCGCGCGTCCGGCGGAGGCACTGGTCCGGCACGCGCTCCACGAAGGACGCTTGCCCGAGTATCTGGCCAGTCGGGCGCGGGCGTTAACCGAGGCGGGAAAGCCCCCCTCACCCCCAGCCCCTCTCCCATCCGGGGAGAGGGAAGCCAACTACCCTCACCCCCAACCCCTCTCCCAGAGGAAGAGGAGGATCGAGGAATCCGCGCCGGCCGTCTGGGACGCCCTCGCCGACATGATCTGGACCTGGCGGCACAGTCCGGCGGCGGCCGAATCCGACGCGCCCACGGTCCACGGCAACGCCTGGCGGCTGTTCCGGCTGGCCCAGCATCTCGGCCTAGCGGGCGGCGAACTGCGCGCGCTGACTCCAGCGGAGATTGAACGCCTGCTAGCGACATTGGACGAGCCACCGGCCAGCCTGCGCGGGGCAATCTGGCTGTGCGCCTACGAGCGCCACTATCGGGAGGCGTTGCTCAACGCGCTAGCGAACAACCACGGGCGCGGGCGCTGGGCCACGCGCGAGCAACGACCGCAAGCCCAGGTGATCTTCTGCATCGACGACCGGGAGGAAGGCTTTCGCCGCCACCTGGAAGAATTGAATCCGCGCATCGAGACGCTGGGCGCGGCCGGTTTCTTCGGTGTGGCGATCAACTGGCGCGGTCTGGACGACCGCGAGGTCACCCCGCTTTGCCCGGTGGTGGTCACGCCCGCCCACGAGGTGCGCGAAGTGGCGCGACCTGGAACCGAAACCCAAATCGCCCAACGCGACCGGCGGCGCACGCTGCGCGACCGGCTGCGGACTCTACTGCCGGAGTTGCGGCGTAACCTGCTGTCGTCGTTCCCGCTGATCGACCTGCTGGCGCCGGGCGCGTTGCTGGCGCTGGCGAGCAAGGTGCTGGCTCCACTCCCGCAGGCACGGTTCGCGGAAGCCGTCGCCGCCTGGTGGACACCGCCACCGCCCACCCAAGTGGCGATCACGACGATGGACCCCACCGCCCCGGCCACGCCGGAAAACCCACGGCTGGGTTTCACCGACGCCGAGCAGGCCGACCGGGTGGCCGCCCTGCTGCGCAACGTCGGCTTGACCGCGCAATTCGCGCCGGTGGTGGCGCTGATGGGCCACGGTTCGATGAGCCAGAACAATCCGCACCTGGCCGCCTACGACTGCGGAGCGTGCAGCGGCCGTCACGGCGGCCCGAACGCCCGCGTTTTCGCCGCCATGGCCAACCGCCCGACGGTGCGGGCGCTACTGGCCGAGCGCGGCATTCACATCCCGGCCGATACGGGGTTCGTCGGGGCCGAACACAACACCTGCGACGAGGAGATTACCTTCTACGATCTGGACGACCTGCCGACCGAAGCGAAAACGGCGCTGGCGGCGTTGCGCCGGAACCTGGACCAGGCGTGCGCGCTGTCGGCTCACGAACGCTGCCGCCGCCTGGCCTCGGCCCCACGCCATCCGACGCCCACCCAGGCTCTGCGCCACATCGTCGGCCGCGCCCGCGATTTCAGCCAGGCCCGACCGGAACTAGGCCACGCCACCAACGCCGCCGCGCTGGTCGGCCGGCGTTCGATGAGCCAGGGGCTGTTCCTGGACCGGCGCGCGTTCCTGATTTCCTATGACCCAACCCAGGACCCCGAAGGAACCGTGCTGGAAAGCATCCTGCTGGCGGTGGGACCGGTCGGCGCGGGCATCAACCTGGAATACTATTTTTCCACCGTCAACAACGAACGGTTGGGTTGCGGCACCAAACTGCCGCACAACGTCACCGGGCTGTTCGCGGTGATGGAGGGCGCAAACAGCGACCTGCGCACCGGGCTACCCAGACAGATGATCGAGATTCACGAACCCCTGCGCTTGCAGATCGTGGTCGAGGCCCGCACCGAGATACTGGCCGCCATTTACGGCCGCCAGCCGTCGCTGCGGGAATTGATCGGCAACGAATGGATTCATCTGATCGCCAAGGACCCAGAAAGCGGGAAATTCGCGATCTTCGACCCGGCGCGGGGATTCGTCCCCTGGACCGATCCGGTTCAACCGTTACCCGAGCGCGCCCGGTCGGGCGATTGGTACCGGGGGCACACCGGCCCGCTGCCGCCGGCCCGCGTTGGAGGAAGCGGCCATGTTTGAGTGGATCGCCGGTCTCGTTCCGGCCCTGCCACTGGCCGCCGCGTTGTGGATCGGCGTGGCCATCCTGTTCGGTCGGGCCAGCGGCGAAGAACACGAGCGGCGAACCAGCCGGATCGCGCTGACCGCTATCTCCGCCGCGTTCGTAGCGACGCTGGCGCTGGTCGCCGCCCGGCTCGCCGGCGCACTGCCCGAGCAGTTGACGCTCGGGCGCTGGCTGAGCAGCGGCGCCGTTCAAGTCGAAGTGAATTTTCTCGCCGACCGACTCAGTCTGACGCTGACCCCCCTGGCCGCCCTGTTGTGCCTGCTGGTCACCCAGTTTTCGGTGAGCTACCTGCACCGGGAAACCGGCTTTCATCGCTTCTTCATGATCCTGAGCCTGTTCTCCGCCGCGATGCTGGTGCTGGTCATGAGCGGCAACGCGGTGTTGACCTTCGTCGGCTGGGAAGTCGCCGGGCTGTGCTCCTACCTGCTGATCGCGTTCTTCCAGGACCGGCCGGTGGCGGCGGCCAACGCCACCCGCGCGTTCGTCACCAACCGGATCGGCGACGCCGGTTTCCTGCTCGGCATCGCCCTGACGTTTCACTGGCTGGGAAACGCGGACTGGACGACGACGAACGCCGGGGCGGCAAGTCTAGGTTCCAATCAGGCGGGAATCCTGGCCGGTTGTTTCCTGTTGGCGGCGGTCGCCAAATCGGGGCAAATCCCGCTGGCGCCGTGGCTGGCCCGAGCCATGGAAGGCCCCACGCCGTCGAGTGCCTTGTTCTACGGCGCGGTCATGGTCCACGCCGGCATTTATCTCTTGTTGCGCCTGCAACCCCTGTTCGAGCAGTCGCCGGCGGCCATGGCGGCGCTGGTGGTAATCGGGCTGGCGACGGCCTTGTACGGTTTCTGGGCGGGACTGGCGCAGACCGATATCAAAAGCGCCCTGATTTTTTCCACGACCGGCCAGCTTGGATTGATGGTTCTTGCCTGCGGACTCGGCTTCTGGGTACTGGCGTTGATTCACCTGTGCGGCCACGCCATCGTTCGCGGCTACCAATTTCTCCGCGCGCCCTCGGTCCTCTATCCGCCACCCGGCACGCGCGTGCGGCCCGTACCCGCCTTTCTCGCGCGACGACACCGGGCTTACGCGGCGGCGTTGCAACGATTCTGGCTGGAAGACGCGGCGGACTGGGCCGTGGTCCGGCCGGTGCGTCGGCTGGCTCGCGTCCTAAACCGCTTCGATACCGTCGTGGTGGATCGGGCGACCGGACTGCCGGCCCCAGCGGTGAACGCTCTGTCGTCGCTGGCCCAGTGGGAGGAACGCCAGGTTGGCGCCGGGCGGATTCTGGAGCGCGCACCCAACGCGGCGGATCGGGACCCCGGCATTCTAGGTCGGATCACCGAGCGGATGGCGGCGGTGGTTCACGGGTTCGAAGAGTTGCTGGTATTCCGGGCCGTTGGGCAGGGCATCGTGGCTGCCAGCCGCCAGCTGGGCAATCGGCTGGGCCGGATCGAGCGCGGGCTGCGGCGGTCCTGGGCCTGGATGGCGGCGACGCTGGTGGTGCTCATCGCGCTGGTGGGCCTACGCGAAATCGTGCGCGCCAACGAAGGCCCGGAAACCGGGCTGGCTGGTTTTCCACTGCTGAGCCTGTTGCTCCTGACGCCACTGGTGGGGATGATCGCGGCTTGGCGAATCCAGCGCATCCAAACGGCGCTGACGCTGGGTCTGGCAACGGCGGGCGTGGAACTGCTGCTGACGATAGCGACGTTGATCCGGTTCCACCCGCACGACCCCGCCGCCCAACTGGTCGAGCGGTTCGAGCCGTTGCCCTGGCTGAGCCTTCATCTCGGTATTGACGGCCTCGGCGTGTTGTTCCTGCCGCTGACGGCGCTGCTGACGCTGCTGATCCTGCTCTACGCCCAAACGATTCGGCGAGAGCGGCCGGGCGTGTTGGTGGCTGGCGTATTGGCGCAGGAAGCAGCCCTGATGGGCATGTTCACCGCGCTGAACCTAATGCAGTTCTGGCTGTTCGCCCTGGCCGAGATCATCCCGGTGGCGTTTCTGGTCTGGCGCTGGGGAACCAGCCCGGTGCGCGGCCGAGCGGCCTGGCGTCTGGTCCGCGATCTATCGAGCGGCCTGGCGGCGCTGTTGGCGGGGATCGGGCTGCTGGGCTGGAACCACGCCGCCGCCATGGACGGCGTCTGGTCCTTCGATCTGTCCGCCCTCCTCGCCACGCCCGCGTCGCCAAGTCTTCAGTCGTTGATCTTCGTGCTGATGTTTGGCGGCCTGGCGGTGCGGCTGGCGCTGTTCCCGTTTCACGCCTGGCTGCCGGTCGTGGCCCAGCACGGCACGGTCGCGGTGGGCCTGGCGTTGCTGGCGGGCGTGAAGGTGGGGGTTTACGCGCTGCTCCGTTTCGTGTTCCCGCTGCTGCCCGCCGCCACTCAGCAATGGGCCGACGCGATGATCGTATTGGGGCTGGCCGGCATGGGTTACGGCGCGCTGCTCGCCCTGATGCAGAAGGATTTGCGCCGGCTGCTGGCTTTCGCCGTGGTCAGCCACACTGGCGCGCTCCTGGTCGGACTGTTCGCGCTCAATCCGCCGGGCTTGCAAGGGGGTCTGTTGCTGAGTCTGAATCTGGGTCTGGCCACGGCCGGGTTGTTCATGGTGGCGGGACTGCTGCAACGTCGGCTGGGCGTGACCCGGTTCTACCGTCTGGGCGGACTGTTCGACGCGGCGCCCCTGCTCGGATTGACCTTTCTGGTGGTGGTGTTGGGCAGTATCGCCATGCCGGGCACACCCGGTTTCGAGGCCGCGCACCTGGCGCTGGAAGGCGTGCTCGAAACCTACGGCTGGGGCGTCGCCACGCTGGCCGCTTCCGGTAACGTGCTGGCGGCGGGTTACTTGCTATGGTCGTATCAGCGGATTTTCCTCGCCCGCAATCCCCGAAACACGACGCAACCCCTGATCGATTTGCGCAACCGGGAACTGATCATGGCCGCGCTGCTGTGCGCGGTGATGGTGAGCGTCGGTCTCTACGCCCATCCGTGGCTGGAAACGATCAGCGGGGCGGTGGAAAACGTGGCGGGGCTGTTTGAGGTTAGATCTGGCCATTGACCACAGATCAAAGGACTGAACCGTGTTGTGTTGACAACAGCTATACGAAACTCTAGATTTGTGTATTCGTTGTGTATACACTCTTGGGAGGTATTTATGCCGCGCGCCGCCGCCATCAATTTGCGGGCCTTGCCCGAACAGCGCGACTTGATCGATCGCGCCGCTGGTCTTCTGGGCAAAAACCGTTCGGACTTCATGCTAGAAGCCGCCTGCGAACGCGCGCAGGCGGTGCTGCTCGATCAAGTATTCTTTCGTCTGGACACCGACCAGTTCCAGCGGTTCACCGCCCTGCTCGATGCGCCGCCCAGCGCCAATCCAGGGCTGGAGCGTCTCATGGCGGTGAAGGCTCCGTGGGACGCCAATCGGGCATGAGCTTGCGGCTTTCCGCGCCACTACCGCTGGCGGTCGCCCACCGGCTGGACGGGTTTGCCTGTGGTGAAAACCCGTTGGACGAGTGGCTCAAACGCCGCGCCATGGCCAATCAACTGAGCGGTGCCAGCCGCACCTTCGTCGTGGCCGATCAGGACGACTGCGTGTTCGGGTATTACGCCCTGGCCGCGGGCGCTGTTGCACACCAGGAGGCCACCGGCGCCGTGCGACGCAACATGCCCGATCCGATCCCCGTGATCGTGCTGGCCCGGCTGGCGGTCGATCGACGCGCGCAAGGCGACAAACTGGGCACCGGGTTGCTGCGGGACGCTGTCCACCGTGTGATCGCGGTGTCGGAAAATGCCGGGGTCAGGGCGGTGCTCGTCCACGCGCTGAACGACCGCGCCAAACAGTTCTACGAGTACTACGGGTTTCAGGCATCACCCGTGCATCCGATGACCTTGATGCTGCCGCTGCGCGCGGTGAAAGGGTAGCGAACAACACAGGATGTCATTGCCCATGACTGGAAACGATCAGCGGGGCGGTGGAAAACGTGGCGGGGCTGTTCGAGGCAATGGACAAACACTAACCCTTCGATCCTTCATCGTCGAGGGAGACAAAACTGCCAACAAGGATAAAAGCGTGAAGATGAACTATGTCTTGGTCGACTACGAGAACGTCCAGGTAAAATCCATCGAATTCTTGAAGGGCGAGAACTTTCGAGTACGGGTATTCCTCGGGCCGAATAACACCAAGCTGCCCGTCGAGCTTGTATTGGCTATGCAAGAACTTGGAGAAAGAGCTGAATACATTGTCTTGGAAACCTCTGGGCGAAATGCTCTTGATTTTCACATTGCCTATTATCTTGGCGCATTAGCGTCGGTCGAGCCTTCGGGATTCTTCCACGTCATTTCAAAAGATACTGGCTTCGATCCACTGATTCAGCACCTCAAGAGCAAAAAAATCTTCGCTGCACGGTCGGCATCTATTGAAGAAATGCCATGTTTCAAAACACCTTTGTCTGCCATACCGCAACCAAAAGTCACAACTGAACAGAAGCTAAATACCGTGCAAACCAAGCCAACTAAAGAAGAACTGATCAAGGTGGCTGTGGATGACCTTAGCAAACGCAAGGCTTCAAAACCCCGTACTCCCAAGACATTGTGGAGCACCATTCATGCGAGATGTGGTAAGGATATTCCATCAAGCGATATCGATGCAGTCTACGAAGCCCTTGTAGAACAAGGATATGTGAAAGTCGAAGGCACAAGGATCACCTATGCGTTGCCATCGACAAAACTCTAATTCTTCCTTGCGCCAAATCCAGGGTACTTCAATGGTTCCTGAGGAACCCATGGATATTCGCGTCGCTTCCACGGAAGCTGAAATAAGAGCTTGCTTTCCCACGTTGCACGAACTGAGATCGCACCTTTCCGAACATGAATTCGTGGCGCGGGTCCAGCGCCAAATGAAGAACCACGGCTATGTGCTTGTTTATATCATATCGAACAATCAAATAGTCGCGGCGGCGGGTTATCGTATCGCCGAATTCCTGGCCTGGGGACGAATTTTTTATGTGGACGACCTCATCAGCCGAAGCGTGTTTCGCAAGCGTGGTTATGGCGGAATGCTGCTCGACTGGCTTCTGGATAAAGCGATGGAATTATCCTGTGACCAATTTCATCTCGACTCGGGTGTAACCCGACACGACGCTCATCGGCTTTACCTGAGTCGGAAACTGCAAATCAGCTCTCACCACTTTTCCAAGGAGCTTGGCAAGAGTGTTGTCCAATCCTGAACACCTATCCGCCGCTGACTCCTTCGGCTTTCCCATCCTGAGCCTGCTGATTTTCTTGCCGTTGGCTTGGGCGTTGCTGCTGCCGTTCCTACCGGAAGGTCGCGCCGCGCGGGTCGTGGCGCTGACCGGAGCCGTGCTGGAATTGATCCTGGCGCTGGTGATGCTGGCGGCCCTGAGCCCGAACAGCGCTGGAATGCAACTGGTGGAACGAGCGTCCTGGATTCCCAGCCTGAACGTTCAATACCTGCTGGGCATCGACGGCATCGCCGCCCTGTTCCCGCCGCTGACGGCGTTGCTGCTCTGCGGCGTCATCCTGGCGTCCTGGACCTCCATCCAGTTCATGCCCCGTCTGTATTTCGCCCTGCTGTTGGCACTGGAGAGCTTCACCATCGGCGTGTTCTGCGCCCTGGACCTGGTGTTGTTCTTCCTGTTCTGGGAACTGACCCTAGTGCCGATCTATTTCCTGATCAGCCTGTGGGGCATCGGGCCGGAACGGCGCTTCGCCGCGATTAAATACACCCTGTTCATGCTGGTCGGCGGAATTCCGCTGCTGTTCGCCATCGTACTGCTGAGTCTGGGTCACGCCAACGCCGTGGGCGTCCCCGCGCCGGGCGGACTGACATTCGATTACCTGATGCTGCTCGAACACCCGCTCCCGGCCTCGGCGCAGACGCCGATCTTCCTGCTGCTGTTTTTCGGCTTCGCCGTCAAGGCTCCGTTGTTTCCGTTCCACACCTGGCTGCCCACCGTGCTGCGCGAGGGACCGACCGGCCTGAGCGCGTTGCTGGTGGGCCTCAAGCTCGGCGCTTTCGGCATTCTGCGTTTTGCCGTCCCGCTGGCCCCAGGAGCCGCGCACGACCACGGGTGGCTCCTGATGAGCCTGGGAGGATTTGGCGCGCTCTACGGGGCTCTGGTGGCGCTACAGCAGGCTAATCTGCGCAAGGTGCTAGCCTTTTCCAGCGTGAGCCACGTTGGACTGGTGATCGTCGGCATCGGAACCCTGAACATTCAGGGCGTGCAGGGCGCGGTGTTCCAACTGGCGAACTTCGGGGTCATCGCTGGCGGCCTGTTCCTGATCGCCGGCTTCCTGCACCACCGGCTGGGTTCGACCGATCTGGCCAGCCTGGGCGGGCTGGCTCAGCCGCTGCCCCGGCTGACGGCTTTCTTCCTACTGCTGGGCATGGCTTCCATCGGACTACCCGGCACCAGTGGTTTCGCCGCCGAGTTGCTGATCCTGATGGGCGCCTGGCAAGCGCATCCCGGCCTGGCGCTGATCGCCGTCGGTGGCGCGGTGCTGGGCGCCGCTTATTTCCTCGGCTTTTTCCAGCGGGCGTTCCTGGGGCTGGTGACCGATCCGGCGGTGGCGACGGCGATGGATCTGCGGCCACGCGAGGTTTTGATTGTGGGCGCCATGGCCCTGTTGACGTTGACCGGTGGTCTGTTCCCCAACGGAGTGCAGGGAATCACGGCCAGCGCGGCGAACGCCTGGGTCGCGCGGCTGGCGACGGATCGAGCCGCGCCGGTGGCGCTGGCCCGCGTCGAGACTCAGGGCTCCGGTTCCCCCACTCCCTGAACCACCAATGCCTGGCTGTCGTGAACCAGCGTCGCCGCGTGCAGGACACCATAATCCGCAGCCACGAAAAAGCCGCGAATTGGACCGGTCGCCGGCAAATCCCGCTGAAACTTCACCAGCGCCTTGCAAAAATGCCGGTTGCACAGATCGGCGCGCAGCGCGCGGGGCAGGGCGCAGCCATCGGCCTGGTGATAGACGCAGGACCCCTCGACGGTCCGGTGGCCCACCCGTTCCAGGTAGGCGGCGAGGATGTCGCGGGGACGCTGGCCCGGATGTGCGGCCCGATAGCGCTGGATCGTTTCCACGGTCAGGTAGGCGCGATCGCCGCCACCCTCGCAGCAGAACCCCTGGCAACAGGCGCACGCCTTGCCCAAAACGGATTGGAGTTGGGATTCCCGTTCCGTGGGCGGCGACGCGGGTTCCTCGGCCGAGGACGGCGGCGCGGGCAATCCAACGGCCTGGCTAATCAGCGCGTTCACGTGGTCGCGCAGCGCGCGGCGACGGCGCTCCGGCAGATTCACCAGCCGGGCCGTGGCCGCCGGGACCACTGTCAACCGAAACGAGTCCGGTTCGCGCAAACCAAACGCGGTCACCACCCGGTCGCGCAATTGCGTGGCCTGTTCGATCTCCCGTTGGATCAGCGCCGCGTAGCGAGCCAGGTTGCGCTCGTGCACGACCTGCCCGCGTTCCACGGCCGCCGCCCGCCGACAGGTCGAAGCCGCGCAAATCTGGGTCGGCAACTCCGGCGTGGCCAGCGGCCGACCACAAACCACGCAAACCGCATGTCGCGCTCTCAGCAACGTATAACGCCACGCGCATTCCCCGCGACCGCACAGCCCGTCATCGCGCGCGCGCGAAAAAGGCAGGGGAGCCTGACAGATCAGGCAAGCCTGGGCCGCTTTCGGTAGGACCATCGTGTTTGTCATCATAGCCCCTCAACCCTTACTGACGAGAACGTTCAT
The DNA here is from genome assembly GCA_031732935.1 of Candidatus Contendibacter sp. Taxonomy (GTDB): domain Bacteria; phylum Pseudomonadota; class Gammaproteobacteria; order Competibacterales; family Competibacteraceae; genus Contendibacter. The sequence goes on from JAVMKH010000201.1 coordinate 14,540, forward strand.
GCTTGAACCGCTACGCTACGATCACGGCATTTACGCCGTCGACGCCGGCTATATCCGACCCCAGCTCAACGCCGTTCACCTCATCGTCGAGCGCGGCCGGGTCGCCGTGGTGGACACCGCCAACAACGCCGCCCTGCCGCGCGTTCTGGACGCCCTGCGAATCCTGGGGCTGTCGCCAACCCGCGTGGACTACGTGTTTCTGACGCATGTCCATCTGGATCACGCCGGCGGCGCGGGCGCGATGATGCAAACCTTCCCGGAGGCGCGGTTGGTCGTGCATCCGCGCGGCGCGCGGCACATGGCCGATCCCACCCAGTTGTTCGCCGCGGTCCAGGCAGTCTACGGCGCGGATGAAGCCCATCGGCTGTATGGCGAGCCATTGCCCGTCCCCACCGACCGAATCCTGGTGGCCGGTGACGGCTACAGTTTCGATCTCGCCGGCCGGACCTTGATCTGCCTGGAAACGCCCGGCCACGCCCGCCACCATCTGTGCTTGCACGATCCGCGCGGCGGCTGCCTGTTCACCGGCGACATCTTCGGGCTGTCTTTTCGCGAGCTGGACGTCAATGGAAGGCCATCGGTCATTCCCACCACCACGCCCACCCAATTCGAGCCGGCGGCCATGCACGCCTCCGTGGAGCGCATTCTGGCCTGCCAGCCCCAAGCGTTGTACCTCACCCATTTCTCCCAGGTTACCGACATCGCGCGCCTGGGCGGCGACCTGCACCGGCTGATCGACGCGCATGTGGCGGTGGCCGAACGGGAACGCGATGCCGGCCCGGCGCGCGGCGCGCGGATTCTGGACGGGTTGTGGGCGCTAATGGCCGCCGAGGCGGCGCGGCAAGGCTGGCGGTTGGACGCCGAACAATGGCGCGAGGTACTGAGGATGGATGTCGAACTCAACGCGCAGGGGCTGGACTACTGGCTCGATCAGCCGTCGCCGTCGGCCCGAGCCGATCGGTGAGCCTCGCCGGCCCGCGACGTTCAAGCCGCCCGTTGCAGCCATTCGACGACCTCGGCCGAGGCCGAGCGCTCCCGAGCAAACGCGACGACATCCTTTTGCTCGGGATCCAGCAGCACCTCCACGGCGAACACCTCGAAGGCGGAGCGCAACAAGGGCGTCGTGGGGCCCAGTTCGCGAAACTTTTGCGCCCAGATCGGATGGCGGGCGGCGAATTCATCATCGAGCCGCGCCCGTTCTTCCGCCGACATGCGACCCAGTCGCTCGTCGACCAGTTGGCTCTGATGCGCCCGGAACGCGGTCTTGAATTTGGCCGCGAGGCGCTCGGTTTCAGACGCCGCCTCCCTGGCGGGCTGCTCCTCCGGGGGCGGCGCTTCGGCGCGCCTCACGTTCAACGGGTCCTGCTCCTCCCATCGGCCATAGCCCTCGCGGAAACAGCGCGCCATGTAGGCGCCGAGGTCCCGAACCTGATCCTTCGAGCCCTTTCTGCGCGTTGCCTGGCGCAAGGCGTAATCGCGAATCGCCCGCGCCCCATTGAGGCCATGAGTTCGAATCGCCTGCAGAGCGTCGGCCTCGGCGACCTGGTGGCGTTTCACGCTGTCCACGAACTTCTGCTCATCCGCGCTGGGAGCCGGCGGCGCGCTCAGGGCTGGCGGTTCGACCGGAATCGGCTGGTAGTAGCTCTGCAACTCGCGTAGATGTTCCTCCAGCAAAGGTGGCCGCCAGTCCTGCTTGTCGATGGTGAACACCACGCCCGCCACTTTTCTCCCTTCCCGGTAAGTATCGTAAGTCACTTGGCAGTCGGTGTTCTGGTTGATGGCCGCCAGGTTGGGCCGGAGCACTTCCTTCTTGAACGCGATGAATTGGTCGTAATAGGGTCCCGCGATGCCCAGCGATTCCTTCAGTTCCTGCAGGGACAGTCGGATGACCCGTTCGCCGCGCGAATAACAGTCGGCTAGAATTTCATAAAGCGGAAAGGCGTACTTGGGTTTGGCCAGAATCGCCATCATGATCAGCTTGATCCGGGCGAACAGCCGGGGGTCCTTGATGGCCGGTTCCAGGTCGGGATGGAGCTTGAACCCGATGAACGGGCCGGTGTCGGTCGGTTCGAGCAGGCTGACGATCAGCTTGCACTTGAGGCTCTTGAAGGTCTTGTCCTTGCCCAGCAGGTTCCAGCGGATGGTGTTGTCGAAGATTTTCTCGAACGCTTCGTAGATGCGCGGATAGTTGTGGCTGTCGTCCCAGCCCAGGAAGCGGCGCACGAAGTTTTTGCGGATGTGATAGAAGCCGCTTTCGTCCTTGTCGGCGACCTGGCAATGGAAAATGATCAGCGTCATCACCTTCTGCTCGGTCAGCGGCATGTCCCGCTCGAAATGAACCAGCGCCGTCGGTTTCCGAACGTCGTTGCCCAGCAGGTCGGTGATGTCGGGACTCATGGCGTTCCTCGCAGCCTCGCCTCTTTCCGAACAGGTATAAACCAGAGAGTGGGGGATTGCAAACCCACCTTCCCCCCAGGATATTCCCCGCGTTTCCCCCACTTTCACTCCGACTCCCCGCGTTTCCCCCACTTTCGCCGGCCAACTCCCCGCGTTTCCCCCACTTT
>JAVMKH010000201.1:17203-46846 GCA_031732935.1 Candidatus Contendibacter sp.
ACTCCCCGCGTTTCCCCCACTTTCGCCGGCCAACTCCCCGCGTTTCCCCCACTTTCATCGGCCAACTCCCCGTGTTTCCCCCACTTTCGCCTCGACTCCCCGCGTTTCCCCCACTTTCACTCCCCGCGTTTCCCCCACTTTAGGCCTTAAAACTCCCCGCGTTTCCCCCACTTTAGGCCTTAAAACTCCCCGCGTTTCCCCCACTTTCGCCGGCCAACTCCCCGCGTTTCCCCCACTTTACTCCCCGCGTTTCCCCCACTTTGACTCCCCGCGTTTCCCCCACTTTAGTTTCATAAATCATTGAAATATATAAATTTTTTTCATGTCTTTAATTGTATGCAAAACTACTAAGTAAAAAGACAACTACAAGCACGGCCTGGTTGAAGTCCGAACCCGGTAAAAATAAAAATGTTGTTTGTTGCTTTTTTATGTATAAAAAAGACAAAAAACAACAAGGCGGTGGCCGTGCCCAACGCCGATGCCTTCCATCGTTTCCCCGAAATTCAGCCTGATTTAAGACAGATCCCCTAAAGTAACACTCCAAGCCAGGACGCCAGTGGCAACCCCACGGTAACCAGGCTCTCAATTTCAAAATCCAACCCGGAGATCAATCCAAATGAACCTACGTCGACTGATCAACGTCGTGACTCTAGCCACGATCGCAACCACCGCTACGACCATCGCCATCGCCGCTGGTGAAGCACCCGCCACCCCGCCACCCGCCACCACAACCAAGGCCGCTCCAGCTCAAGCCGGCATCACCAAGGAACAGGCCATCCAAATGGCCCTCAAGGCCCATCCAGGAGAGGTCACCAAGGCTTACGAGGACACCAAGAAGGGCAAGAAGACCTGGGAGGTCAAGATCAAGGGCAACGATGGCAAGAAGTGGGAGGTGTATTACGACATCAAGACCGGCGAGCTGGTTGCCGAGGAAGCCGACTAATCGCTGAAGAGACCCTGCCTCCCCCCGCTGGTTTTATCGCCACGGCGGAGGCGGGACCTGAGAGGAGTAGAGGCTTCCATGACCAACCCCGATGCCAACGAAATCACTGTCTGGGACCCGTTGGTCCGTCTGTTCCACTGGACCCTGGTGATTGCTTTCACCCTCGCCTACCTTAGCCAGGGCGAACCTTTTGAGGAGTTGCAGGATCGCCTGGACGGCGAATGGCTGCAAACCCTCCATGTCTGGGCGGGCTATACCGTCGCCGGGTTGTTGCTGTTCCGATTGTTCTGGGGTTTCGCTGGATCGCGCCATGCCCGATTCGGCGATTTCGTGCGAGGACCGCGCGAGACCTTGCGCTACGTCAAGGATGTGCTAACCCTACGCGCGCCGCGCCATTTGGGACACAATCCCGCCGGTGGCGCGATGATCGTCATCCTACTGCTGAGCCTGAGCGGCACCGCCGTCGCCGGGCTGATGCTGTACGGCGCCGACAAGGGACTGGGTCCATTGGCGGGGTTGTTGCTGGACAGCAGCGAAGCGACCATTCACTCCATCAAGGAGGTTCACGAATTCCTCGCCAACTTCACCCTGCTGCTGGTGGTAGGGCACCTGGTCGGCGTGATTTGGGAAAGTCTGCTGCACCGCGAGAATCTGGCCCGCGCCATGATCACCGGCCGCAAGCGAGCCTGAGCACGGCGCCCTCTTGGGGAAACGAGCCCATGTATCGCCTTGCCGGACCCGCCGCCGTCCTGCTGCTGGCGGTGGACCTTCTGGTTCCCGACCTGGTCAGCGCCGGACGCGATCAGGAGGAAATCCGCCGTCTGCGGGGCGCGGGACAAATTTTGTCCTTGGAAACCATCATCGCCAATCACCGCCGCCAGCATCCCGGCGGTCAATTGCTGGAGGCGGAACTGGAGTTCGAGCGAGATCGTTATGTCTACGAACTGAAGATGCTGGGCGACGACGGCGTGGTGCTTGAGTTCGAATACGACGCCCGCACCGGCGAGTTATGGCGCGTCGAGCACGAACGAGAGTGGAAGAGGTAGTGATGCGCTTGTTACTGGTCGAGGACGACGCCGTCTTGAGCGGCCAGTTGCGAACCGAACTGACGCGGGCTGGCTTTGCCGTCGATGTGGCGGACAACGGCGCGGATGCCGAGTTCATGGGTGACTCCGAACCCTACGACATGGTGGTGTTGGATCTGGGGCTGCCCGGCCGTTCCGGGCTGGACGTGCTGCGCCACTGGCGCGCGGCCGGTAATCCGGTCCCGGTGCTGATTCTGACCGCTCGCGACGCCTGGCACGAAAAGGTCGATGGTTTCAAGGCCGGCGCCGACGATTATCTGGGTAAACCATTCCATGTCGCCGAATTGCTGGCCCGGCTTCAGGCCCTGCTGCGGCGTGGCGTCGCCAGACCGCACGGTCCCTTGCGGGTTGCCGGTCTGGAGCTGGATGAAGACACCCAGACCGCGCGAGTCCTGGCCACGGATGAAACTTTCGAGCTGACCGGTACCGAATTCCGCCTGCTCCGCTACTTCATGCGCCATCCGGGCCGGGTGTTGTCCAAAAGCCGACTGGCCGAGCACATCTACGATTTCGACGCCGAGCGCGACAGCAACGTGCTGGAGGTCTACATCAACCGGCTGCGTCGCAAGTTGGGCCGCGAATGGATCGTTACCCGCCGCGGTCAAGGCTACATCCTTGGAGCCGGCGACGCATGACCTCGCTGCAAGCCCGGCTATCCACCGGCTTGATTTCGGCGTTGATCCTGTTGACTGTCCTAGCGGTCGCTGTCGGTGGCTATTCGCTGCGCCAGATGGCCGAGAATTTCGTCGCGGCTCGCCTGGAACACGATTTGGAAACCGTGCTGGCCGCCTTGAGCTTCGATGCCAGCGGTCAACCGCAACTGGCCACCGACCGGATCGGCGCCAACTTCCGCCAGCCGTATTCCGGCCACTACTACCAGATCGAAACCGCCAACGGCGAACTCTGTTCCCGCTCGCTGTGGGACGCCGACCTGACCCTGCCGCCGTTGGCTCCCGACCGTGTCACCCGAGCCTTCGTCACTGGCCCGCAGGAGCAACGGCTGTTGCTGGTCGGTCGCGCCTTCCGGGTCCAGGATCGGCCGGTCACCATCGCCGTGACCGAGGATTTCGCGCCGGTGAACGCTGGCCTCCGGCGTCTGCTGCTGGAATTCGTTCTCATCGCCCTAGCGATGTTTGGCGTGCTGCTGCTGTCGCAGCGACGGATCGTGCGGCGTGGTCTGGCGCCGCTGGAACAGGTCCGCCGTGAATTACCCCGACTGGCGCGCGGCGAAATTCCGCAACTGTCGCTGGAGGCGCCGGATGAGGTGCGACCGCTGGTTGCGGAACTCAATCGTTTGCTCGACTTGTTGAACCAGCGCCAGCGCCGGTCTCGCCATGCCCTGGGTAATCTCGCCCATGCCTTGAAAACGCCTCTGACCGCCCTTACCCAACTTGCCGAGCAACCTCCCCCCTCCGGCGACGCCACCGGCTGGTGGCGGGAGTTACGCCAACAACTTCGGCAAATCCGCGCCTTGACCGAGCGCGAACTCAAGCGGGCGCGTATCGCGGGCGGTGGCGCGCCCGGCCAGCGGGTGCTGCTTGAGCGAGAGGTGGCCGATTTAATTGCGACCTTGCGCCGCATTCATCGCGACCGGGATCTTGCCATCGAAGTCCGGATTCCGCCGGACAGTGGGTTCGCCGGCGACCGCGACGACTTGCTGGAATTGTTGGGCAACCTACTGGATAACGCCTGTCAGTGGGCGGAAACCGAGGTATGGCTGACCGCTGGCGCGGATGCGGCGCGGCTCTGGCTGCGGATCGAGGACGATGGGCCGGGCTGTCCGCCGGACCAATTGGAAGCGTTGCGGCAACGCGGGACGCGAATCGACGAGTCCCGCGCCGGTCATGGTTTGGGTCTGGCCATCGTCGGCGACATCGTCGCGCAATATGGCGGAACCTTGCGGTTGGGCCGTTCCGAGGACTTGGGCGGCTTTCTTGCCGAGGTCGCGTTGCCTTGCCCGTCGGTCGGCGATCCATAGGAACCCCCCCCCGCGCGAGGCGGGGGTCGATTGGCGCGAAGTCAGGCGGTTTCGCATTCCGTCGCGTGGGGGTGGTTGGCGGCGAAGTGATCCAATACCTCCTTCCAGTGCCGCGCTTCCCCTGGATGGCCATGACGCGTGGCCATTTCGATATCATCCTCGATGATGTGTTCGATGGTGAACTCACCACCGGGATTGTGAGCCAGCCAACAGCCCATCTCGGCGGCGACGATTTCCGGCACATGCTCGTGTTCGGCGATGGCCGCGATCTCTTCTTCGTCCAGGTCGCTCAACCCGACGCAATCCTCGAAGCTCAACATGACACGTCTCCCCATCTCTGACTACTGATCCGCATATCCCAAAATAAAAAACCGAACTACCCGCGACGACCCTGACGAGGTCGTCTCCGGCAGTCCGGCAGTCCTGAATTCCTTGCAGGATCCGCGACTTTCCGCCCCTATCTTACGGTAGGTTCGGCTTTTCCGAATCGTTTAAATTCCAGTTCAGTTTAACATAAAAAACGCTAGCTTGAACAGGGTTATGTGGAGACTCCCCAAAGCAATCGCGCTATGTGGGGGTTGACAAGCGGCGAGACGAGCGCCTATTGAGAACAAAAAACGCACTAGCTGGATGGAGACCTTCATATTGCCGCGCCTGCTCGACCCCGTCCCTATCTTGCCCAGCTCCCCGCTCCGCGCCGGGAGACGCGGAACAAGTTGCATCCCTTCCAGAATATTCCGATGATCGTGCTCAGTGCCGTCCTTAGTGGGATCGAGGATGGGGTCGGGACGCAAGCCTGTGTCCAGCAACGGGAAGCGTGGTTGCGTCGCTTTCTGGCGTCGCCCAACGACATGCCCTCCCACGATATCTTGAGCCCCGTCATCGGTCGCCTCGATCCGGTCGCGTTCCCGAAATTTTCACTAAAATTATACAATAATTTCTCAATTAAAAACGCGTTAATTTTCGTATAAGCTTTGAACGGGTGATTACCAATCGGGACCCAGATTCGGTCGGCGCGCAAGTCGTTCAAAACGCGAACAAGGAGCGTTGGTTCATCGAACAACTGCATCGAGAACTCAAACAACTAACCAGAATTGAACGGTGTCAATGCCGCAAGCGACACGCGCGGCGCAATCATTTTTCCTGTTGCTATCACGCTTGATTTTCATTGAAAGTTATGGCTAAAAAGCTCGGAAAAACGCTCTACCAAGTAAAATACAACTTATGGAGTGATTATCTGCGTAATGAGTTAAGAAACTCGCATGTTCCCGCTTATCAGCCTACCTGAGTGTAGAGTCCTATCGATGCATCGCGCGACTTATCATACCCTGCTCGCCAACCTGGAAACGGTCATGATCGGTCAGCGCCGGCCGATTCGCTGGCTGCTGGCCGCTTTCACGGCGGGTGGCCACGTCTTGCTGGAAGATTTGCCCGGCACCGGAAAAACCACGCTGGCCAAGGCCTTCGCCGGCTCCCTGACCCTGAACTTCCAGCGCATCCAGTTCACGCCCGACCTGTTGCCCTCGGATCTGCTGGGCGTGTCCATCTTCGACCCGAGGCAGCAGGAATTTCGCCTCCATCGTGGTCCAGTGTTCACCGAGGTGCTGCTGGCCGACGAAATCAACCGTGCGTCGCCGCGCACGCAAGCGGCCCTGCTGGAGGCCATGGGTGAGCGGCAAGTCAGCCTGGACGGCCAACGGCATCCACTGAGTGAATGGTTCTTCGTCATCGCCACCCAGAACCCCATCGAATTCCATGGCACCTACCCGTTGCCGGAAGCGCAGATGGATCGGTTCGCCCTGCGCTTCGCCCTGGGTTATCCCGATCTGGCCGGAGAATTGGCCGTGCTGGCGGCCCAGCGCGAACATCATCCCCTGGACGCTCTCGCGCCCTGCGCCGACCGCCTCGCCTTGGAAGACCTTCGACGGTCCGCCGCCACCATTCGGATCGGCGACGAGGTGAGCCGCTATCTGGTGGAACTGACCGCCGCTACCCGGACCGCGCCGGGCGTGGCGATGGGCGCCAGTCCCCGCGCGTCGCTGGCGTGGATGAAAACCGCGCGGGCGCTGGCCCTGTTCGATGGGCTCGATTTCGTCACTCCGGATCACGTCCAGGAACTGGCGGTGGCGGTGCTGGCGCACCGACTCAAGCTCGACCCTCAGGCGCGGTTTGGCGGCCTGACCGCCGAGGCGGTGGTCGGCGACATCCTGCGGCGGGTGGCGGCGCCGGTGTAGCGCCATGCGTCCGCTGTTTCGTCTCTATCGCGGGGTTCACCGTCTCAGTCACGGCCTGCGGCGCCGGTTGACGCCGTTGGGGGGCTGGCTGCTGGGCGGCTGGGTGGCGGCGGGCGCGTTCGGGATCAATACCCGAGTCGGCATGACCTATCAACTGTTCGTCCTGTTGACGGTCGTTTTTGCCGTCGCCCTGGTCGCCAGTCGTTTCGGTGGCTTGCCCGTGGCCGCCAGCCGGCGGCTGCCCCGCTTCGCCACCGTCGGTCAACCGCTGCGCTATCGCTTGCACCTGTGCAATCATGGAATCGAGATGCAACGCGACCTGACCGCCTTCGACGAATTGCGCGAGGCGCCACCTGTTCCAACGTTACCCCAACGGTTCCCGACTTACCGCCAGTGGAGTCGACAGATGGCCAGGGCTCGGGGAGCGAATGGCGAAACGCAGCCCTTGCCGGCCCTGCCGCCGGGCGCCGTGACTGACGCGGAACTGACCCTGACCCCTTTGCGCCGGGGCTGGTTGGAATTCGCGGCCCTGCGTATTGGGCGTCCCGAGCCGCTGGGTCTGCTACGGCGCCTGTTCCGCCAGCCGCTGACCGACCGCCTGCTGGTTTTGCCACGTCGTTATCCAATGCCGCCCCTGCATTTTCGCGACGGACGGCGCTACCAGCGCGGCGGGATTCATCTGGCCCAGTCGGTCGGTGAGGAAGACGAATTCGTCGGCCTGCGCGAGTATCGCCCCGGCGATCCCCCACGTCGCATCCACTGGCGCAGTTTCGCCAAGCGTGGCGAGCCCATCGTCAAGGAATTTCAGGATGAATTCTTTGTTCGCCACGGCCTGCTGCTGGATCATTGCGCCACCGACGCGGATGACGCCCGGTTCGAAACCGCCGTGTCCGCCGCCGCGTCCATCGCCACCGCCGAACGTGGTCCCGAAGCCTTGCTGGATCTGCTGTTCGTCGGCGACCGAGCCTACTGCTTCACCGCCGGCCGCGGCTTGGGCCAGACCGAGCCCTTGCTGGAAGTTCTGGCCTGCGTGACCCCACGGCGGGATCAGCCGTTTTCGGGCTTGCTCGCGCTGCTGGCGGGCCATGCCCCCGCGTTGAGCGCCTGCGTCTGCATCCTGCTGGACTGGGACGCGGAACGGCGGCAACTGCTCGATCTGCTGCGCGGCCATGGCGTGGCGACCGTGGCGCTGGTCATCGGCCCGCCGAGCGCGCCACCGCCGCCGAGCGTCCGGGTCGCGACGGCGGAAACCCTGGCGGCGGAACTGGCCCGATTGACGCCATGACCCTGGTCCCACCGCCCGGCTTGCTGGCCGCCGCCCTGCTGTTCTGGGGCTGGCGCACCGGCTTGTGGCCACTGGTCCCGCCGATGGCGCTGGTGCTGGAGCTGGCGCCGCGCGTCGGCTGGCGCTGGGCGTTGGAAGATCGCGAGCTGGCGCGGGTGATCGACCTGTCCACCCTGCTGTGGGTCGGGGCGCTGATCCTGCTGTTCATCCGCTATCTCAATCAGCCGCCGCTGGCCACGCACCTTTATACCCTGGCTAGTTGGTTCCCGTTGCTCTTGTTTCTCCCGCTGGCGATCCAACGCTATTCCGCCGTTGGCGCGTTCCGGGTCGGGCATCTATTTTACTCGTTGCGCCATTCCGGGAGCGCCCTGGCGTGGCAACCGTTGCGGCTGGACACGCCCTATTTCGTCGCCACGCTGCTGGCCGCCAGCGTTGCCGCTTCACCGGATTTCCTGCCGGGGGCGGGGTTGTTGTTGCTGTGGGCGCTGCTAGCCACGCGACCCCGACGCCATCGCTGGCTCCTGACCGCGACGCTGGCTCTCGCCGCCGGTCTGGCCGCGTTTCCCCTGAGCCTCGGTTTGTATCGCCTGCAAATTAGTCTAGAGGACCAATTTGTCGAATGGTTCGAGGACTGGTTCATGGAGGTGGACCCATATCGCAGTTACACTGCGTTGGGCGAGATCGGCGAACTCAAGCAATCCGGGCGGGTGGTGTTGCGGCTCAAGCCCGCGCCAGACGATCCGGGACCATGGTTGCTGCGCGATGCTAGCTACAACAGCTACTTCGATGGCGCGTGGCAGGCCAAGGGCACTCGCTTCGACCGCCTCGCGTCGAGGGGCGACGGGCGCGAGTGGACCTTGGGCGCCGCTCCAGCTGGCGTATCCCGCCACCTGGCCATCACTCTGGAGCTGCGGCGGGGGGCGGGAATGCTGCCGTTGCCGGCGGGGGCCTGGCGGCTGGAACGACTGCCGGTCGGTGAATTGCAATTGAGCAATCTGGGAGCGCTCAAGGCCAGCGACGGTCCCGGATTGGTCGATTATCGGGTGACCAGCACGCCGGCGGCCACGCGCGACGCGCCGCCGGGAGAACTCGATCTCGCCTTGCCGCGCCGCGAACAGGCGACCTTGGAGCGGCTGGCGACGGAGCTGGGTCTGATCGGTTCCTCCCCGCCGATCGTGGCCGCCAAGGTCAAGGCGTTCCTGCTCGGCCAGTTCCGTTACAGTCTGGAATTGCCCGCGCCAGCGGCTGGAATGACCGCGCTGGAGACCTTTCTGCTTCAGGCGCGGGCCGGTCATTGCGAATATTTCGCCAGCGCGGCCGTGCTGTTGCTGCGCGCCGCCGGCGTTCCCGCCCGGTACGCCACCGGCTTTGCGGTCGCGGAATACAGCCCACTGGAAGACGCCTACGTGGCCCGCCGTCGCCATGCCCATGCCTGGGCACTGGTCTGGCTGGACGGGCGCTGGCGGGATTTCGACGCCACGCCGCCGGACTGGACCGGTTTCGAGGAGGCACGAACACCATGGTGGCAGCGCGTCGGGGACCTTTGGGCGTGGCTGAGCCATCGATTCAACCGCTGGCGCTGGCGGGAAACGACGGCGACTGAAAGCGATAACGGCTGGCTGTGGGGACTGGCGGGATTGTTGACCCTGGTATTGCTTTGGCGCCTGTTGCTGCGCCGGCGGGTCCGCCCGGTCCCGGCTGGAAGTGTACTGGCCGTCACGGTTGAACCCGGCGCGGAATCGCCATTTTACCAGGTCATCGCCGACCTAAGCGCCCAAGCCGGCGCCCGGCCGTCCGGCGAAACCCTGGAAGCATGGTTACGCCGGATCGGCGCCTGGAATGCGCCGGGTCTGGCGGACATGGCGCGCTGGCATCAGCGCTGGCGTTTCGATCCCGTCGGGCTGGTCAAGGAGGAACGACAGCGCTTGGCGAAAACCGTGGCGGCATGGCGGCAACAAAACTCCGCGAACGGCCAACGGTAACGCCAGGGCGCGGCCGGCGCGGCTTCAGGCATTGACCAGCCGCATCATCTCCTCGGGATAGCGCAAGCCGACAGCGGCGTCCGGCGGGAAAACCGCCTCCAGTTCAGCCCGCTCTTCCTGGGTGAGCGCCACGTCGACGGCGGCCACGTTCTCCTCTAGGGTGCGACGCCGCTTGGTGCCGGGAATCGGAACGATGTCCTCGCCTTGGGCGAACACCCAGGCCAGGGCGAGTTGGGCGGCCGTGCAGCCTTTCCGCCGGGCCAGCGTCTGGACCTGCTCGACCAAAGCCAGATTGCGCGCGAAGTTTTCACCCTGAAAGCGAGGACTGGTTCGCCGATAATCGTCAGCGGCGAAATCCTCCGGCCGGCGAATCGCCCCCGTCAGAAAGCCTCGCCCCAGCGGGCTGTACGCGACGAAGCCTACCCCAAGCCGACGACAGGCGGCCAGGACGCCGTCGGTTTCCGGGTCGCGCGTCCACAGCGAGTATTCCGTTTGCACGGCGGCGATGGGATGGACCCGGTACGCTCGCTCCAGCGTCGCGGCCGAGACTTCGGACAGGCCGAGGTGGCGCACCTTGCCGGCATGCACCAATTCCGCCATCGCGCCGACGGTGTCCTCGATGGGCGTATTCGGGTCCAGGCGGTGCTGGTAGTACAAGTCAATCGTCTCCACGCCCAGGCGCCGGAGACTGCCTTCACAGGCTGCCCGCACATACTCCGGGCGGCTGTTCAGGCCGCGCCGGCTCGGATCGTTCGGGTCGCGCATGATGCCGAACTTGGTGGCGAGCACCACCCGGTCGCGCTGATCCCGGATCGCCCGGCCCACCAGTTCCTCGTTGGTATGCGGCCCGTACATGTCGGCCGTGTCAAGCAGGGTGACGCCGAGGTCCAGGGCGCGGTGGATCGTGGCGATGGACTCCACGTCGTCGCGGCCACTGTAAAAATCGCTCATGCCCATGCAGCCTAGGCCGATGGTGGAAACAGCAAGGCCGTGGCGGCCTAGCAAACGGGTTTTCATGGAACGCTCCACGTCGGGGTTGAAAGTGCGAATCGAAACCCAGGGTGATCCCCGGACCTTGGACAGTTAAGATGCCATTGCCGCTGAAAGTTCTCGCCCTGTCCGGCGCGAATCTCGTCGCCGTCCGCCCCCTGTTCCCCACCGTTGGAGATTCCCATGCCCCGATGGCTTGCCTCCATCCGCTGGCCCGCCCAATCCCTGATCGGCGGTATTATCCTACTGCTGCTCCTGCTGGGGTCCAGCGCGGGGCACGCCGAACGCGCGCTCCTCGACGCTCGTGACCGCATCCATCCGGTCCACGCTCGCCACGGGTTGGTGGTTTCCCAGGAGGCGCTGGCCAGTCAGGTCGGGCTGGACATTCTGAAGGAGGGTGGCGGCGCCACCGACGCGGCGGTGGCGGTCGGCTTCGCCCTGGCGGTCACGTTGCCACAGGCCGGCAATTTGGGTGGTGGCGGCTTCCTGCTGGTCCACGACGCCGCGAACCAGCGGAGCGAGGCCATCGATTTTCGGGAAACCGCCCCCGCCGCCGTTGGCCGGGATTTTTATCTGAACGAACAGGGCACGGTGGACGAAACCCGTCTTCGCCATCACTATCAAGCGGCTGGGGTGCCGGGCACGGTGGCCGGACTGGCGTTGGCGCATGCCCGTCACGGTCGCCTGCCGTGGCGGCGACTGGTCGAACCCGCCATCCGTCTGGCTAAGCAGGGCTTCCCGGTCGGCTTCGAATTGGCGCAATCGCTTCAGGAAGTCCGCGAGCGGATGGCGCCCTGGCCGGCCAGCCGGAAAGCGTTCTTCAAGGCCGACGGCTCGGCCTATTCGCCCGGCGAGACGCTGGTCCAGCCCGATTTGGCCGCCTCGCTCGAACAGATCGCCGAACAGGGCGCCAAGGCGTTTTACGAAGGAGGGATCGCGCAAAAGCTGGTCGCCGACCTGCGAGCCCATCAGGGAGCGATCACCCTGGAAGACCTCAAGAACTACCGGGCGGTGGTCCGCGCGCCGGTGCGGGGCACCTATCGCGGGTACGAGATCGTGTCGATGCCGCCGCCCAGCTCCGGCGGCGTGCATCTCATCCAAATCCTCAATCTTCTGGAAGCCTGGCCGCTGGGGGAACTGGGCCACAACAGCGCCGCCACGATCCACCGCTTGGCCGAGGCCATGAAGCTGGCCTATGCCGACCGGAGCGAGTATCTGGGCGATCCCGATTTCGTCGAGGTGCCGGTCGCCGGTCTGATCTCGAAAGCCTACGCCAGGGAATTGGCGGCGCGGATCGACCCGAACCGGGCCAGGCCAGCGGCGGACATCAAGCCCGGCCAGCCACAGCGCTTCGAAAGCGGGCAAACGACGCATTATTCCGTGGTGGATCGGGACGGCAACGCGGTCGCCGTCACCTACACTCTGAATTTTCCCTATGGCTCCGGCATCGTCGCCGCCGATACTGGCATCCTGCTCAACAACGAAATGGACGATTTCGCCGCTAAGCCCGGCGTGCCGAACGCCTACGGCCTGATCGGCGGCGGCGCTAACGCGGTCGGCCCCGGCAAGCGCCCGCTCAGTTCGATGACCCCGACCCTGGCGTTCAAGGACGGTCGATTGATTCTGGTCACCGGCAGCCCCGGCGGTAGCCGCATCATCACCACTGTGTTGCAAATCCTGTCGAATGTGATCGACCATCGGCTGAACCTGGCCGAGGCCACGGTGGCGCCGCGCGTCCATCACCAGTGGCTACCCGACGAATTGCGCGTCGAGGAGGGATTGAGCCCAGACACCGTGCGCCTGCTGGAAGGGCTGGGCCATAAAGTGGTAATTCGGGAGGCGATGGGTGATACCCAGAGCATCCTGCGCGCGCCGGACGGGTGGTATGGTTTCTCCGATACCCGGCGGCCGGGTGGGTTGGCGGCGGGGTATTGAGAGCCGAGGTGTCCGCTTCCAGGTTCGTTGCTTCGTTGCCCCTCGATCGAGTTAAGGTATGGCTGAATGGCCAACTCCATCGGCAAAGACTATCCAATCACTACGACGCCTGATCGCTCCGACGCCGCCCGTTCTCCGCCGAGGGTATCAAGAGAACAGGAATACCGCCGCGGCGACAGCACAGGTCCAGCGGCCCTCGGGATCGCCCTCGGTGGCGGCGGTCATCGACGAACTGTTGATGACCAGGTGGCTGTGTTCGTAGAGGCGCTTGCGTTCGTTCCAGGCGACCTCGGGGTCAAGGTCGAGGCCCAGGGTGCTGGCGAGCATGCTGGCCGCGAGGTCTTCCGCGTGGTCGCCGCTTTGTTCGGCCAGTTGGCCGAAACCGTGGTACTCGGAAATATAACCGTAGGTTTCGGGATCCGCCGGTCGGGCGAGACCGATGCTGGCGTGAATGTGACGTCCGGGCTCGTTGGTCTCGATCCGCGCCATCACGCAGAAGGTGATGTCGCCCGGCTTCAGGGCGGCTACTCCGACCTCGCGGGTTACCAGCTCACAACCAGGCGGTAGAATCGATGAGACGTAAACCAGATTCTGCTGTTCGATGTCCGCGTCACGCAACGCCAGCTCGAAAGCGGTCAGGGTGTGGCGGTGAATACCAATTCCCCTGGTTAGAAATACACGGGTGGGTGTCGGAAACACGGGCGATTCCTCGTGGTCATCGGGAAGGGGATGAGGGCTGAAGTTCCATGATAAAGGGGCGACGGCATACGGTCGAGGCGGATACGATGACATTTTTATGACCAAGAAATAACAGGATGCAAGCCTGATAACATGCGAACCTCAATCGTGTAGCCGAGTTGGTTCTTGGTCTTGGAGCTTTGGCGAGGATGATCCTGACACCCACCTTTGCGATTCCGCCCACCTTTCTCGGCGCTACCCTCGAACCGTCGGCGGCGCGGTTTTGGGTGGCTGGCGTGCCATTCGATATAGGCACCACCAACCGGGCGGGCGCGCGGGCCGGGCCGTTGGCGGTGCGCCATGCCAGCCGAATGCTGGTCGATGGCGACAATCCGGCGAACTGGCGCGATCCCCGTAAAGTGGGGCTGGCTGATGTCGGGGATTTCACCATTGCCCTCGGCGATATTCCCGCCTCCCTCGCCTTGATCGAGCAACAGGCGGCTGCATTTTCCCATCTCATCGCCATCGGTGGCGATCACACCATTACCCTGGCGCTGTTACGGGCGCTGGCGAGGCGGTCCGGACCCCTTGGGGTGGTCCACTTCGACGCCCATGTCGATACCTGGCCGGATAATTTTGGTCAGCCGCTCGGGCACGGCTCGGTGTTCTACCATGCCCTCCTTGAGGGCTTGATCGATTCCCAGCGGATGATCCAGATCGGCATCCGCTCGCCGGTGGAGCGCGCGGTTTACGATTGGACGCTGGCGCGGGGCGTGCGCATCGTCAGCGCCGAGGAGGTCCACATGACCAGCCCGCCGGCGGTCGCCGATCTTGTGCGCGCCACCGTGGGAGCGGGACCGGTCTACCTGTCCTTCGACATCGACGCCATCGATCCGGGCCAGGCGCCCGGAACCGGTACTCCAGAGGTTGGAGGCCTGTTCACTTGGCAGGTGATGGCGATCCTGAAGCGACTCGGCGGGCTCGATTTCAGAGGCATGGATGTGGTCGAGGTCGCTCCGGCCTACGACGTCGCCGAAATCACGGCCCTCGCTGCGGCCAGCGTGGTCTGGCAGTACCTCTCCTTGCAGCCCTGATTGGGGGTCAAGGGGGTTCAGCACCCTGGGTATGTTCGGGATACCGCTTTGACGGCGAAATGTTTGGCGGGTCGCTCAAGAACTAGGACGACGACTGCATCGACACGACAAGCAGCGGACTGGGTAGCGGCTTCAACGCCGATCCACAATATCGACCTGATAAGCCGCTGATGGTCATCTATAGCCAAGACTTGGAGCCGACTCAATCGTAGATCCTGGCCGCGGGCGGGAGGATCACCAAGGAAATCTTTTCCTTATCCAGGCGGCGGACGCTTCCACGTCATGGACTTGGCTTTGAACGAGCCGGTGGTTTGTCGGATCGGTGAACCCCGAAAACGCCTGAACCATTTCGAGCAACCAGCAACAATCAAAACTTGATCTAGCTTGGTTGCCGGCGCGGTGATGATTTATCACCGCTCAACGCTGTCATCCCCGCCACGAAGTCGCTTGCACCAGTGTTGCACGATCATTTCGCCAACTTGCACCAACGGGCCATAATGCGCGCATTCCCTCTCCTCATACTGCGCTGGCGAATTATTTGAAGTCACGCTGCGCGCTACATCCTTCATGCCGCTGCTTGGTCCCATCGCCCTGATCGTGGGGCTGGTACTCCTGACCAACCACTTGAGAGGCGTTTTTGTACAGCCTCCGGCGCGGTGACGGAGCAACTGGGCACAGCCGAACAAGTATTTTTAAAAGTGGAGATTTTCATGATGAAACGTTCATATCTGTCGCATATCTTGTGGTTGTGCCTGCTCATCGCGGGTATCTGGGGCTTGGCCGGATATGGCTTCGGCACAACAGCCACCATGGATACCAATCAGCCTGATATAGTGACCCAGGACCGCGCCCGCCTCCTTACCGAACTGTTCAGCCTGCGCCCTCCCAGGGTACAACCGCGCAACAAACCGCTGGTCATCGCTTTCCGCCAACCCGTAATCGGCGATGACAAAATAGGCAGCAACGCGGACGCTTACCTGAAAATCGCACCGGATGTGGCGGGCAAGGCGCGATTTGATACCACCACGAGCATCGTCTTTACTCCGGACGCACCGCTGGCTTCGGGGCAAAACTACACGCTGACGCTAAAACCCAACGGTTTGCTCAATATCCCCGCCGATACCCAACCGATTGACTTCGCGTTCAAAACCGCCCTGCTGGAAGTGGACATGCAATTCCAGGGACTGGACCCCATCGCCGACCAGCCTACCCAAATGCAACTGGAAGGCAACCTGTTCACCTCGGACTATGTCGCCCCGGACGCCGTGGAAAAAATCCTCCAGGCCAGCTCGCGGCAAAAATCGCTGCGCATCGACTGGGATCATAACGACGCGGGCACGGAACACCGTTTCAGGGTGATGAATATTCCGCGCGAAACCTTTGATACGAATCTGCACTTGAACTGGAATGCCAAACGCCTGAACGCGCAAGGCAAGCACAGCAGCGGCGCTCGCGATTTTAAAATTCCCAGCCAACAGACTTTCGGCGTGACCCGGATCAATAGCCTGAGTGAAAACGACGAAGACAAACCGCATGTCAGCGTTAGTTTTTCTCATGCACTCGACCCTCAGCAAGACTTGAAAGGTCTAGTGCAATTGGGCAGCGACGAAGTTACCACGCAGATCATGGGCAACCGCTTGCTGGTTTACCCTTCTGGCAAACTGAAGCCCGGCGAACACAAGCTGATCCTGCAAGCGGGTATCAAGGCCGCTTCCCCGGCGTTGGGCAAACTGGCGGAACGCATCGAACAGTCCATTACCCTCGACCTACCCAAACCGGCGGTGCGTTTTATCGGTAAAGGCAACATCTTGCCGGAAGGCCAGCGCATGACCATCTCGTTGGAAGCCCGGGCGGTGAATGCGGTGCAAATCACCGCAATGGAGGTATTCCCCGAAAACATTCGGCAATTCCTGCAAGTTAACAAGCTGGATAGCCATTATGAAATGGAGCGTGTCGGGCGTTATGTTTGGCGCAGAACCATTCCGCTGACCGCGGCCAACCCCAACCAGTGGAACCGCTATGGCATTGATGCGACCGAATTGTTCAAAGCCAAGCCGGGCGCGTTGTATCGACTGGAATTGTCGGTCGATCGCCGCCATTCCACTTACCCCTGTCCAGCAGGCACGCCCACGCCACAAATCAGCGACAAGCCGCTGACGAGCGCGGAAGATTATGAGGGCACGGAAACCAGCGGTTGGGATGGCATCGAGGAATACGCCCTCCAAGCTGAATTGGATTGGGAAAAACGTAACGATCCGTGTAATGACAGTTATTATCAATCCAGCAAAGATGTTGAATCCTCGCACAACTTCATTGCCAGTAACCTCGGCCTGATCGCCAAGCGGGATGGCAATGGCAAGGTGCATGTCATTGCCACGGATCTGCGCACTGCCGAAGCCGCCGTGGGCGTGGGTTTGACCCTGCGCAATTTTCAGGGCCAGGCACTCGCCACCGCGACCACCGACAACAATGGTTTTGCCGAGCTAGAAAGCCCCAACACCCCCTTCTTGCTCGTTGCCGACCGAGGCGCCGATCACGCCTACCTCAAGCTCAACGCCAACACCACGCTGGAAACCAGCCAGTTCGACGTGGGTGGCGAAACCGTGCAAAAAGGCTTGAAGGGCGTGCTCTATGGCGAACGTGGCGTGTGGCGACCCGGCGACGACATTTTCCTGACTTTCGTCTTGCAAGACCGCGCCAAGACCTTGCCGCCAAACCATCCGGTTACGGTGCAATTGTTTGACCCGACCGGCAAACTCAAGCAGACCGTCACCAACAAACAACCCGTCGGCGTGTTTTACCCCTTCAAACTGAAAACCGCGGAAAGCGACCCGACGGGCGACTGGTTGGTCAAGGCGGTACTGGGCGGCGGCACGTTCGACAAAACCCTGAAAATTGAAACCATCCGCCCCAATCGTCTGAAAGTCGAGCTGGACTACGGCGTAACCGTACTGCACGGCTACCGCGATTTACCGGAAGCCACCCTGTTTGCGCAATGGCTGCACGGTGGCACCGCCAGCAAGTTGAAAGCCGATGTCAGCGTCAAGTTGCGTGAAAAAGCCACTCAGTTCACCCGCTTTGCCGATTACGCTTTCGACGACCCCACCCGCAAGCTCGACAGCGAGGAACAGCAATTGCTGGAAGGCTATCTGGACGAGCACGGCTATCTGCGTTTCAGCAAAAATTTCCAGCCGAAAAAACCTCCCCCAGGGATACTGAGCGCAGGGTTTGCCAGCCGCGTACACGAAGAAGGCGGCGGTTTCAGCATCAGCAAGCAGGATATCGACTATTTCCCCTTTGAAAATTACGTCGGCATCAAACTGCCTAAAGGCGATGCCGAGCGCAATATGTTGCTGACCGACATCGCGCATACGGTCGAAATCGGCAGCGTGAACGCCGACGGACAGGAAGTGTCCTTGCCACAGGTCGAGGTCACCCTGTACAAAATCGAATGGAAATGGTGGTGGGACAAGACCCAGGATTCGCTCGCGGAATACGCGGATTCCAGTCACAGCAGTAAATTGCAGCAATCCATCATCAGCACGACCAACGGCAAGGGCGAGTGGAAATTCCAGATCAAATATCCCGATTGGGGACGCTACTTGATCCGCGCCTGCGACGTGCAAGGCAATCATTGCACCGGTAAAACGCTCTACGTGGATTGGCCAGGCTGGGCGGGCCGCGCCCAGGAAGAGGGCAGTGGGGCTGCCGCGATGCTGCGTTTCGGCAGCGACAAAACCAGCTATCGGGTGGGCGAAACCGCGCAAATCCAATTGCCGGAAGCCCAGGCCGGACGGGCGTTGTTGACCGTCGAAACCAGCAGCCGGATTCTGGAACAACGCTGGATCGAGTTTCAGGGGCAACGGACCCAAATCCCGCTGCCGATCACGGCGGCGATGGCGCCGAATGCCTACGTCAGCGTGACTCTGTTGCAGGCGCACCAGAACAAGCGGAACGACCGTCCCATCCGTCTGTACGGGATCATTCCCCTCATGGTGGAAGATCCCGCCACCCACTTGCAGCCGGTGTTGAGGGCCGCCGAGGAATGGCAACCGGAAAGCACCCAAACCTTCAGCATCGGCGAGCAATCCGGGCGGGCCATGGACTACACCCTCGCCGTGGTTGACGAAGGCTTGCTCGGCTTGACCCGCTTTGCGGTTCCCGACCTGCACAAGACCTTTTACCGCAGGGAAGCCTTGGGCGTTAAGACCTGGGACTTGTTCGACAGCGTGATTGGCGCGTACAGCGGCGATCTGGAGCGCGTTCTAGCGATCGGCGGCGGCGACGAAGCGCAACTCGACGATGCCGCCAACAAGCCCAAACGCTTCCCGCCCGTGGTGCGTTTCCTTGGCGCGTTCCATCTGGAGGCCGGACAAACCCGCGAACATCAGGTCGAACTGCCGTCCTATCTCGGTGCGGTGCGCATTATGGCGGTCGCCGCCGACGGGACGGCTTACGGCAAGGCGGAACAATCGGTATTCGTGCGCCAGCCGCTGATGATGCTGTCCTCCTTGCCTCGCGCGCTGAAGGTCGGCGAGCGGGTCGAAGTGCCTCTCACCCTGTTCGTTTCCGACCCTGGCGTCAAATCCGTGCAGGTCAACATGGAAACGGATGGCGCCTTTGCCAGCACCGGCCCCGCGCTGACCGTACCGTTTACTCAAACCGGTGAAAAAGTCGTCACGTTGTCGCTCAAGGCAGGCGACAAGCCGATGATGGGCAAGCTGCGTTTTACCGCCACCAGCGGCAAATTCAGCAGCAGCCACGAAGTGAACCTGCCCGTGCAAGCTCCCAACCTGCCCAGCCTGCGCACGGTCAGCGCCACGCTTGAACCCAAGGTGGATTGGAAGGCAACCATCACGCCACATGGCATGACAGGGACCAACCAAAGCCTATTGGAACTTTCCAGCTTGCCCAATCTGAATCTGGAGCAGCGTCTGGATTATCTGATCCACTATCCGCATGGTTGTCTGGAGCAAACCACTTCGGCGGCGTTCCCGCAGTTGTATTTGCCCAAATTGCTCAAGCTGGAGCCCGAACGACAAAACCAGATCGAACACCACGTCAAGCAAGCGATTGTCAAATTGGGCAATTTTCAGAGCAGCAATGGCAACCTGATGTACTGGCCGGGTTCGACCGAAGCCAACGACTGGGCAAGCCTTTATGCCGGGCATTTCCTGATCGAAGCGCAAAAACAGGGCTACACCGTGCCCCTGAGTCTGTTGACCGCATGGCAAGCGTATCAGGCAAAACAGGCGCAAGACTGGGTGGCCAGCGCCCAGGAAGACACCTCTTCCACCCAAGCCTACCGCCTGTACGTGCTGGCAGTGGCGGGCAAACCGCAACTGGGCGCGATGAACCGCCTGCGCGAATCCGGTAAGGCCAATCCGCAAGCTCGCTGGTTACTGGCTGCCACTTACCTGCTGGCGGGGCAAGTCGAAGCCGCGCAACAAACCGTCGCCGGACTGACGGCGACCGAACTGAATACACCCACTGCCGAGCAGACATTCAGCCAAAAACTGGGGCAACTCGGTTTGCAACTGGAAGCCTTGTTGGTATTGCAAAAAACGCAGGACGCCGAGCGGGTGGTCCAGCAAATTGTGAATGACCTTCATGGCGGCGCGGCCCACAACACCCATGACATCAGTTGGGCCTTATTGTCGGTGGCGCATTACCTCGGTAGCCGTCAACAACCGCTGGCGGTGCAATACACCCTGGATCAGGGCGCGGCCACCCCGCTGAACAGCGCGCAACCGCTGGTCAGCCAATTGCTGACCGCGCAAGACGCCGCTTTCCAGCTTGCTCTGCATAATGACGGCGACCGCACGCTCTACGCCACGGTCACCCAGCGCGGCATTGCCCCCGCGGGTAACGAACAGCTGGTGGCGGAAGGTTTGAACCTGCAAGCCGAGTTGTTCGACAGACAAGGCAATCCGATGTGGGATACCAACACCACCCCGACGGAACAGTCACCACTGCAATTGCAGCAGGGGCAGGATTACGACCTGAATGTGACGGTCACCAATACCCGTGGGGCGGCGCTCAAGCACCTTGCCCTATCCATGCTGTTGCCATCCGGCGCGGAAATCGGTACGACCGACAACGACGATCTCAGCTATCAGGAGGTGCGCGACGACCGCGTGTTGAGCTACTTCGACCTGGGCGTCGGCGAAAGCAAGACTATCAAGATCAAACTCAATGCCGCCTTCCTCGGCGAGTTTTACTTCCCCCCCATCAGCGGCGAAGCCATGTACCAGCCCAACACCCGGGCGCGTACCGCAGGTATGCCCGTGCGGATCGTGAAAGTGCTGCCGGTTGACACGGACCAGGGCATCGAACCGGAGACGGAAACCAGCGGGGAAGAGGAAAAGGAAGCTGACTCCGCGGAGCAGCCGGGGTCTGAACAATGAAGCGGTCGATACAGGGAGCCATCGGCTTCCTGTCGATCATCGGCGTGGTGTGGTGGTACTTCTTCAGCCTGCCCACCGCCCTATTCGCCGCTTCCCATTCGCACCTGCTGCTGGACCGTGATGGCAGGTTGCTCAGCGCTCACATTGCGGCGGATGGGCAGTGGCGCTTTCCCGAACTGGAAAGCGTGCCGGACAAATTTGCCATCGCGCTGATCCAGGTCGAGGACAAGCGTTTCCGACAACACAATGGGGTGGATTTTCTCGCCCTGGCCCGCGCGATCCACGACAACCTGCGTGAACAGCGCGTGGTCAGTGGCGCAAGCACGGTGAGTATGCAAGTCGTCCGTCTGTCGCGCGGCAACCCTCCGCGCACCTTGGGCGAAAAGCTGCTGGAATTATTACGCGCGTGGCGACTGGAAAGCCGTTACGGCAAGGATGAAATTTTTAAGCTGTACGCCAGTCACGCCCCCTTTGGCGGTAACGTGGTGGGGCTGGAAGCCGCGGCATGGCGTTATTTCGCCCGCGGCCCGGACCAGTTATCGTGGGCGGAAAGCGCGATGCTGGCGGTATTGCCCAACAACCCGGCTTTGATTCATCCAGGGCGCAATCGCGGACGCTTGCTCGTCAAACGGAACCGTTTGCTTCAGCAACTTTACGCGCAAAACATCCTGTCCAAACTGGAATACGATCTGGCGGTTGCCGAACCCTTGCCCGACGCACCGCATCCCCTGCCCCAACTGGCCCCGCATTTGTTGGATACGCTAGCGGTACGACAGCCCGAGGGAAAGCGTTTTCGCACCACGCTGGACGCCGGTTTGCAGGAGCAACTCAATACCCTGGCGCAACGCAGCGGTGAGCGACTGGTCCTGGAGGGCATCCAGAACCTTGCCATTGTGGTACTGAACAACCGCACGTTCGAGGTATTGGCGTATATCGGCAACCGCCCGGTACTGAATTTCGGCGCGGATCAGGGACACGCGATCGACATGATCCAGCGTCCACGCAGTACGGGCAGTACTCTCAAGCCGCTGCTGTTCGCGGACGCCATCGAGCAAGGGTTAATCGTGCCGGATTCGCTGCTGGCGGACGTGCCCGTCAACTACAGCGGCTTTACCCCGCAAAACTACAATCGCCATTACCACGGCGCGGTCAGGGCGCGGGAAGCCTTGGCGCGTTCGCTGAACGTCCCAATGGTCAACCTGCTGAGCGCGCGCGGAGTCGATCCGTTCCTGATGCAGTTGCGGCAAATGGGCTTCAGTCACATGCAACGTTCGGCGCGGGATTACGGGTTGAGCCTGATTCTGGGCGGAGCGGAGGCTTCTCTGTGGGATTTGAGCGTGGCTTACGCCAATCTCGCCCATCGAGCGATGCAGGACCAGCAGCACCAGCAAACTTTTTGGCGACAGGGACGCTGGCTGCAAAGCCAGCCCGCGGACAGTGCGCGGATCGCTACCCTTTCCACTGCTACCGCATGGCTGACGTTGGATTCCCTTTTGGAAGTCGCCCGCCCCGGCGATGAAGGTTACTGGGAAAAATTCAGTAGCAGCCGCCAAGTCGCCTGGAAAACGGGCACCAGTTATGGGCAGCGCGACGCCTGGGCCATCGGCGCGACGCCGGATTACACCGTGGGCGTGTGGGTCGGCAATGCCGATGGGGTAGGCCGAGCAGGCTTGACCGGAACCCAAAGCGCCGCGCCGATCTTGTTCAATACCTTCAGTTTGTTACCGCCGAATCGCGGCTGGTTCCAACGCCCGGACTGGCAAATGACCGAGGTCGAAATTTGCCGCGATGATGGTTATCTGAGCAATGGCGCCTGCGCCACTAAAACGGTTCGTATCCCGCTCGGTAGCCACTTTGCCTCCATGACCCCTTACCATCCGCGCATTCATTTGGATGCTGGCGGGCAATATCGCGTCACCAGCGAGTGCGAACGCGTTGCCACCATGCAAACCCGCGCCTGGTTTGCGCTGCCCCCCGATCAGGCGGAGTACTATCAGCAATTCCACGCCGATTACCAGCCGCTCCCACCGTGGCGGGCCGATTGCCAAAACAGCGCCAACAGTTCGCAGGAAGCCTTGAGTGTGGTGTATCCACAAGATCATACCCAGATTTATCTGCCCCGCGAACTGGACGGCAAGTTGGAGCAAACCGTGTTCCGCGCCGTACCACAAAACCCGGAAACCCTGCTCTACTGGCATCTGGACAACCAGTTTCTGGGTACGACGCAAACCTTCCACCAGCAAGTCGCGCAACCCGCGGCGGGCAGGCATTGGCTGGTGGTGGTGGATGAAACTGGAAACAGGGTCGGGCGGGAGTTTGAAGTGCTGATGACGCCAGGGAAACATTAGCGCGTCTTAGCGCCTATCCCGGGCCTACTCCCCGTTCCAGACAGTCGTTCATTTTTGGTGAACGTAAGTTCCGGGCGCGTCGCACAGCGGCTCGTAGCCCTTGTCCGGATCGCCCATGGACGGCGGCGCCACGCTGCCGCTCGAATGCCGCACCAGCCACTCCCGCCACGCCGGCCACCACGAGTCTTGGGTGACTGGCGTCCGCGCCTTCCAGGTCTCGGCATCGAGGGCGCGTTCGCCTTCCTTGCAGGTCGTCATCTGAAAGCTGCGGCGCGGGTGGCCCGGCTCGTTGACGATGCCGACATTGTGGCCGCCGCTAGTGAGCACGAAGGTGAGCTCGGCCGCATCGCTCTGCAGGTGCAGCTTATACACCGAATGCCAGGGGGCGACGTGGTCGCCGGCCGCCGCGACCGCGAAGATCGGTACGTGAATGTCGCTGATCGCGATCGGGCGCCCCTCCACGCGATACCTGCCCTCGAACAGTTCGTTGTCGCCGTAGAACCGACGCAGCAGCTCGGAATGCTGGCGGTAGGGCATGCGGGTGCTGTCGGTGTTCCAAGCCATGAGATCGAATATCGGCTCGCGTTGCCCGAGATAGTATTCGCGCACCATCTTCGACCAGATCAGGTCGTTCGACTTGAGCAACTGGAAACCGCCGGCAGCTTGTTTCGGATCGAGATAGCCTTGCTGCCACATCATGTCCTCGATGAGCGTCACCGTGCCCGGGCCCATGAACACGGCGATCTCCCCGACCTCGGTGAAGTCGACCAGAGTGGTGAACAGCGTGATGCTCGCCAGCCGATCATCGCCGTCGCGCGCCATCGTCGCCGCGGCGATCGTCAGTAGAATGCCGCCCAGGCAGTAGCCCACCGCGTGGATCTTGCGGCCCGGCAGCAGCGCCGAGATCGCGTCGATCGCCGCCAGGGTGCCGAGCTTGCGGTAGTCTTCCATCCCCAAGTCGCGATCTTTCGGGCCGGGGTTGAACCACGAGATCATGAATACCGTATGTCCCCGATCCACCAGGTACTTGACCAGCGAGTTGTGGGGAGAGAGGTCCATGATGTAGTACTTCATCATCCACGCCGATTGCATCAGCACCGGTTCGCGCTGCACGCTTTCCGTGGTGGGGGTGTACTGGATCAATTCCATCAGGCGGTTGCGATAGACGACCTTGCCGGGGGTGACGGCCATGTTCTTGCCAACCTGGAAGGCTTCCGTGCCCGCCGGCGGCTCGCCGCGCGCGCGGCGTTGGAGGTCGTCGGCGAAGTACCCCGCGCCGCGCCGCAGGTTGGCGCCGCTTTCCGAGAGCGTCGCTTGGACGATCTCGGGATTGAAGAACGGGATGTTGGAGGGGGACAGCATGTCAAGCAGTTGGCGCGCGATGAAGGAGACGACCGCTTCGTTGTGCTTGGACACCCCCCGGATGCCGGTCGTGGCGTTATGCCACCACTGCTGGTTCAACAGGAAGCCCTGGTGGATGATGTTGAAGGGAAAGCGCTGCCAGGCTTCGTGCTCGAAGCGACGGTCCTGCGCCAGCGGCTCGATGCAGCGGGCGGCGCTGGGGTCGACGACGCAGGTCGCGGCGTAGCGAGCCAGGCGCAGCGTCTTGCGCGCGGCTTTGTTGCCGAGTTCGATCAGCTTGCCGGGCGAGGTGGCCAGATGCGCCATCCAATCGAAGTAGTCCATGGCGAGCCCGATAGGCGAGATGCCGCCCGTCGCGCGGGCGATGGCCGCGTTCGTCATGCGATCCACGCTCTCCAGCCATTCGGCCTCGTAAAGGGCGCGGTCTCCGATGCGTCGAGCGGGTCGGGCGCCGGGCGAACTGGCCTCGCGGGCCGCGGCGGCCGGGTCGGGCGCCTCTCGCTTCGGCGAAGGCATGGCCGGCCCGTTCGGTGTGCTTGGCGCGTTCACTCTTTGGGCGTCGGTCGGGTTGGTCGAGGATATCGAGTTCGAGGCTGGGTTCATGGGTTATATGGACGCCTCCCGTTTGCCGAGGACGACATGGGCGCGTTGGAACGGACAGGTGGCGAGTTTTATCTTTGGCCCGTGGTGCGGGCGGACGCCTGCCGGCTCCCATCGCGCGTCGATCGACCTCGCGCAACCTTTGCGGCGACCTCTCCTGTCATCAAGATGGTTGATGGATTTGCGCGCTCGCCGATGCGATCCGACTCGGGTGACCCGAGCCCTGGCGCATCACCGCTCGCGCCGCCTCCGCCGGAAAGCTGGAGCGGGTTTCGCCCCGTGCGCGGACGCAGTCGTCGATTTTCGCCAGCAGCAGGCGGGGCAGGGTGATGTTGATCTTCTCCGCCGGGCCGAAATATCGTTTCACCGGCGCTTCGACCACCGCCCAAACCCGGCCGGCGAAGTCTGGATTGGCTCGGTAAGTATGGACGTGGGGCGAACTCTCGACTCCTCGCGGCGTCCAGCCGGCTTTCTCCAGTTCCTTGATCAAATCCGCATTACTCATGATAGTTAAAGTCAATTCTGACGTACAGTCACGGTAAGCCTTCGCCAAGCTGTTATTAGACATAATAAATTGTACTCCGATAACCATCCGAATTGGCTGATCGCAAACGCCATCACTGGCATCGACGACGGGCGGCCCTTCCTGACGTGGGCGAATCCAGGCATGGCTTCATCTTTGAGCAAGACAAATGGCCCACGGGCAAACCCGCTGGACCAGGAGCGGGACCGATCGACGATGACGTCATTCAGGTGAGCGATGCGGGGGTGAGTCAGCGGGAGCGGGTTCTACTTTGGGGACGCCGAGTCGCGCAAGTCGCCCGGCGGTTGAGCGAGCCGGTAGAAACGAATCCGCTCCGCCGGCGGAAGCTTGCTGTCGGGGGCCGGGTCGCCGATGAAACGCAGGGTGGGATTGCTTTCCCAAGGCGCGAGAGGACCGAGCGCCTGGGAGGATTGGGGGTAGTAGAAATTGACCACCAGCGACCGACCGCTTCGCTGTTCCCATGGCGTTTGGATGAACGGATTGTCTCGGCCGCGCAAGGCCGCGCGGGCGGCGTCCATGGCCAGTCGCCAGCGAGCTGGGTCTTGCGGGCAAAGGAAATCGTTCGAGAACGGCGAACGGAGCGAGACCGCCGGGTTGAACTGCTTCGGTTGAAAGATCACTCCGGCCACTCCATCGCCGTACTGGCGGCGCGCGACGGCGGAGATCTCGCTCAACCGCGCCCGGTTCATCACCCCCCAGGCGATGCCTCGGTAAACGCGGGGATCGTCGGGGAAGCCGGTGGAACGGCCTTCGGCGTAGGCCAGCCGGGCCAGCAGCTCCTCATCGGCCGGCGAAGTCTTCATCACAGCGGCGCGCGTCGTTTCGTCCGCCGCGCGGGTCAGGCAGGCCGGCAACTCGGCGGCGACCGCCGTTCCCGCCCAGAACAGGCTGGCGGCCAGCCAGCCAAAGCTGGATTTCCAGGCCATCACTTGATCCGCCGCCACAACATGGCGTGCGTCACGATGTACTGATACTTACGGGCGTGTTCGCGGATGACCAGCGGTACGTCGGTCTCGCGCAACAGCTCGAAGTTTTCGGCTCGCAAAAACTCGGCCAGCGCCGCCGCGCTTCTTACCGGATTGCCTTCTCGTTCGTAACCGCCCAACCACGCTTCCGGCGGCGTGAACTGTTCCAGCCAACTGTAGGGCGAGAAGATCGCTAGCAGGCCGCCGACCTTCACCAACCCGCGCGGCCCGCCCAGCCGCCCTAGCAGCGATTTCGGGCTGGGCAGGCGGCACAGCAAGTTGGCCAGCAACACGGCGTCGAAATCCACCAATTCAGCCGGCAGCGAGCAAGCGTCGGCCTGGCGGAAACGGACCCGGCTCCGGTCGATGGCGGGATCGACCCTGGCGTTCAGGGTAGCGCCCAGCATCCCTTCGTCCTTGCGGAAATAGCGCAACTCGCCGTCGCGGCGCAGGGCTTCCGCCGCGTCGATGAACGCCCGACTAAGGTCCACGCCCAGCACGGTGGGATAGACGCGCGCCAGTTCGAAACTGGCCCGACCCACCGCGCAACCGACATCCAGCGCCGTGGCGGTCGGCACGCCATATTCTCCGGCGGCGTCGAGCAACCAGCGGGCGCAACGAACCGGAAACTCGACCGCGTCGCGCGGCCCGAAGGCGTAGGGCATTTGCTCTTCGGCCGGACCATAGTGCAAGAGCAGGTATTCGTTGAGAATTTGCGGATCTTCGTAGACTTGGCCCGGCGAACCGGCCTGATCGAGCCGCACCGCGCCGCCGTCGCCCTCGCTCCGCACCAGCCGGAACCCGGCGTGCTGAAAAAAGTGCGGGCGGAAGTGAAAACGCGACCAGATACTCGCTTCGTCGCCGGTCGAGACCCAGGAACCGCCCAAAATCATCTGGTGCTGGCCGTCGTAGCAGGGCGTGCTGAAATCGTCGTAATAGGGATGCACCTTGGCGCCGGGCAGCGGGTTGAAATGATCCTCCAACCACTGCCAGACGTTGCCGAACACGTCGTGGAAACCGGCTTCGGTCGGCTGGCCGGCATCGACCGGCCTGGAAGAACCATGGGCGAGGTTGAGGTTCCAGCCGCATTCCCGCGCCAGGGTCGCGCCGTCGAATCGCATCACCGGGTCGGATTCGACGCCGACCGATGCCGCCGCGCGTTGCCGGGTGTCGCGCAGCGCCTGATGCTCGGCCTCGCTGGGCAACCGACAGGGCGCGTTTTCCCGTTCGGTACGCCACGCGCAATACGCCTTGGCCTCGTGGTGGTTGACCTCGACCGGCCAATCCCAGGGCATGTCGATCACCTCGAACAGGGTCCGCAGTTTGTAGCGGTGCAGACCGGCGGGACCGTCCAGAACCCAGAACGTCGGCCATTTGAGGTTGCGGAACGAGCGCCACGCCCAGCCGGTTTCCGACCAGTAGCGTGGCTCGCGATAGCCGCCGGCGGTCACGAAGGCGTGGAATTCGCCGTTGCTGATCAGGTAGCGACTGGCCTGGAACGGCTGGACGGCGGTCTCGCGCCGGCCGTATTCGTTATCCCAGCCGTAGGAAGGCCAGTCGAACGGCTTGCCGAGCGTCACCGGCTGGCCCGGCACGCCGATCGGATCGTTGGTTGGACAATCCCACCCGACACGGGGCGGAAAGCTCCCCGCCGACCGACCAGCCGTCGGATGCAGCGTCGGCCATTCGGCGGGACGTTGGACCAGCGCCAGCGGCAATTCGTGGATCAGCACCGAAGAGGTTTCCAGGTGAATCCGCTCGTGCTCGAAGCCCATGAACAGCGCCCACAGCGGATGGTTCTGGGTGATGGGCGCGTGACCGGGCGCCAGGTCGGGATGGGTTTCGATCACCTGCCGCACGGTGCGGTACACCTGCTGGCGGTAGGCGTGAACCTCCTGGATGCGGGGCCAGAGCATTTCGTTCTTGGACAGGTCGTCCCAGCGCATCTCGTCCACGCCGGTTTCGAACAGTCGCTCGAAATAGGGATTCAGCGGCTTTTCGATCAAGCCGGCGACTCGCAGCTTGTTGATGTACAGCGCCGGCGGATGACCGAAGTAGAAGATCATCGGATGGCGCAAGTGATGGTAGGGCGGGCGGAAAAAGGCTTCCTCGCCTTGGAGGCCGGAAAACAATATCTCGGTCAGCGTCCAGGTATTGTCGAAATAATCCAACACCTGTTGGCGGGTGCAGGTCGCCAGATTCGGCAGCGGCAGCGAGGTCAACGTACCGTCCGGTTGCAAGCCGGGGCAATCTCGCGGTGGCCGGCCGGTCCACCACCCTGCGGGACGGGGTCCGGTAAGTTCCGCGTCAAGTTCGCCGCGCAGGTTGTCGCGCCAGGCTTCGGTCGTCGTATCCGGAATCGGGGTCGCCAGGGGTGGGGTCATGGATCGCTCCTGTTGGATTCGGCGTGGCCGGTGGCAAGCCGCCGTCCTGAGTATATTAGCCAATACCAAGCTCCGCCGGTGGTTTCTCGCCGCCCGTGAGCCGCTGGAACATGCGCTTGGCCGCGCCCTGAACTTCGGGTTCGAGATCGTCCAGGCTTTGCGGACGGTTCGTGATCGCCGCCTCGAAAGCCAGCAGCAGCGGGCGGGCCGATGGCTCGAAACCGAGTTCGCGCAGCAGTTCGAGCAAGTCGCGGGCCGTTGTCCCTTGGGTCAAGGCCGGCGCCAGCACGCCCTCGACGAAAGCCTCGTCGACCAACGTTCCCGCCAGGTCGGCGGACTCGGCGCGCAGACGCCGCAACGCCTCACGCAAGGCCGTCGGGTCGTTGGCACGCGAGGCCCGCCGGGCCGATTCCACGAGTGCACGGTCCTTCAGGCGCGCTGCCTGCCGTTGAAAGAAGGATCGAAACCGGGTGTTCCGCTCGCTGGCCCAAGCATAGACCTTGATCGCTTCATCGAGTTGGTTCTGTTGCTCCAGCAATGCGCCGAGGTTCATGCAAGCCGAATTCGCTACTGCCGTGGCCGGATCGAGTTCGATCGCCCGGCGGTAAGCCGCCTCGGCTTCGTCGAAGCGCTCAAGCTTGCCGGCGAGCAGGAGGCCCAGGTTGTTCCACGGCCGGGCATTCGCCGGATCGAGTTCGATCGCCCGGCGGTAGGCCGCCTCGGCGTCGTCGAAGTGCTGGAGCTTGTCGGCGAGCAGGAAGCCTAGGTTGTACCACGGCCAGGCATCCGCCGGATCGAGTTCGATCGCCCGGCGGTAGGCGGCCTCGGC
>JAVMKH010000201.1:46946-60353 GCA_031732935.1 Candidatus Contendibacter sp.
ACGGCCAGGCATCCGCCGGATCGAGTTCGATCGCCCGGCGGTAGGCGGCCTCGGCTTCATCGAAGCGCTTGAGCTTGTCGGCGAGCAGGAAGCCTAGGTTGTACCACGGCCAGGCATCCGCCGGATCGAGTTCGATCGCCCGGCGGTAGGCGGCCTCGGCGTCGTCGAAGCGCTGGAACTTGTCGGCGAGCAGGTTGCCCAGGTTGGTCCACGGCCAGGCATACGCCGGATCGAGTTCGATCGCCCGGCGGTAGGCGGCCTCGGCTTCATCGAAGCGCTTGAGCTTGTCGGCGAGCAGGAAGCCTAGGTTGTACCACGGCCAGGCATCCGCCGGATCGAGTTCGATCGCCCGGCGGTAGGCGGCCTCGGCGTCGTCGAAGCGCTGGAACTTGTCGGCGAGCAGGTTGCCCAGGTTGTTCCATGGCCAGGCATCCGCCGGATCGAGTTCGATCGCCCGGCAGTAGGCTGCCTCGGCTTCGTCGGAGCGCTGGAGCTTGTCGGCGAACAGGATGCCCAAGTTGTACCACGGCAAGGCATTCGCCGGATCGAGTTCGATCGCCCGGCGGTAGGCCGCCTCGGCTTCATCGAAGCGCTGGAGCTTGTTGGCGAACAGGATGCCCAAGTTGTACCACGGCCAGGCATCCGCCGGATCGAGTTGGATCGCCCGGCGGTAGGCCGCCTCGGCTTCGGCCGCATCGCTTTTGCTGGCATCCGATAAGACGCCCCGCTCGTACCAGGCGCGCGCACTCTCACCCACCCGAAAGGCCTGATCGAGCGCCTCGGCCGCTGGAGTCAACCGTCCGCTGCGGCGCATCGCGCCGGCGACGTTGGCCCACTCGGTCGCAGTGGCGGCGCACGCCTCCCGCTTGCCCCACTCCAGCCAGTCCCGCGCCTTGTCGTCGTCGGCGAATTTTACCCACTCCCGCGCGCCGACCAGCCGCCAGATCAGGGCGGCGGTGGCGGCGCGGTCGGGTTCCAGCAACACCGCCTCGGCGTCGCCGACGGTCAGCCAGGGCAAGGGCAGATAGCCCTTGGCGCGCAGGCGGAACAGCCGCGCGAGGTCGTCGTCCCCCAAGCCGCGACTATGCAGGCGGCGGCGTTCGGCAGCCAAGAGCCCGCGCAGGCGCGCGACTTCCTCGGGGGCGCGCGCCGGATCGCAAAGTGCCTCGACGCTGGCCTGCTTGGCGGCCAGCGTGAGGTCCAGCGAACCGATGAGCGCGTCCTGTTCGGCGGGTGTCAGGCCGCCACCCCCGCAATCGCTCAGGCGCTCGCCTAGGCGGTAGATGGTGCGGATTTCGGGTGGTAGATCGCCCGCCGGCAGGTAGTCGTCGAACCGGGAGCCGTCCGCGTGGACTTGTTGCATGACGTAGTCAGCGCCGCGCGCCTCAAGCCCCCGCCGCAAGGGCGCCGCGTGGTCGCCGCTGGCGACGGCGAAACTCAACCGCGCGGCGGCGAGCGGTCCGGCTCCCGGCTCCCGGCTCAGGCAGGCTTTCAGTTCGTCCAGGTCGAACATCGCCTCAAGGAATTCGCTCAGTCCGGTGACGCTCTGGCGAATGCGGCGAGTGGCGCGCATCTGCAACCAGAGGCGAAACAGTTGCTCGGCGATGCGGTACTGGGTGCGGCCGTGCGCGGCGTTTTTTTCGACCAGGCCCTCGCGTTCGAGCACGTCGAGCTGCGCCGAGACGGTATTGGTTGCCAGGCCGGCGTGCGCGCCGATTTCGGCGGCGGTGTGGCCGAAGCGCAGGCCGTCGCCGCTGGGCCGGCGCACGGCCAAGGCGTGCATCACCACTTGCGCCTGCTCCGCGAGATCTTCGAAGCGTGCCTTGTAGTAGGGCGTGGTGATGTCCATCAGGCGCTCGAAGTCTTCCACCGCGCGGCTGGTGGGTCCTTCGCGCAGCAGCTCAAAAATCAGGCCGAGGGCGCGCGGGTTGCCGCCCGTGAGCTCGTAAAGGGCGTCGATGCGGCTCGGGCGCGTGTGCAGCCGTTCCTTGACCTGCGGTACGCCCTGTTGCTCGGCGAGCGTTTCGAGGACGCGAAACACCTCGGCGCGCGGCAGCTTGCCGAGTCGCTTGGGTAGGAAGAAGTCGTAGAAGGCCTTGTCGTAATCGGTGAACGGCTCCGAGAGGCGGATCGAGCCGCCGATGACGATGGGCGCGGTGGTGGTCGACAGCGCTTCGCGCAAGGCCCAGTAGGCGGCCGCGTGTGGGTCCTTGAGCCTGCGGCCGGATTTGTCGATGCGCTGGAAGATCAGGTCGAGATTATCGACCAGCAGCACCGGTCGCCGGCCCAGTTCGCCGCAAGCGGCTTGCAGCCGCGCCAGGCCAGCGTCGGAAAGGCCCTCGGAACGGGCGTCGGCGACTCCGGCGCGATAGTCATCGACCGCCGCGTACAGTCGCTCCGCCGCGGCCTGCTGCCCGAGCCGGTCGAGTTCGTCGGCCAGGGCTTCGCAAGCGGCCCACCAGAAATCGGCGAGGTGCTTGACCTGATACAACTCCTCGGGAAACGACAGCGCGACCAGGTGGTCGCGCAAATCCTCGTCGCGCCGGATGGCGACCGCGAGGCGCTTCAGCAAGGTGGTCTTGCCGCTGCCGCGCGGCCCGACCAGCAGATAGTGCTGGACGCTGCCGACGCGCGGCGCGCGGGCCAGTTCGTCGCGCAGGAAGGCGAATTCGCCTTGCCGGGCGACGAAACCGGCGATCAGGGCGTCATCGTCGAGCCAGTCGGGGTTGTAATGGCGCGGACCCGTGGTCGACGTTTTCATAGCGTGTTCCGGCGCAGCCACCAGCGCCGCAACGGTTCGAGCAGGAAGCGGTAGCGCCGTCCTTCGGCGCCCTCGTTGACGCCCCAGTAGCCGTCGCGCAGCAGGATGTCGCGCAGATCGACAAAGAGTCGCTGCACTTCCTCGGCGGTGGCGTTCGGCAGGCGCTCGGCCAGCGTCGCCAGCAGCAGCTCGGCCCTGGCCCCGTCGCGGGTCGCCGCCGCCCGGCCGAGCAGGGCGCGGGCATGGCCCGCTGTCGCCGGCGCAAGCTGTACGGCCAGGCGCTGTTCCCAATGGTGGAAATCGTTGTCGGCCGCCGATCGCGCGACTTGCTCGAGGGTCGCGTCGATCAGCGTGCCCGGCGCGGCTCCGGGTTGCACGGCGAGCAGACCGCGCAACTCACTGAACGCGAGTTGGACGTAATAGGGTTGCAGCCACTGAATCCCGGCGAGGAGCGCCGCGGCGTCGGCGGCGGCCAGCGCCAGCCCGTAGCGCGCGCCCAGCCGATCGAGCATCGCGATCACCTCCGGTTCGCTGAAGGGCGGCAAGGTGACCTGGCGGAGCGTGTTGATGGTATCGGCCATGGCGTGCTGCTGAACCAGCGTGTCCAGACCGATCGAACCCGAAACGAGCCAGCGCACCCGCGCCGCGCCCGGCAGCCCCCGCACGTCGTTGCGAAACCAGTCGAGGAAGCGGCGCACGCGCTCCACGCCGGTCGTCGGGTCGCCGCGAATGATGCGGGTCAGGAGCATGATTGGCAGCTCATCGACGTAGATCAGCCAGCGCTGATCGAGCCCCGCGATCAGCGCGACCAGTTCGCTGGCGACGGTCGTCCAGTCTTTGGTCGGCGCGGCGCGCAGTTCGACGCCGAGCGAACCGGCGCCGGGAACCGGGATTCGGATCGCCTGGATTCGCGCGCGGATCGCATTGAGTGAGGCGCCGACCGAGTCCCGAATCTTGTCGCCGAGCGAGGCGGTCTCCTGGCGCAAGGCGGTTTCCAGCTTCTCGACAAAGGCGCGTTCGTCATCGCATGTGGCGACGTTGATCTCGACGACCCGCCACCCAGCCTTGCGCATGACGCGCATCAGGGCGCGGGCGATCGAGGTTTTGCCGATACGTCGCGGCCCGAGCAGCAACAGGTCGTGATGTTCGAGCAGTGCTCGCAAGGTGTTGATGTCGGCCTCGCGGCCAAAGAAATTGTCGCCTTCGACCGGCGGACCCGCGATGTTGTCCATGAATCCCCCTCCAAGTTTGCGCTAAGAAATCATAGCGCAAAATTTTTATTGCGCAAAGAAAATTTTGTGCATCGTCGGACTGGAGGAGGCCGAACGGTTACGTCAGTTGTAGGATGGGTAGAGCGTAGCGAAACCCATCGATACGGAGCGAAACCACCAGTAAATCCGGGCGGTTACGTTCAAGGCAACGCGAAAAGATCGACTTCCACGGTGCTGGGTTCGCGCCGCCGGCCTTGGGCCGTGGAGTCGTGGGCCACCAGAATCTGGCGGGCCGCACCGCCGGTCGGAGCGAACAGCGTGATCCCCTCGGCCTGGTCTTGGCCCGCTGGCGAGTCCGCGCCGCCGGGAAGTTCCAGCACAGTCGGTAAATCTTTGCCGAAAACCAGCGATTCCCGAGGCGGACGCGCCCCGCCCGACCAGCGAAAGACCTTTTGCGGTCCGGCGACCGTCATGGTCGGACCCGCCAGAACCAGCAAATCGTCGCCTTGCGCGCACAAGTCCCGAACGCCCAGGCCCCCCAGGTTGAGAAAGTGCTTGCGGTAGGGTCGACCGTCCGGTCCGATGTCCTTCAAAGTCAGTGTGGAAGCATCCTGCTCCTTCAAGGCCAGTTCCAGAATGACCGCCCAGCCGCGCAGCACCGGACCGCGCAGTCCGACGAAAACGCGGTCGCCGACGACGGCCAGCCCTTCGATGTCGAAGCCGTTGTCCTTGCTGGGAATAGCAAGGAACGGTCCCAGGTGTTCGTCGCCCGCCAATGCCCTGGTCAGCGCGTTGCTTTTCCGATTGCCCGCCAAGCGCGCGGCGGTGCGTGAATGGCCGTTCTGTTCGACCGTCTTTTTCGGCGATTGCGTGCTGGGGTCCAGGGGAATGCGCGCCAGCAGGAAGCGGTTGCCGTCGCGGCTGACCTTGGCCAGACGTTCGGCGTTCTTTTCGATGGAGTGCTCTTCAGAGTGCTCTTCTTTCGGCTTGTCGCGCTTCAAACTGTGCGAGCCGACCAGCCAGAGATAGCCGCCGTTGTAGTCGAGTCCCTCGATGTCGGCTTCCTCGATCTTGCCGTCCGCATCGGGCGGTGCCGGCAGTTCAAGAAAACCACTCAACGGGAATTGTCGATGGTTGGCGTAGCGGATTTCGCCGTTGCTGGTTTCATCCCGCCGGAAGAGCTGCTCCAGGCTCAAGGCTTCATCGTTGGCGGTCCAAAGCGTATCGCCGACTTGGGTCACGGCGGATAGCCCATCCCACAGCTTTTTATCCTTGCGTAACTGGTTCAGGTTGGGGTCGAATTCCAGCAACACGGTTCCGGTTCGATTCATGATCATGTCTCCATAAGTCGACGAAGATGCCCTATTCTTAAAATTCTCACAAAGATTTGCAAAGCGGGAGGACATGGAAATTTCACAACCTGTGTAGGAGTGTCATGGCGGTTTCCGATGGATTTACCCCGTCCAATGTCAATGTAGCCACTGGATTTCAATGAATCACCTTCCTATTTCATGCAAGCCTTGAATACCGACATTCGGGCCGAACTCGAAGATCGGCTGCGATTCGAGACCCTGCTGGCCGACCTCTCGGCGCGCTTCGCCAACCTCTCTCCCGACGAAGTTGATCGGGAAATCGAGAACGCCTTGCGCTGCCTGGTCGAAACGTTGCAGGCGGATCGGGCGACTTTGGGACGCCTGACCGAAGACGGTCGGGATCTCATCGTCACCCACGCGTTCGCCGTACCCGGAGTGGAGACGTTCCCCCTCGTCCCTTCTCTGGCCACCGAGGCGCCGCTACTGTCCCGGACGCTGTTGGGCGGCCGACCGTTCGTGATGGCCCGCCTTGCCGACCTGCCCCCGGAGGCCGAAAAGGAGCGAAAGCTTTTTGCCAACCGCCAGATCTTGTCGGGCATGGTGGTCCCCTTGATGGTGGGCGGCCGCGTCATCGGTGGAGTCGGTTGTAGCCTGGCGCATGGCGAGCGCGAGTGGCCGGAATCGGTGGCGCGCGGCATGCGCCTGATCGCCGACGTGTTCGCCAACGCCTTGGCCCGCCAGGATGCTGACCGGACGTTGCGGGAAAGCGAGGAACGGATGCGGTTGGCGGCGGCGGCGGCGAATATCGGCCTGTGGGACTGGGATATTCCCCGCGACACCATCTGGGCTTCGGATCAGGCCCGTACTCTGTATGGCGCCAAACCCGACGAACTGGCGAACTTCCAGCGGCTCATCGCTTGCGTGCATCCCGATGACCGGACCTGGGTGGGTGATGCGATAAGGAACGCCTTCCACCACGGTGGCGAGTTCCGTGAGGAATATCGGGTCATGCATCCCGATGGCGTCATCCATTGGCTCCATGTCGTCGGTTCCTGTCATTTGGACGCTGGTGGCCAGCCGGCGCGGATGGTGGGTGCTTCCCTCGACATCACCCAGCGTCGGGACGATGAAGCTCGTCTCCGGAACGCCCTGGAGGAGGTACAGCGTTTGCGGGCGCAACTCCAACAGGAAAACCTCTACCTTCAACAGGAAGTGAAGGCCAGTCAGGGCCATGGCCGCATCGTCGGCCAGAGTCCGGCCATTCTGCGGGTACTGGCTCAGGTGGAACAGGTGGCTCCCACCACCTCCTCGGTGTTGCTGCTGGGCGAAACCGGCACCGGTAAGGAGTTGCTCGCGATGGCGATCCACGAGCGGAGTCCCCGCCGCGACCGGGCCATGGTACGGGTGAATTGCGCGGCCATTCCGGCGGCGCTGATCGAAAGCGAATTGTTCGGGCGCGAGAAAGGTGCCTATACCGGCGCGCTCGCCCGGCAAATCGGCCGCTTCGAGATGGCGGACGGCTCGACGATCTTCCTCGACGAAATCAGCGAATTGCCGCCCGAATCCCAAGTCAAGCTGCTCCGGGCCTTGCAGGAAAAAGAGATCGAGCGGCTGGGCAGCCCGAGACGCATCAAGGTGGATGTTCGGATCATCGCCGCCACCAACCGGGATTTGGTCAAAGCGGTCGCCGATGGCCACTTTCGCGAGGATTTGTACTACCGCCTGAACGTATTCCCGATCACGGCGCCGCCGTTGCGCGAACGGCGGGAGGACATTCCGTTGCTGGTATGGGCCTTCGTCGAGGAATTTTCGAAGGCCATGGGCAAGTCGGTGGAGGCCATTGCCAAATCCAGCCTGCGGACGCTGCAGCAATATGACTGGCCCGGCAACGTACGCGAACTGCGCAATGCCGTCGAGCGGGCGATGATTTTGGCGAGCGGTCCTACGCTCCGGATTGATCCGCCGGGCGCTGCCGCCACCCCGGCCGCTCGGGGCCTGGCCACTCTGGCGGAGGTCGAGCGCGAACATATCCAGCGGGTGCTGGAATTCACCCATTGGCGCGTCCGGGGAGCGGGCGGCGCGGCGGAAATCCTCGGCCTCCCGCCCACCACGCTCGAAAGCCGCATGGCCAACCTTGGCCTGCGCCGCCACCCACCTCGCTAGACTCCGACATTTCGGAGTTCCACGATATTTATTTGGAGATGACCCATGAGCCTACCTTCCCAGCCCGATCAAGAACTCGAACAACGGTTGGCCTCTCGCCTTATGGATGTCTTGATCCGCGCCGGCCTAATCCTCGCCATGGTCCTGCTGTGCTACCGGATTCTTTCCCCGTTCCTGATCCTGATGGTCTGGGCGCTGATCATGGCCGTCACGCTCTATCCGCTTCACCAATCCTTGGCCAATAAAATCGGTGGGCGGCAAGGACTGGCCGCTACCCTGCTGGTCGTCGTTGGCTTCGTGCTGATCGTGGTGCCGACGGCGATGCTGGTAAGTTCGCTGGGCGATTCGGTGCATCAACTGATCAACGGTGTACAAAACAACACGCTGAAGATTCCCGCCCCGCATCCCGGCGTCGAGGATTGGCCGATCATCGGCCAGCAGATCCATGACGTTTGGGCGAAGGCTCACACGGATCTGCCGGCATTGGTGCAAAGCATGCAACCGAAGATCGGCGAACTGGCGAAAACAGCTTTAAGTTTCGTCGCCAGCATCGGTGGGGGGTTGTTGCGGTTCCTGGCCGCTTTCATTGTTGCTGGCATCATCATGGCCTTTGGACAATCGGGTGGTCGCGGCAGCCAGGCGATCTCCGAGCGCATCGCTGGCAGCGCGCGCGGCGGCGAATTACTCAGACTATCCACGGCGACCATTCGGGCTGTTGCTCAAGGGGTGATCGGCGTTGCCTTTATCCAGGCCATCATCGTCGGCCTGGCCCTGCTGGTCGCTGGTATTCCCTGGGCGGGTGCGTTGGCGGGGATCGTACTGATCCTCGGCATCGCCCAGTTGCCGTCCCTGATCGTGATCTTGCCCGCCATTATCTACCTTTGGTCAAGCGGCGATTACGGCAACGCGGCGGCGATTGCCTACACCGTACTGCTGGTCCTGGCGGGCATGGCGGACAATGTGCTGAAGCCGCTGATGTTGGGACGAGGGGTCGACGCACCGATGCCGGTCGTCCTGCTTGGAGCGCTGGGCGGCATGGCGACTGGGGGTATCGTGGGGATGTTCGTCGGCGCCACCCTGCTGGCGCTGGGTTATCAGCTCTTCATGGGCTGGGTGGCGGCTAACCCGGACGCCGGGCAAGCTCAGGCGGAAAGCGATACGCCGCCGGCGAACTGAATAGCCTGCGTCGCCACGCTTCTCGGACTCCGATATTTCGGATATCCACGATATTTCGGATGCCCTTTTCATTCCCGACGCGTCCCTAGCCTTGGCAAATTAATATAACCAACTGATAGGGAATGATTTAATCATCCTGTTTCGCATTCCAGTGCGGTTGGCACGAGGTCTGCCTTTAAGAGAGCATGATCGAGCTGCGTCTTTGTCTCCGAGCCTTTCCCCAGCGCACCCGGTCGCTGGCGGCCGCGTTGCGGTCGCTGGGGCGACAGGCGCGGTTGGAGCGCGGCTGTCTGGAGGCCCATCTTTTCACGGAAAATCAAAATCCTCGAAGTCTCTGTTACATCGAGGTGTGGGATACCGAGAAGAATCTGTGTTCGATGCTCCGCTCGGAACGTTTTACCCGTCTGGCGGAATTGATGGAGACGGCGACCAAACCGCCCTCGCTCGATTTTCGGATCATCTCCGAAATCCGGGGCCTCGAATTCGCCTGGCAAGCGCGATGCGGCCAGACTTCCCTGGAGTCCGAATGAGGCGAGAGCGCCTTCGCGCTGCGTTTTCCACCGCTCTCAGAAGATTTGCTTGAGGAGATTCACGATGACCGATCCCAACGCTTTCTCCCCTTTTCAAAACCTGCCCGCGCCCGCTCAGCAAGTCACCGATTACTGGGCCGATTCCTGGCAACGCACCATCCTGTTCTGGGACACGCTGCGCCGGCGCGGCAACCAATATTTCGAGCACAAGGCCATGGCGGTGCCGCACGTTCTCCACTTCGATGTCGAACTGGTGCTGGACGGGCGGACCTTCGAACGGCCGGTCAACTACGGGCTGGTGCGGATCAAGCCACCGGAAGGCGTGGTGATCAACCCGAAAAAACGGCCGTTCGTGGTGGTCGACCCGCGCGCCGGACACGGACCGGGGATCGGCGGCTTCAAGGCCGACAGCGAACTGGGCGTGGCGCTGCGCGCCGGCCATCCCTGCTATTTCGTCGGCTTCACCCCCAACCCGATGCCGGGCCAGACTATCGAAGACATCATGCACGCCGAGGCTAAGTTCCTGGAAAAAGTCATCGAGCTGCATCCCAACGCCGACGGCAAGCCCTGCGTGATCGGCAACTGCCAGGCCGGCTGGGCGGTGATGATGCTGGCCGCGACCCGGCCGGAACTGTTCGGGCCGCTCATCATCCCCGGTTCGCCCCTGTCCTACTGGGCCGGGGTGGAAGGCCAGAATCCCATGCGCTACACCGGCGGCCTGCTGGGCGGCAGTTGGCTGACCGCGCTCACCAGCGATCTGGGGCACGGCAAGTTCGACGGCGCCAACCTGGTCGGCAATTTTGAGAATCTCAATCCCGCCAACACCTACTGGACCAAAAACTACGAGCTTTGGTCGAAAGTGGACAGCGAAAGTGAGCGCTTTTTGGAATTCGAGACCTGGTGGGGCGGCCACGTCAACCTCAACGCCGAAGAAATGCAGTGGATCGTCGATCAACTGTTTATCGGCAACCGGCTGGCCACCGCCGAAATCGTCACGAGCGACGGCGTGCGCATCGATTTGCGCAACATCCGCTCGCCCATCGTCTGCTTCTGCTCCAAGGGCGACAACATCACCCCGCCGCAACAAGCGCTGGGCTGGATCGTCGATCTCTACGAAACCGACGACGACCTTCGCGCCTGCGGCCAGACCCTCGTCTACGCCATCCACGAAACCATCGGTCACCTCGGCATCTTCGTTTCCGGCGGCGTCGCCAAGAAGGAGCATCAGGAATTCGCCTCCAACATCGACCTGATCGACGTGCTGCCGCCCGGCCTGTACGAAGCGGTCATGACGCCCAAGACGGCGGACGCCGCCAACCCCGACTTGATCGGCGGCGACTGGATCGTCCGCTTCGAGCCGCGCGCGCTGGCCGACCTGCGCGCCATCGTCCAGCCCAGTCCCGAAAATGAACGCCGTTTCGCCACCGCGCGGCGGATGTCGGAAATCAACCTCGGCCTGTATCGCACCCTGTTTCAGCCGTTCGTCCGGGCCTTCGCCAACGGCCAGGCCGCCGTCGAGCCGCCGAATCAGATCAAGCCGGCCGAGTTGCCTAACCTGCTGTTCTCGGATCGCAATCCGCTGATGCAGCAGATCGCCCAGCTCGCCGAGCAAGTGCGCGAGCAGCGGCAACCCGTCGCCCCCGACAACCCCCTCCTCCAGTGGCAAGCCATGTTCTCGGCGGGGATGATCGCCGCGCTGGACGGCTGGCGCGATTTGCGGGACCGGAGCCTGGAGCAAATCTTCCTGGCGGTGTACAGCACCCCGTTGCTGCAAGCGCTGGTGGGATTGCAAGCCTCGGACGAACCGCCGCGCCGGCATCCCGGCGTGGAGCCGGAACAAATCGCCTTCGTTCAACAGCGCATCGCCGAACTCAAGGCCCGTCTCGCTGAGGGCGGGGCGCGCGAGGCGATGATCCGCAGCCTGGTTTACATCGGCATGGCCGGACCGGGGGTGGACGAGCGGGCGTTCAACGAGCTACGCCAAATGCGCGCCGAACACGGCAGCCTGACCCTGGAGGAATTCAAGCGGTTGTTGCGCGAGCAGTTTTTCGCGTTGCTGCTCGACCGCGACGGCGCGCTGGCCGCGATCCCGAAGATGCTGCCCGCCGACCCGGCCATTCGGGCGGATTCGGTCGCCAAGATCCGTTTGGTCGCATCGGCGGCCGGCGAGGTCACCGGCGAGCGGGCCGAGCGGTTGGCTGAGATCGAGAAGCTGTTCCAGGCCGTTTGAGACCCTCACCCCTAACCCCTCTCCCGCTTGCGGGAGAGGGGGAGCGCAAGGGACCGGCCGATCGATACCGAAAATGAGGACCGAATTCATGGAACGCAAGCACAAAAAATACGAAGGGCTCATCGCCCGATGCAAGGCGCTGACCCCGGTGCCGACCGCCGTGGCCCACCCCTGCGACGAAACCTCGCTCAAGGGCGCGGTGGAAGCCGCCGAACTCGGCATCTTGCAACCGATTCTGGTCGGCCCGCGCGCCAAGATCCAAGCCGTGGCGGCGCAGTTCCAGCTCGACGTGGCGGGCTACGAGATCGTGGACGCGCCGCACAGCCACGCCGCCGCCGATCTGGCGGTGCAACTGGCGCGCGAAGGCAAGGCCGAGATGCTGATGAAAGGCAGCCTGCACACCGACGAGCTGATGGGCGCGGTGGTGCGGACAGCGACCGGTTTGCGCACCGAGCGGCGCATCAGTCACGCCTTCATCATGGACGTGCCGAGCCTGGATCGCGCCATCGTCGTCACCGACGCGGCCATCAATATCTTCCCGACGCTGGAAGACAAGGTCCACATCGTCCAGAACGCCATCGACCTCTGCCGCGCCTTGGGTTTCGATCAGCCGAAAGTAGCGATTTTGTCGGCCATGGAAACGGTCAATCCCAAGGTGCAATCCACGATCGAGGCCGCCGCCCTGTGCAAGATGGCCGATCGCAAGCAAATTACCGGCGGCATCCTGGACGGCCCGCTGGCGCTGGACAACGCTATCGACCTGGAGGCAGCCCAGATTAAGAAGATCGACTCGCCGGTGGCGGGCCGGGCCGATATCCTGATCGTGCCCGATCTGGAAGCCGGGAACATGTTGGCCAAGAGCCTGACCTTCATGGCCGATGCCGACGCGGCCGGCATCGTGCTCGGCGCCCGGGTGCCGATCATCCTCACCAGCCGCGCTGATTCGGTGACGACCCGGCTGGCGTCCTGCGCGGTGGCGGCGTTGGTCGCTCAGGCGCGGCGGGCGAACGCAAGCAAGGTGGTGGTGTGATGAGCGACGCAATCTTGGTGGTCAACGCGGGTTCGTCCAGCATCAAGTTCTCGCTATTCCTGGAACGAGGCGAAACGCTTGATCTATTGCTGGGCGGGCAAATCGAGGGGCTTTACACCACGCCCCGGTTCAAAGCCAAAGACGCGGCGGGGGGCATCGTCGGCGAAAAACAGTGGCCGGCGGGCGAACCGCTGGGGCATGACGGTGCCGTCGGTTTTCTGGCCGGCTTTCTGCGCGAACATCTCGGCGAGCACCGGCTGATCGCCGTGGGTCACCGCGTGGTGCACGGCGGTCTCGACTACGCCGCACCGGTCCGACTAACCGCCGAGATCG
The DNA here is from genome assembly GCA_031732935.1 of Candidatus Contendibacter sp. Taxonomy (GTDB): domain Bacteria; phylum Pseudomonadota; class Gammaproteobacteria; order Competibacterales; family Competibacteraceae; genus Contendibacter. The sequence continues at coordinate 59,694 of JAVMKH010000201.1, forward strand.
TCGGGCACCTGGAACAATTTATCCCGCTGGCGCCGTTGCACCAGCCCCACAACCTCAAGCCGATCCGTCTGTTGCTAGCCAACCAGCCGCAATTGCCGCAGGTGGCCTGCTTCGACACGGCCTTCCATCGCCACCAGCCGGAAGTGGCCCAGGCGTTCGCGCTGCCGCCCGAGATTACCGAGCGGGGCGTGCGGCGCTACGGCTTCCACGGCCTGTCCTACGAATACATCGCGTCCGTTTTGCCCGAATACGACGCTCGCGCGGCGGCGGGACGCACCGTGGTGCTGCATTTGGGCAACGGCGCCAGCATGGCCGCGATCCGCGCCGGCAAAAGCGTCGCCAGCACCATGGGTTTCACCGCCGTGGACGGATTGCCGATGGGCACCCGCAGCGGCAATCTCGACCCCGGCGTCGTCCTCTATCTCATGGACGAGTTACAGATGGACGCTCGCGCCATCGAGAAACTGCTCTACCAGCAGTCGGGTCTGCTGGGCGTATCGGGCCTCTCCAGCGACATGCGCACCCTGCTCGGTTCCGACGAACCGAAGGCGCAATTCGCGGTGGAGCTGTTCGTTTACCGCATCGGCCGGGAACTGGGCTCGCTCGCCGCCGCGCTGGGCGGACTCGACGCCATCGTGTTCACCGGCGGCATCGGCGAGC
>JAVMKH010000202.1:0-11862 GCA_031732935.1 Candidatus Contendibacter sp.
AGCGTATTTAGCCGAGAACGCCGACGGCATTCGCCAGGATTGGCCCCGGATTCCCTTGCCGGCGGAGCGGGATGCGCTGTTGGCTTCCGCCGAACTGGGCCGCCGGATCGCCGCATTGCTGGACATCGACCGATCCGTAACGGGGGTGACCGCCGGCAAGATTCGCCCGGAGTTACGGGCCGTGGGCGCCATGTACCGGGTCGGCGGCGGTAGCATCGACCCGGACGATGGCGAACTGGCCGTGACAGCGGGTTGGGGCTATGCGGGCAAGGGCGGCGTCACCATGCCGGGCAAGGGACGCATCGAACCGCGCCCGCTCGAAGAGCCGACGGCGGAACCCTCTTACGATCTTTACTTGAACGAAGTCGCTTATTTGTCCAACGTGCCCCGGTCAGTGTGGGAATACAGCGTCGGCGGTTATCAAGTCGTCAAGAAGTGGCTGAGCTATCGGGAAAAGGCGGTGTTGGGGCGGGATTTGCGGTTGGACGAGGCCGTTTACCTGACCGATCTGATTCGCCGGCTGGCGGCGCTGGTCGCTTTGCGACCGCAACTGGATACCGGCTATGCGGCGGCGCGGGACCAAACTTGGAAAATGCCAATTGCGAGGCCGGCATGACCACGATTTTTATCGTTTCGGGTGGGACGGGCTTCAGCGGCGAACAACTGTTGCGAACCGCGCTGGCGCAATTTTCAGAGGCGGATGCGACGGTTGAGGTCATCGCCGGGGTTCGGCGACCGGAACCTTTGGAAAGCGCGGTCGCGCGGGCGGCCACCGCCAACGGCCTGATCGTGTATACGTTGGTCGATGCCGATCTGCGTCTGACCCTCGAGCGGCTCGCCCGGAATCGCGGCGTGCTGGCGGTCGATCTCATGGGACCGTTGCTGGCTCAGTTGCAGGTCGTGCTGGGCACGGAACCACTGGGACGGCCGGGCCTTTATCGAGAACAGAACCGCGAGGCTTTGGAGCGAACCGAGGCCATCGACTACACCCTGGCCCACGACGATGGTCGCCATCCCGAGGGCTGGCGGCAGGCGGATATCGTACTGGTCGGCGTGTCGCGAGTCGGCAAAACACCCATCAGTCTTTATCTGGCCTCGCTCGGCTGGAAGGTTGCCAACGTGCCGCTGGTCGGCGGGGAACCGCCTCCGGAACTGTTCCAACTGTACCGGCGGCGGGTGGTGGGACTGACCATCGATCCAGACCAATTGTTGGTGCATCGGCGCTGGCGCGAGCGCCGGCTCAAGGTATCGCTGAGCGGGAGCTACAGCAATCCGCTCAAGCTGCGCGAGGAACTGGAAGCGGCCCGGCGGGTGTTTCTCCAGGGCGGTTTCGCGGTGGTGGACATCACCAACAAGCCGGTCGAGGTCAGCGCCAAGGAGATTTTGGAAGCGGTCGGGCGGTAGCGGGCACCAGCTATCCCGTCATCAAGAATCACCCGGCCAGGATCGGCGCCCCAAGCGGGAAACACCAGGTGGATGAACGGCACCCCGCGGCGGCTGGCGTTGTGAGCGCCAGCGACAGCCTTTTCGTCATTTCACTCAGTGATTTTTTCGTTCAGCGCCAGCGTTTTTATGATTGGGTCGTAATCGTAGTTGTCGGCATATCGGCGCAGAAGTTCACCGAGCGCCGCGTCCCGTTCGGCCACGCGCCCGATCAGTTCGTCGATGCGTTCGGTATTCAGAGTGACCAGGGCGTCCGCCAGATCCCGTCGCAGCGCTTCCGGCAATGCCGCCAAGGCCACGAGGTTGATGGCCGTTTCGACGACAGCCAGTGGCGCGACGCGCTCCTGATAAAGATACCGCGTGCCCAGGTGCCGAGCCAGACAATCGAAGATTGTCGCGGGTCGAAACGGTTTGTGAACCACGTCGTCCATCCCGGCCGCCAGCATTTCCTGATGCTGTTCGACGAATACGGAAGCGGTCAGGGCGACGATCTTGACCTCCCGGCCACCCTCCAGGCTCCGAATGCGCCGCGTCGCCTCCAGCCCGTCCATCTCTGGCAGGCGCCGATCCATCCAGATGAAGTGAGGCCGCCAGCGCTGGAACAGTTCGACTCCCTGGACACCGTTCTCGGCGGTTCGCGCCTGAAACCCCGCCTCGCTCAGCAACCGACTCAGTAACTGAGCGTTCTCCGGTTGGTCCTCGACGACCAGGACCCGGTAGTCCGGCTGGCCCGGCTCTAGGGTCGACACGTCGCCCGGATCGAACGTGCTGGCTGGCATCTCGGACTCGGCGATAGGCTCGACCGGCAGCTCGATCCGAAAGCAGCTACCTCGCCCAAGCTGGCTGGTCACGCCGATCCGGCCGCCCATCAATTCCACGAATTGCCGAGTGATGGCCAGCCCCAGGCCGGTTCCCTTTTGCGCGCCGGTCTTTTCCACTTGCGCGAACGGGTCGAAGATCCGGAGTTGATCCGCCACTGCGATGCCGATTCCGCTGTCTTCCACTTCAATCGACAGCCGCAAGCCGCATGGCTCCGGCGTGGCTCCCAGCCGCAGGATCACCTCGCCCTGCTCGGTGAACTTGATGGCGTTGCCGACTAAGTTGACCAACGTTTGCCGCAACTTGGTTTCGTCGCCGCGAACCAGCCGAGGTAGCGCCGAGGATTGCTCCAGTCGCAACCTCAAACCCTTTTCGGTGGCCCGCCCTCGCATCAGCTCCACGACATCGTGCGCCAGAGCGCCGAGATTGAGTGGTTTGATTTGTGCTTGCAGGCGACCGGCTTCGATCTTGGCCATGTCCAGAATATCGTTGATCAGGGCCAGCAGATGCTCGCCGCTACGATTGATGATGTCCAGGCTTTGCCGCAGGCGGTTGTCGGTGATGGACGCATCCCGCCGCATCAACGCCGAGAAGCCCAGGATCGCGTTCAGCGGCGTGCGCAGTTCATGGCTCATGTTCGCCAGGAAAAGCGACTTCGCCCGGTTCGCGGCCTCGGCCGCGTCCTTGGCGCGCGCCAGATCCGCGGTCCGTTCCCTAACCAACTCTTCCAGGTGGTCCCGGTAGGCAATCAGTTCTCGCTCCGCCCGCTTGCTTTCGGTGATGTCGGTGATCGCGGCGAAGGACCCAGCAAAATGGCCCTCCGGATCATGGAGTGGCTTGGGCGAGACCAAAGTCAAGATCGCGCCACCGTCCTTCTTCAGCCATTCCAGTTCGTAGCGTTCGGCGATTCCCTGCTTGCGCCGTTCGAACTGAACACGGAAAACAGCCTTGCCATCATCGCTCAACAGGGTTTCCAAGGCGGCGTCCCGCAGTTCCTCGTCGGAAAAGCCGGTCATGAGTTGAAATTGGGGGTTGGCGTAAGTCAACCTAGCCTCGCGGTCGATGGCGATCAGGCCTTCGCCCATCGATTCGATCAAGGCCCGGTACCGCTCCTCGCTAGTTTTCAGCGCGATCTCCGCCTGCTTGCGCTCGGTAATATCGGTATGGGTGCCCACCATCCGCAACGGGTGGCCGGCGGCATCGCGCTCCACCACCAGCCCCCGGGCCAGAATCCAGCGCCATCCTCCGGATTTGCTCCGCATCCGCAATTCGACGGCGTAGGCCTCGCCATGCTCGAAGTGTTGACGAACCCTCCGCTCCGCCCGTTCAACGTCGTTGGGATGGAGCAGACCGATCCACGCGGCGCGGTTTTGCGGAAACTCATACGGTTCGTAGTCCAGCATCGTGTAATAGCGAGGGCTGAAAACGGTTTCTCCGGTCGGCACGCGCCAATCCCACACCCCTTCGTTCACCGCGTCGAGGGTGAGCGTCAGCCGTTGCTGGCTGTCGCGCAGTCGGATTTCCGCTTTCCGCCGGGCCACGAGCGCGCCGCTCAGCAGAAAGATGAAGGCGGTCGCAGCGGTGGCGAACGCTGCCGCCACGAAAATCTTGCTCTTGTGCTCTTCGTAAAACGAATAGGGCTGATTGAGAATGACGCTGCCCTCGGGCAGGGTGCTTTTCGGGATGTCGAAACGCCGCAGTTGAACGTAGTCGAACATCGGGCGGGTCACGCCTTGCTTGATGACCGGAATGCGATCCGCCACTTCGCCGTCCAGCACTCGTCGCGCCAGGCGGGCGACTAACTCGCCCTGATGGTAGCCGTCGATGATGTGGCCGCCGACGATGCCGTAACCGATATACAGATCCAGCAGGCCGTAGACCGGAACGGGACTGGCGGCGGTCAACCGCCGGGCGAAATCGGGCGCCTTCACGTACTGGCCCTGGGTGTCGCGCAGAAAGACGCCCAGCAACACCACCGTACCGGTGGGAAGCGCGCGAACGCGTTCGATGGCTTGCGCCTCGGTCATCGGCTCGGCGTAGTCGATCCGGAGGCGTGGATAGCGGCCGGCAATCTGTCGCCGGATATCGTCGGCCCACGCCTGCCCGGTCAAGTCCGGGTCGTTGAGCACGAACAGCGTCTTCATCGTCGGATGGGCCTTGACGATGATATCCAGGGTCGCGACCGCGTCGAACGTCTCCGCCGCGCCAGTGAACGAATGTTGTCCTGCCAACATCTCGTCCCGGAAAAAATTGACCCCACAGAACACCACGGGAACGTCCGGAAACAACTCGTCACGGTATTCCCGCAGGAAGTCGAACGCGAAATTGTCGGAGGCGATAATCACCGCGAATCGGGTGTCGCGGTATTTATAGCGATACAGATCGTGGAGCATGCGCGCGTAGGTCGCGTCGTTGATCCGCTTGGTGTCCATGTATTCGAAATGCAATTCCAGCGGATCCTCCGCCGGTTTGAGCACGTCGGTCACCGCCCGCTTGATGCCGTCGTCCCACATGAAGCCGGCATGATAGGAAGCCAGGATCAACACCTCGCGCCTTGCGCTGCTCGCCGGCGCCGCCAAGGCGGGGAACGCCACCCACAGGCAGGAGATGAGCGTCGCGGCCAGGGCGAGATAACCCACCACGCGATCGGAGCACGGAATCGAATCGCGGCGCAAGGGCAGCGGGGAACCGGCGAGAACGGGCATGAGTGATTTCCGGTGGGAAGCTTTCGTCGTGGCTTTCGACTAAATTGACGGGGCGCGAAACCCTTGCGCAACCGACCGTCCTCGACCTGGGTTTGGTCTCTCGCCTCGGCAAGCGATTCCAGCCCGCTCGGGGCGAGGAAAACCCGACCGGTCGAAAAGCCGTACAATGCGTCCCAGGCCGAATGAGGCGGTCGCGACTCCGGTCAGGTCGGAATTCCCCAAGGATAGCCGTATTTGCGAAGGTAACCAGCCATGTTGGCAAAACTCAAAACCCTTGCTTCGCTCGTCAACCTGATTCCAAACACGGCGATCCAGTTTCTGGATTTCGGCTTCAACCTCAACGAAGCGCGAGTTTCGCGGGCCTTTCTGACGGAACCTGGCGCCGATGGTCGCGCCATCCTAACCGCGCTGTACCCGGACGACGCCAGCGGCCAGTTCGTCACCCAAGACGGGCGGGCGGTTCCACCGGAGCAGGTCTATTCGCTGAACGCCGCGAAGGCCGCCGGCATCCTCGACGGCGCCTGGATTCCGATTCCTTTCCTGCGCATTCGGGAACCACGCCCGGACGGCTATCACCTGTTCGACCAGGGACCGACCAACTGGGCGCGGGCGCGATTGGTGGAATTGCCCGCGCCGGTCGCCGAGGGCCATACCCACCGCGTGACCCTGGCCTTCGACACCCAACTGTTACCGACTCGCGAGGGTCGACCCTATCTCGCCCCCAGCCCACTGGACATGCAGTCCGGCGAGGAATTCGCCCTCACCGACACCGAGGCGGATACGGCCTGGTTCCTGGAACAGGAATGGGTGCGGGAATGGCTCTTCCAGCGATTTCACGCCTTCGAACTGCGTCGTCGCGCTCCGCGCCGGGTGGACGAGGCCGAGTTGCGCAAGAGCCCGGACGCGGTCGCTGCGTATCTGACCGTCTTGACCCTGCTGCGCCGGGCGGTCCAGCCACCGCGCCTGCGCTTCACTTTCGTCGACGAAGGGCCGACCGCCCGGCTCAACCAACCGGTGGATGTGGACTTGGTGCTGGACATCGGCAATTCCCGTACCTGCGGAATCTTGATGGAAACCAGCGGCGACGCCCCGGTGGACATGAACGACAGCTACCGGCTGGAGCTGCGCGACTTGAGCCATCCCGAGCGGGTCTACGACGAACCCTTTCCCAGCCGGATCGAGTTCGTGCGCGGCGCGTTCGGCGACGAGAAACTGTCGCGCCGCAGCGGGCGGGCCAGCGCGTTTCTGTGGCCGACGGTGACCCGGGTCGGTTTCGAGGCCCAGGCGCTGTCCTGGTTCAGTCACGGCGCGGAGGGCAGCACCGGCTTGTCCGGCCCCAAGCGTTATTTGTGGGATACCGATCCACGCCATCATCCCTGGCGCTTCAATCCTGGCCCGGCCAGCGCCGGCGACAGTGGCCCGGTCACCACCGGTCCCTTCGTCGGCTACCTGCGCGAGGACGGCGAGGAGCTGGCCGTCGGCGAGCCACCCGCCGTGACCGCCTTGTTCGCCCGTGGCTCGCTGATGAGCTTCTTCGTCGCCGAGGTGCTGCTGCAAGCCTTCGTCCAGGCCAACTCACCGGCCCGCCGCTACGAGCGGGTCTATTCCGAGGCCCCGCGTCGACTGCGACGGGTCATCCTGACCCTGCCGACCGCCATGCCGCTGGCCGAGCGCAAGCTGTTCGCCCGCCGGGTCGGGACCGCCATTCGCTTGACCTGGCGGGCACTGGGGCTGGACGAGAGCCAGGCCCCGGAGCCGTTCCTGCAATGGGACGAGGCCACCGGCACCCAGATCGTGTTCCTGTACAACGAGATCAAGCACAACTTCCAGGGCGACGCCGCGCTGTTGTTCCAAGTCTTTGGCCGGATGCGCGAGGGATACGGTGAATCCCCTACCCTGCGGCTGGCCAGCATCGATATCGGCGGCGGCACCACCGACTTGATCGTGACCACCTATCAGTTGGAAGGCGGCACGGCGGTCAAGCCGACCCAGGAATTCCGCGAGGGTTTCAACATCGCCGGCGATGACGTGCTGTGCGGACTGATCGAGCGCAACGTGTTGCCGGCGTTGCTGGACGCCATCCGTAAGAGCGGCGCGGCCAACCCCGAGGAATTGTTGGCCCGGCTGCTGGGCGCCAATCGCGGCGATCAAGCCGAGCGCGACCGGGTGCTGCGTCGGCAGTTCGCCAATCAGGTCGCGCTGCCGCTAGCGCTGGAACTGCTGCACCGCTACGAGAACGCCGATCTCAGCGCCGGCAACGAAGCCGTGACCCTGAAACTCGCCGATGTCTATCCGGCCGGCGCGGGACCGCACGAGCAAGTGGTGGCGTTTCTGGAAGAAGCGGTGCGCGTCGACGGCGGCCAGGGTTTCAAGCTGGCCGACGTGGCGTTCGCCACCACCATGCTGGCGTTGGACACCACGGTGCGCCGCATTCTCGGCCAGGTGTTGAGCGATCTGTGCGAGGTGGTGTACCTGTACGACTGCGACTATCTACTGATTTCCGGGCGGCCTTGCCGACTGCCGGCGGTGCGGGCGGCGATTCTGGCCAAGCTACCGACGCCGCCGGATCGCATCGTCAGCCTGCATACCTATCGGGTCGGCGATTGGTATCCATTCCGCTCGGTCAGCGGGCGCTTGACCGATCCCAAGACCACGGCGGCGGTCGGGGCCATGGTCTGCGCGCTATCGGAAGGACAGTTGTACAAGTTCAACCTGCGCAGCCGCGAACTGGGGATGAAATCCACCGCCCGCTTCGTCGGGGTGCTGGAGCAAACCGGCCGGTTGAAACAGGACAACGTGTTGTTCGCCAATCTGGAACTGGAGGATCGCAAGACCCGGTTGCCGGAGGCGACTTTCGATTTCTACGCGCCGGTATTCCTGGGTTTCCGGCAACTGGGGGTGGAACGCTGGCCGGCGACGCCGTTGTATCGCATCACCTTCGCCCGCCCGCAGGACGCCCGCGCCAAGGCGTTGCCGCTCAAGGTGACGTTGGAACGCGCCACCGATGAAAACGTGGACCTGGATTTCAAGGTGACCGACGTGGCCGACGCCAACGGCAACCAGCAACCGGGCGGCGTGGTGCAACTGAAGTTGCAGACGCTCAAGGACGAGTACGGCTACTGGCTGGACACCGGTATTTTCTCCATCTCGGCCCGCGCGGGCGCCTGACATCCGATGCCCAATGCACCCATGAACCCTGTTTCTCCCGCTTCTCCCCTGCATCCCAGCCTGCAAAAGCTGGCTGCCGTTCACCGTCGGCGGTTGCGGCGGCTGAGTCTGCTGCTGTTCCTGACCGTGGCGGGCACGCTGCTGTTCGAGATGATGATCGCCTTCACCAGCCAGGATGGCACGAACCTGCTGCTGCTGGGATTGATCGGCCTGCTGATGTTGCCGATCGTGGCGTTGCTGGGTGGGTTGATGTGGTATCTGGATCACCGGTTGGCGCGTTCCCTGAACACCGCCGACCAACTGCTGCGGGATTGCGCGCCGCAAGCCTTCCGGTTGGCGCCCATCGAGCGGGCCAGCCGCGATGGTGTGCTGGCCATGCTGCATCCGCTGGCGGGCCACTCGCCGGCGGGGCCGGTTCACGCGCTGATCAACCCGTCGTTTCGCTGGAGTCCGCCACCGCGCCGGGATACCGAGGTTCAGGCCTATTGTCGAGAACCGAAGCCGGGCAATGAACTGGTGGCACTTCAGCCCGATGGCGCCCCCCTCCTGGGCAGGATCGTGGATCGGAAGGCGTATGACCGCCAGCGGCGGTGGTTGCGTATTACGGCACTAGTTTTGCTCGGCGTGGCGCTAGTCGGGATTCTGGTCTTTGGGGGAGCCGGCGGTAGCCTTACGAAGTAGGCATCGTGCATCCCTTCTTTAGCGTCCTTTTTTAAGAAGATTTTTCAAGTGATTCTTAAATTCAGGACTATCAGGATTTAGCCGAAGGGCTTCTTGGGCAGCCTGAAGCGCCTCCTTGAACCGTCCTTGATAGCATAGGATTTGGCTTAGATGGCGTTGGAACAAACCTGTCTTGGGATCGAGCGCAATCGCTTTACGCAGTACAGTTTCCCCTTCGGTAAATCGGCTGGCTAAACCTAGCAAACTACCCCAATGACCCAATAAATGGGGGTTTTCAGGCTCCATGTCGGCTGCCCGTTGCGCAGCCATCACCGCTTCATCAAATTTGTGTTGCTGGTACAGAGATATACTTAAACCTACATAAAAACCAGGGATGTTTGGATTAACTTCGATCGCTTTGCGTTGCAGAAATTCGCTTTCAACAATACACCCATGTTGGCTTAAAAGGTTGCCAAGCGAATGTAAAGCCTCTGGTTCAACTACCCGACGCTGCCAGCATTTCATTACTTTTAACAGAAGCCATTGATCAAACCCGGCTTCGGTAAGCCGCACGCTCCATTGATTCAGTTCCTGTAAGCGTTGTTCGGGAGTCCAGCCATTACGCCAAGGACTAGGAAAATGCAATGTCGTTGGAATCGGTTCGGAAAGGAAGCGGCACCAGGGTTGATCGAGCCATTGTCGCCACATGTATAGGTCGCTCCATAAGCCCTCCGGCCTGGGCCGCCAACCGTAAGGTAGCCGTCGATAAGCCGCCAATGTATGTCCCACGCAAGTCGGTCCAAAAAAATTCCATTTTTCCAGCCTCATGGACTGGCGAATCGTCGCGCAGGCCAAATCACCGCCTAAAGCCACCACGTCACCGCCAGGCTGGATGGCCGTATGCAGCGTATGGGCGAAATCAGCATCTTGGAGTATCTGTAACAGGCTTTCTAGATGATGAGGCAACCAGAGGTCGTCATCACCTAGATAAGCCACAATATCGCCTTTGGCTCCAGAAAGTGCAGTGGCTCGATATTGTTCGCCATGACCTGCGCCCTTGGCATTGGGAAAATAGTGGATGCGGGGATCTTTCGCGCAAATCTCAGCCATAATCTCACTGGTGCGTTGGGGAGCGCCATCTCCCACCACCAGCACTTCAAAATCTTGGAGGGTTTGCGCCTGGACACTGGCTAGCGCATAGCGGATCGTATCAGCGTGATCGTGAGTGGGAATCACTATAGTCGCTAGAGGCAAGGTTTATGTCCTTGAGTTGTGGCTGTGGCGGCCAGCCATCTCACGCATGGCGACAATCGTTTCGACAATGATCGCCCCATCGGTGGCGCTGCTGAACGGAGGCGGCCCACCCCGCAAATGCGCCAGAAATGCCCGCAACTCGCGAAATAAGGGCATCTCAGTGGAAATCGGGCGCTTTTCCACAACCAGCGCTTGCTGATCCAGACCACAACCGGGTTGAATAAGGACATGATCGGCGAAAGGGTCAGCCATCATGGCGGTGCCCTGGTCGAAGACGACACACACTGATCGTTCTCGAACTGGGATACTGGACGACACTTCGACCCACACCCTGGGGTCATCCCCCAACACGCCAGACAGACTGCACATCTGGCCCTGGGCAACCCACTCACCGACCGCCCAGCGTGGTTTGGGCAAACACCCCAGCAGATGCAAGATAATACTGAGGTCGTGCGGCAGCAGAATCCACACAGTGTCCACATCCCCATGTGGATTTCCCCACCCCACCCGCCTCGTGCGAATTGTGCGAACCTGGCCTAATTCGCCATCACTGATCATACCAGCCAACATTTCGATGGCTGGGTGATAACGCCATTTATCCATGACAAAAACCCGCTCACCGGCTGTTTTAACCAGAAAATGGGCCGATTCACAGTCAACCGTCAAGGGTTTTTCGACATAAATCGGGCGCTGACGATCCAGCAGTCTGATCACAATATCCTTGTGTAAGGAGCTGGGGACTGCAACGATATAGCCTTTGAGATGGCTCGGCAGTTCATCGATTTTAGAGACGATGTGCCGCGCGCCATAAACTGTTGCATTGGCGACGCTACTTGAAGAATCAGCAACTACCCAGGCTTCACAACCCAACTGGGTCAGATCCCGTAAGATAAAACGACCCCATCGACCACAGCCGATCAGACCTATTGGGAGGTCTCCGAAAGGGAGCTTGCTCATGACAACCCTCTCTGAGAAAACGCTGTTTTCTCTCTGTTAAAATGACCGAGCAGTTCTTTAAAAGGCGGCGCCTGACGATCCCGTTCCGAGAGCAGAGGTTGTGAGACCGGCCAATGCAGTCCCAGTTCTGGATCATTCCAAAGACAGCCCAGTTCATCATTCGGATTCCAGTACTCTGAAACTGCATAGCAGTACATCGATTCGACCGGGAAGAAAAACCCATGCGCAACGCCTGGTGGGATCGTCCATGTTGTCAGCGACGTTTCCGACAATTCCACCATAGTCGACAATCCGAATGTTTCGGAGTCCGAGCGCAAATCATTTAAACCAAGCAACATATTTCCTTTGAGCAAAATCAGATAATCCCAATGTTTTAGATGAACATGGACACCTCGTAAAGCTTTGGCGTGGGAAAAGACGCAATTCCATTGTACAAAATGTAGATCTGTATTCCATTCTTCCCGAAAAAATTCGGCTAGCCAGCCACGCTCATCTTGATGGGTTTTCAACGGATAGGCTCTGACGCCTACCGGCAGCTTTAAATTCACGCTTGATAGCCCTCATCGTCAAAAGTAGAACAAATTGGGTTAAACACCTATAGCGCTCCTTTCCAGGTTGTGGAATTCTTCAATTTTGTGTTAATTTTAAGGTATTGAAAATATTGATAAAAAATTTTCAGATATTATGGATGACAAAATACAAAATCCATAAATCGTATAGGAGCGCTATATTATAATATAGCAGTCCTATACCGGTTGTTGAATTTCTAAATACCAACCTACTTTTCCAAAGTTAAAAACTCTCCTGATTAGCCACATTGTTCAGCCGCGCGAATGATGCGCTCGGGATGGGGTGA